>NZ_JAAGLN010000022.1 GCF_010548145.1 Streptomyces sp. SID10853
CCGGATGGGCCGGGGCGCCGGACGGCACACCGGTGGTCGGGCCGGCCGGCCTGGCGCCGGTGTACCGGCAGCTGCGCAAGTCCTTCGAGGACAGCAAGAACGAGCCGGACGCGGCGGACTTCTACTACGGCGAGATGGAGATGCGGCGCCACAACTCCCGGCGCCCCCGCGGTGAGCGGGCGCTGCTCACCCTGTACTGGGCGGTGTCGGGCTATGGACTGCGTGCGTCCAGGGCACTGGGCTGGCTGCTGGCGGCCATGGCCGTCACTGTCCTGCTGATGATGCTCTGGGGCCTGCCCGAGGACGCCCCGCAGTCCTCCATGACCGGGCGGCTGACCGGCCGGAGTATCTCGCTGACCACGGACGACCCCGAACCGGTCGACCCCGCCGGGCCGCTCGGCTCCCGGCTCAGCTCCGACCGGGGGGAGAAGTCCCTGCGGATCGTGGTGAATTCGGTTGTCTTCCGCACCTCGGGCCAGGAGCTCACCACCACCGGCACGTACACCGAGATGGCCTCCCGGCTGGCCGAGCCGGTGTTGCTCGGCCTCGCCGCCCTCGCGATCCGCGGACGGATCAAGCGGTAGCCGGAAGCCGGTGATCCCCGGGATACTGACGGGTACCGGTGATTCGTACAACGGCCGCAGGACCGGGAGGGCGCGGGGTGTACGCGTCCTCCCGGTCCTGCGGCCGGTCGGTGAGCGCTCAGTGGCGGCCCACCGGCACTCACACCGTCAGGCGGTGAGAGCGGGCGGAACCGCTGCCAGCGCCTCCTGGATCGCCGCGACCAGGGTGCGGGCGGACTCGGCCGTCAGCTCCAGGGCGACGCGGGCCGACGGGCCCTTCGACGGATCGGTGAAGTCGATGTTGAGCGTGTGACCCGCCATCGCGTGCACCGGGTGGTCGAAGTACACGGTCACGTCCGACACATGGAACCAGGAGCTGCCCGGCCCCTTGGCGCTGCCGTCCACCGTGTCCTTGATCGTCGTATAGGTGCACATGCTCAGGCTCCCAGGTGCTTGGCGAAGAAGGTCTCGATCCGCTCCCAGCCGTCGTTGGCGGCCGCCACGTTGTACGAGGGGCGGTCGGTGGAGAAGAACCCGTGACCGGCGCCCTCGTAGGTGTGGAACTCGAAGTCCTTGCCGTGCTCCGTGAGGATCTGCTCCAGCTCGGCGACCTGCTCGGGGCCGGGGTAGCTGTCCTCGGCCCCGAAGAGGCCGAGCAGCGGAGCGCGCAGCCGCGGGAGTTCACCGACGAGATTGCTGACCTGCAGCGGGAAACCCTCGGGCGGTGTTCCCGTGACGAACGCGCCGTAACAGTCCACCGCCGCGTCGAGGTCGAGACGGCAGGCGGCGAGCACGCTCTGCCGTCCGCCGGAGCAGTAACCGATCGTGCCCGCCTTGCCGTTGGAGGTGGGCAGTGCGCGCAGATACGCCGCCGACCCGGCCACGTCCCCGGCGAGCCGGTCGTCCGGCACCCCGCCCGCGGCGCGGTTGGCCGCCGCTGCGTCGTCAGGGGCCGCGCCCGGCGCGTCGCGGTAGAAGAGGTTCGGGCAGATCGCGTCGTAGCCCAGCTCGGCGAACCTGCGGACGATCTCCTTGCTGCCCCGGTCGTATCCGGGCATGTGGTGGATGACCACGACGCCACCGCGTGGGGATCCGCCTTCCGGGCGGGCCAGATATGCCTCGATCTCGTCGCCGTTGTGACCGGCGAGCCTGACGGTTTCCGCGGTAAGTGAGTCGCTCATGAGACACCTATACCATAAGCCTGGACTCCTCAGTTTATGCTGATGACCATGGCGAACTCGGTTGATTCGGTGCGGATGGCGGCAGAGCTGCGGGCCTGCCTCGGTCCGCTGGTGCGCAGGCTCAGACAGGTGCGGCCGGAGGGCGAACTCACGCTGTCCCAGACCTCCGTACTGGTACGGATCGACCGGGAGGGTCCGACGACGCCCGGCCGGCTCGCCGATGCCGAGGGCATCCGCGCCCAGTCCATGTGCACGATCGTCTCCGCGCTCCAGGAGCGCGGTCTGGTGGTCCGCACCCCGGACCCCGACGACGGCCGCCGGGTCGTCGTCTCGCTCACCGCGGCGGGCGTCGAGGGCCTGCACGGCGCCCGGCGGGAGCGGGCGCGCCGGCTCACCCGGGCCATCGACGACGAACTCAGCTCCGCCGAGCGGGAGCAACTGGCCGCGGCGCTGCCCCTGCTGGCCCGGGTCGTCCACCGGCTCTGACGTTCCGCCCGCCCGTCCCGTACGGAGCGGCTACCCCGCGGCCGGCTCCCGGGGCCAGCTGCCCGTCGTACGGAGCAGGGCGATGAACGCCCGCTCGGCGGGGGAGAGCAGCCGGTCGCGCCGGCTCACCAGACTGATCGGGCGCGACCGCGGCCGCGGGCCGACCTGCACCACCGCCAGTGAGCCGGCCCGTATGTCGCCGTCGACGGCGTGCTCGGAGATCAGGGTGAGCCCGAGACCGGCGGCCACACACTGCTTGACGGCCTCAGGACCCCAGATGTCGCCGTGCGACACCTCCGTCAGACCCCACTCGGCCAGCACCTGTTCCTGCAACTCGCGTGTCTGCGAGCCGGGTTCGCGCAGCAGGAAACGCGAGCCCGCCAGCTCGGCGGGACCGACCGAGGACGCCCCCGCCAGCGGATGCGACGGCGCGGCGACGAGCACCAGCCGTTCGTCCAGTACGTGTTCGACGACGAGCTGGGCCGCGGTCGGCGCCCCCGCCACCACCGCGACCCCGATCCGGCCGTCGACCAGCCGCTCCAGCACGGCCTCGTTGTTGCCCACGAAGATGTCGCACTCGATACCCGGATGTGCCGTCTGGTACCGGGCGAGGAGGGACGGCAGCAGATAGGTGCCCACCGTCGTCGTCCCGCCGATCAGCAGCCGCCCCGACGCCAGCCCACTGACCTGCTGCACCGCCGCCACCGCCTCGTCGGCCAGCAGGAAGACCCGCTTTCCGTACTCGGCCAGCACCTCGCCCTCGGCGGTGGGCCGGGTCCTGGCGCCCGAGCGGTCCACCAGTGTGACCCGCAGGGACTGCTCAAGTCTGCGTACCTGGTTGGAGACGGACGGCTGGCTCATATAGAGCTTCTGCGCCGCTGCGGAGAAGCCGTGGTGCTCGACCACCTGCATGAAGATCCACAATCGGTGGAGGTTCAGTTCCACGGGCCTCCTGACGTCGCTCAAGGAAGACCCTAGCCGCGAACGCACCTGGTGGGGAGGGGGTGCACGGGTCGCTGCGCGGCTATGGCCCCCATAGCGATTCCGGTGGTTCTCCACCATCGGCGCCGGGTGCTACCCATGAAGAGGAGAGCGGCAGCCCCCGCTCCGGACTTCGACCTCAGGGGTGGATCCGTACATGAAGGAATCTGTTGCCGAACCGCTCGATGTGAACGGGCGCGGCTACGGCCGGCCCCGTCGGCCCGTCGTCGTGGTCTGCATCGACGGCAGCGAGCCCGCCTACCACGAACGGGCCGTGGCAGACGGCCGGATGCCCTTCCTCGAACGCATGCTGCAGCACGGCAGCGATCTGCGGGCCGACTGCACCATGCCGTCCTTCACCAACCCCAACAACCTCTCCATCGCCACCGGCACACCGCCATCGGTGCACGGCATCTGCGGCAACTACTTCTACGACACCGCCTCCGGCACCGAGGTCATGATGAACGACCCCGCGCTGCTGCGGGTGCCGACCCTCTTCGCCGCGTTCTCGGCCGCGGGCGCGAAGGTCGCCGTCATCACGGCCAAGGACAAACTGCGCAGGCTGCTGGGGCGCGACCTGGTCGACGGCATGTGCTTCTCCGCGGAGAAGGCCGACCAGGTCACCGAGGAGGAGAACGGCATCAGCAAGGTGCTGGAACGTGTGGGCATCGACCTGCCGTCCGTGTACAGCGCCGGGCTCAGCGAGCTGGTCATGGCAGCCGGTACGGACGTACTGGAGCAGGAACGGCCCGACCTGATGTACCTCTCGCTCACCGACTACATCCAGCACAAGCACGCACCGGGCTCGCCCGTCGCCAACGACTTCTACGCGATGCTCGACGGCTACTTCGAGCGGATCGACGCGCTGGGCGCCGTCCTCGTCGTCACCGCCGACCACGGGATGAACGCCAAGAGCGACGCGCGGGGCGACGCCCGGGTGGTGTTCCTCCAGGACGTCATGGACGCCCGGCTCGGTGAGGGCACGGCGCGGGTCGTGCTGCCCATCACCGACCCGTACACCGTGCACCACGGGGCGCTCGGCTCGTACGCGACCGTGCACCTGCCCGCCGGCACCGACGCGGCCCCGCTGGTCGCCGCCCTCGCCACGCTGGACGGGGTGGACACCGTCCTCACCCGGGCCCAGGCATGCGAGCGCTTCGAGCTGCCCCCGGACCGGATCGGCGACATCGTCGTCATCGCGGAACGCAACACGGCGCTGGGCACCACCCCGGCCCGCCATGACATCTCCGGCTTCGCCGAGCCACTGCGCTCGCACGGCGGGCTGACGGAGCAGCGGGTGCCGTTCCTGGTCAACGCACCGACCGGACCGCTCCCCGAAGGCCACCGGCTCCGGAACTTCGACGCCTACTGGGTGGGCACCGCACTCGCGGCGGACCGGCCGCTCACGGCCTGACCGGTCCCGGAGCCCCTCCGTCCCTGACCCCCGACCGAACACTCCCGCACCACTGACCCGGCCCCGGCGTGCGCTGTCGAGGCACGCGCCGGGGCCGAGCCATGTCCAGGTACGACTCCGATCCCTCACCCGCACCCACGCGCCGAGGACAGGACACCGCCATGGCAGACACCCCACCGCAGCGACCACCACAGCAACCACCACCGACCGGCACTCCGGTCAGCACCAGGGAAGCACTCAGCACAAGGGAAGCACTCGACGAGATCTCGCCGCTGCTCCGTTCCGCACGGTCCCGGCGCTGGCGCCGGCAGATCTTCGCGATCACCTGGCTCGCGTACGTCGGTTTCTACTTCGTCCGGCAGGCGTTCTCCGTGGCCAAGCTGGGCATCCTGGACGACCCCTCCGTGAACACCGTGCTCACCGAGCACGTGCTCGGCATCATCGACGCGGTCTATCTGGCGGCCTACGCCGCCGGTCAGTTCCTCTGGGGCATGTGGGCCGACCGGTTCGGGCCCCGGGTGGTGGTGATCGGCGGGATGGCCGGTGCCATCGCCGCCGCCTGTGTGATGGGGCTGAACAGCGCGCTCCTGGTGTTCGGCGGCGCCATGGTGATCCAGGGGCTGTCCCAGTCGGCGGGGTGGGCGCCGCTCTGCAAGAACATGGGGAACTTCTTCGCGGTGGGGGAGCGCGGCCGGGTGCTCGGTGTGTGGAGCACCAACTACGCGTTCGGCGGGCTCGTGGCCCCGCCGTTCCTCGGCTGGATCGCCTACTCGCTGCTCGACAGCTGGCGTGCGGCCTTCCTCTCCGGCGCCGCCACCCTGGCCGTCGTACTCCTGCTGTTCGTGCTCCTGCAGCGCAACTCGCCCCGGGACGTGGGCCTTCCGGACCCGGCCGACCCCACAGGACCCACATCCACGGTGCCCGAAGGCCCCACAGGACCCGGTGAGCCGGCAGGAGCCGCGGAACCCACAGGACCCGGGGAGACGGAGGGACCCGCGGAGTCCGGGGAGACGCCGGAGGCCGTACGGAGTGCCGGGCCCCGGGCCGATGTCGCGCCGCGCCGTTCGGCCGTCGGGCTCTACCGCGAGACCCTGCGCGACCGCATGGTGCTCACCCTCGGCCTCTGCTACTTCCTTCTCAAGCCCGCCCGTTACGCCATCCTCCTCTGGGGGCCGGTGATCGTCAGCCAGCGGCTGCCCGAGATCAACAAGGTGGGCGCCACCCTCATCCCCATCGCCTTCGGCGTCACCGGCGTCCTCGCCCCGATCCTGGTGGGCTGGGTCTCCGACCGGCTGTTCCGGTCCCGGCGGGTGCCGGCGTGCGTCCTCGCCCTGGGCGTACTGACCGCGGCGCTCGCCCTGTTCATGCCGCTCACCGCGGCCGGCAGCGTCGGCGTGATGATCGCCGTTCTCGCGGTGATCGGACTCTCCGTGTACGCGGCCGACGCGATGATCTCCTGCGTGGCCGCCGTCGACTTCGGCAGCGCCAAGGGCGCCGGGACCGCGGCCGGGCTGGTCAACGGCTGCGGCTCGGTCGGCGCCATCCTCGGCGGCCTGCTCCCCGGATTCCTCTCCGGCGGTGTGCTGTTCACCGGCTTCGCGGGCGCCGCGCTCCTCGCCGGACTGCTGATGCTCCCGCACTGGAACCGCGTACCGCGCCCCACGTCCTGAGCCTCCTGCACCCATCGAGAAGGAGAACTCCATGACCGTCAACCGTGCCGACACCGCCGTCGTCGGCGGAGGCATCGTCGGCCTCGCCCACGCGCTCGCCGCCGCCCGCCGCGGGGACCGCGTCGTCCTCTTCGAGCGCGACGACTTCGCCGTCGGCGCCTCCATCCGCAACTTCGGCATGATCTGGTCGATCGGCCAGCAGCGCGGCGAGGTGTACGAACGAGCCCTGCGCAGCCGGGAGATCTGGCTGGAGATCGCCGCCAAGTCCGGACTCTGGGCCGCTCCGACGGGATCCCTGCACCTCGCGCACCACCCCGACGAGGTCGCGGTCCTGGAGGAGTTCCTCGCGATCACACCACCGGCCCGGGACCGCGGCGTCCGGATGATCACGCCTGCCGAGACCCGCGAGCGCAGCGCCACCGCGCGTACCGACGGCCTGCTCGCCGCGATGTGGAGCCCGACCGAGCTCAACGTGGACCCCAGGCTCGCCATCCCGGCGGTCGCCAGGCATCTGGTGGCCGAGTACGGCGTCGACATCCGGTTCGGCACGGCCGTACGCGGGATCGGCCTGCCGACTGTCTCCACCACCGATGGCGACTGGCAGGCCGACCGCGTCTATGTGTGCAGCGGCAATGACTTCGCGACGCTCTACCCCGAAGTCTTCGCCCGCAGCGGCCTGGTGCGGTGCAAGCTCCAGATGATGCGCACCGGGGCCCAGCCGTCGGGCTGGCAGCTCGGCCCGATGCTCTGCGGCGGGCTGACCCTGCTGCACTACGCGGCCTTCGACGACTGCGAGGCGAAGGCGGTGCTCGCGGCCCGGATGGGCGAGGAGCTGCCCTTCCACCGGGAGAACGGGGTCCATGTCCTGCTCTCCCAGACCGCGGACGGCCGGCTGACGATCGGCGACAGCCACGCGTACGCGAAGACCCTCCACCCCTTCGAGAGCGAGGAGATCAACCAGGCGGTCGTGGACTACCTGGGCACATTCGCCCAGCTGCCGAACCCGGCCATCACCGAACGCTGGAGCGGCTACTACCCCTCGCTACGGGACGGCCGTACGGAGCTGGTGACCGAGCCCGAACCCGGTGTCACCGTGGTGAACGGTGTCGGCGGCGCCGGGATGACGCTGTCGTTCGGACTGGCCGAGGAGATCGTCGGACGCTGACAGAGGCTCACACGGAGGTGCCCCTCGCCGGAAGTCCGGTGAGGGGCAGGCCGTGGCGACTTCAGCACCACTTTCCCGCGGAGTACGGCACTGGCTTCCGGCTGTTCTGTTCAACAGCCGGGCCGCCGGCCTGCGAGACCACCCTGTACCCGCTCCGGTCAAGGAGGCTTTCCCAAGGACGCTTTCCAGGTGAGCGGGCGTGCCAGGTCACACTCGCATGGCCACGCTGAGCAGCGGTCGGGCGGGCGGCGCCGGCGGTCAGTCAGCCGCCCCTTGTGGGCCGAGGTGGGAGCGGTGCCGGTCCACGATTCCTTCGACGATCCTCATCAGGCGGTCTCCCGTCTGATCGATGCTTCCGTTCTGTGTGCTGACCTGTGCCCCTTCCAGTACGAAGGTGATCTCGGCCGCGGCCTGTCCGGGGTCGGACATCTGGGCTTGGGTGCACATGCCGAGCAGCCTGCGGGCCTGGTGGGCCTTGTGGTCCTCGATCACCTGCCGTGCCGGATGAAGGCGGTCGGGCAGCTCGGCGAGGGAGTTGATGAACGGACAGCCCCTGTACGAGAGCGACGGCAGCCCCTCGGCGATGAAGCGGGCCAGGCCGAGAATCTGCTCCTCGGGCCGGCCGGGGTATTCGGTCTCCACGCGGTCGAAGGCCGCCCGATAGTCCGCGGCGACGATCCGCAGCCACTCCGCGACCAGCGCGTCCTTGGTCTCGAAGTGCCGGTAGATCGCCATTTTGGTGGTCTCGGCCCTGTCGGCGATCGTCTGGACCCCGACCTGCCGGATCCCTTCCCTCTGGAAGAGCTCTTCGGCCGCGTCGAGAATGCGCTCACGAGGCGGCAGCTTCGCCACTCTGCTCGGCCTTCTGAGGGTCGATGCCACGACTACTCCGTCACTCCGGTCGATCGTGCGGTTCACAACCTCTCCCACGGTACCAGCCCGACCCCCTCGATACCGTAGGGTATCGTCCGGGACTCATCGGTATTGTTCTGGTCAGGGAGTGGCAGTGAGGGTTTCTGAGTACGTGAGCTTCGACGCAGTCGGGCTGGCGGAGCTGGTGGCCAAGGGCGAGGTACTCCCCGCGGAGCTGGAGGCAGCCGCGCGCGAGGCGGTACGGGCAGTCGATCCGCGGATCAACGCCGTCGTGGAGACATGGCTGACCGACGACGAACCTGCCCCCGGCAGCGCACCACTGGCCGGCGTCCCCTTTCTGATCAAAGACATCGCGGTGGCCATGGCCGGGAGGCGAATGGAGCTGGGAAGCCGCCTGGCAGCCGGTAACGTCGCCCGCGCCGACTCCTCGCTGATGCAGCGCTTCCGGCGCGCGGGCCTCGTGACATTCGGACGTACCGCGACACCGGAGATGGCGTACGGCATCTCGACGGAATCGGCGTTGTACGGCGCGACCCGCAACCCATGGGACCTGGAGCGCAGCGCGGGCGGATCCAGCGGAGGCGCGGCCGCCGCTGTCGCCGCCGGGGTGCTCCCGGTCGCCCATGGCACCGACGCCGCCGGATCGCTCCGCATCCCCGCCGCCTGCAACGGCCTCTTCGGGATCAAGCCCACCCGCGGCCGGGTGTCCATGGGGCCGGACGTCGACGAGGTCTTCAACGGCCTGGCGGTGCACGGCAGCGTCAGCCGCACCGTACGCGACAGTGCGGTACTGCTCGACCAGATACGCGGCCCGGAGCCGGGCGACCCCTACTTCGCCCAGCAGCCGTCACGGCCGTATGCGGAAGAAGTCACCCGTCATCCGGGCTCGTTGCGGATCGGTGTCCTCGCCCGAGCGTGGGGCGGACGCCGCACTACCGCCCCGGTGACCGACGCCCTCTCCCGCACCGTGCGGTTGCTCGAATCCCTCGGCCACCAAATGGAGGAGGCCGAAGTCGACCTCGGCGCCGACTGGGAGGAATTCGTCCTGGCCAATGCCCGGCTCATGACGGTGAACCTCACCACCCTGGTCGACGGGCTGGCCGCCGCCTTCGGCCGTCCCATCGACTCCTCGACCCTTGAGCCGGCGACCCTCGCCGGTTACCACTACGGGCAGCGGGTCGGCGGCGCGCAGTTCCACACGGCTCTCGCGATGCGGAACCGAGTCGCCCGAAGCCTGGCGCGGTACTTCGACGAGTACGACATCCTCCTCACGCCAACCCTGCCGGAGCCTCCCGTGTCTCTGGGCACTCATACGGAGGGTGTGGAGACACTGGACGGCCTCGGCTGGATCGAGCGCATCAACGACCTGTCGCCGTTCACCATGCCGTTCAACGTGGCAGGCACGCCCGCCGTCTCCGTACCCGTGACCGCCGACGCCGGGACGGGGCTCCCGGTCGGTATGCAGTTCGCCGCCGGATATGGCCTCGAAGGCCGGCTCTTCCGCCTCGCCGGACAACTCGAACAGGCGAGTCCGTGGTCAGACCGAACCCCCACGGTATGGGCAGGGAACCACCCAGCCCGCTGAAGAACGCTCCTGGCGCGCTACCGAGAGACATCGACGGACTGTTGCCGGTCACAGGACCGAGAACTCTCGCGGCGCACGGGACGGGACGGATGTCCTCAGTGCCGAGGCGAAGCCGCGGGTATGCCGACCTCGGCGTTCAGCCGATCCACGACGCAGCCCACCGGCCCGGCCGGCGACGCCGCCGCCAAGCCCGCTCCCGCACCGGCCGTCACCGGCGACGAGCCACATCCCGGACATGAAGAGCACGGTCTGCAGCTGGAGGCTAATAACTGATACAGGCCGAATGCCACTCCGTGTAGAAGTCCCACACCTCGGGCGAGCACTCCGGCGGGCCGTACTGCGACGCCTTCGATCCCACATGCGGCAGATGGGAGTACGCCCCGACGCCCGGCCGGTTCACATGGAGCATCCCGGCCTCGAACCGGTCGATCGCCTCGAACGCCCGCGACTGGGACGCCGTGAAGACGGTGCCCGACATCCCGTACTTCACCGAGTTCGCCACCGTCATCGCCTCGTCGAACCCGTCCGCGTCGATCACGGCCAGCACGGGCCCGAACACCTCCTCCTGCGCCAGCGAACTGTCCGCGGGCACATCGCGGATGACGGTCGGCTGGACGTAGCAGCCCTCGGGCAGATCCTCCCGTTCCTCCCGCTCCCCGCCGCACAGCACCTTGCCGCCGTCGAGCCGCGCTCCGGCGACGGCCGCCAGCGCCGCGTCCATCCGGGCGGTGTTGACGACCGGGCAGACCCGCGACGCGGGATCGTCGCCGGGCCCGACCCGCAGAGCTGCGACGCGTTCCACCAGCCGGTCGAGGAACTCCTCCCGCACCCGGACATCCACCACGGCCCGGCTCGTGGCCGAACACCGCTGGCCCGCCTGGCCGAAGGCGCCGTTCGCGACGGCGTCGACGGCCTTGCCGATGTCGGCGTCGTCGCAGACGATCAGCGCGTTCTTGCCGCCGAGTTCCAGCTGGGTACGGAGCAGCCGGTGCGCTCCGCCGCTGTGGATGGCGGTGCCGACCGGCAGCGAACCGGTGAAACTGATGCCCGCCACCGCCGGGTTGGCCACCAGGGCCTCGCCCGCGGCCGCGTCACCCTGCACCAGATTCAGTACCCCGTCGGGAACCCCGGCCTGCTGGAAGATCTCGACCAGCAGCGCCGATGTCAGGGGCGTCAGGGGGGATGGCTTGAGCACCGCCGTGCACCCGGAGAGCAGCGCGGGCGCCACCTTCCACACCGGGATGGCCAGCGGGAAGTTCCACGGGGACACCAGCCCGACCACCCCGATGGGCTTACGGAAGGTGTACGCGAAGGTGCGTTCCTCCTCGGCGGGTGCGGTCACCCCGCCGAGCAGCCGCGCCTGGCCCGCGGTGAAGTCGATGACGGCCCGCGCCCTGGCCACTTCGCCGCGGGCTTCACTGAGCAGCTTGCCCTGCTCGCGGGTGATGGCGGCCGCGACCTCGGCGGCCCGCTCGCCGAGTATGCGGCTCGCCGCCGTGAGATACCCGGCGCGCACGATAGGACCCCGGGCGCGCCAGCCGGGCAGCGCCGCGGCCGCCGCGTCCACCGCGTGATCCACGTCGACGCCGCCCGATTCGGTGAACTCGCCGATCACATCGGAGAGATCGGCGGGATCGATGTTCTCCCTGAGCTGTCCGGATTCCGCCGGCAGCCACTGCCCGTCGATGTAGTTGAGCCGAAGGTGCTGCGGAACCTGATTCCTCTGCGCAACGCTTGTCATGCCCTCCCCTTCGCTGGACCTGCCGGCGCCGCTGCCGGTCCTGGCCAGGCTCGCTCAGGGGACGGGCCGTCACAATGCGCGATTGGCGAATACGCCCGATAGCCGCCGCCTATCGGGTCACCGCGGGCCCTGCGCTGCTCTTCCTGTCCGGGCCGGTCCCTGAGGGCTGTCCCATAATCCCTGGCGGACAGCCCTCAGCCCGCCCGCTCCACGGTCCTGGCGAGGATGCCGAGCGTGGCACGCAGCCCGGCTTCGGGGATGACCGGGAAGATGCCCTTGTCCCGGTAGCGCTCCTCGATCCCGCTCCAGTCGTAGTACGACGTGACGAGCGTCCCCGTCTCGCTGGGGCTGAGCCGGTAGCCGTACAGATGCCTGATCGGCGGCTGGATCGTCCCGGAGATCGTCCACTCGATCAGGGCGTCCTGCTCGAAGCGGGTGATGATGACCGTGACGTCGTACTTGCCCATCGGGAAGTCGTTGAGCGCCTCCCGGTCCATGTGCACGAGGAAGGTGTCGTCCACCTTCCGCACGGGGTCGCCCTCCGCGGACTGGAGCATCCCGGAGCTGTCGATGGCCACCTGGCCCTGCGGGTCGCACAGCAGCGCGAACACCGCGGCGGGGCTTGCCGCGACCTCCCGCTGGACTTCGAAGCGTTCCGGGGGAGCTGTGGGCTCGGGGGAGTCTGAGGGGTCTGAGGGGGCTGTCGTCATGGCCGCCACCGTACGGTGCGCGGGCCCGGCGCGGAACGGCCCGGGGGTGGCGGACGATCACCTCGTCCGCCGCCCCCGGGCCGCCGTGTCCGTCCGCTCCGGTCAGAGCAGCACCGGCGTCAGGTCCGGGCCGCCCTCGCTCTCGTACGCGTCCTCGTCGAAGGGGTACAGCGGGCGCTCCACCCGGTGGTGGCCCAGACGCAGCAGATCCTGGTCGACGCCGCCGGGGGTGAGGGCCAGCAGCCAGTCGGCGGCCATGTCGTGCAGCTCCGGCTCCAGGTAGCCGATCTTCACGACGACCAGGTCGAAGGTGCGCGGGTCGATCCCCAGACCGCCCTGCGCGGGGCCGGTGAAGTCGGCGACCGTGTGGAACGGCTTGCGCTGCCCGGTGACGACGACCGTGAGCCCGCCGACGGTGATCGCCGCGAGGTCGCAGCCCCGGTCGTACGCACCGCCCTCGGCCCGGTCCGTCTTGTCGGCGGCGCGCTGCAGGCCCGTCACCTCGCCGGTGATCTCGTACGGTCCGCCCTGGCTGGTGTCGACCTTGCCGCCGACGCCGACCGTGACGGTGGCACCGATCCCGGCCTCGAAGCAGGCGCGGACCGCGGCCGGGTCGGTGATACCGGGGTGGACGGCGGTCACCCGGCCGGAGGCGATCTCCTCGTTCTCCAACAGCTTGCCGAGCATGTACGCGAGGTCGCCCGCGCCGCCGGCCGTCGGGTTGTCCCCGGAGTCGCTGATCAGGAACGGACGGCGGTCGGACGCCACCGCGGCCGCGACGCACTCCTCGGCGGTCCCGGTCGGGCCGACGAACTCGAAGTCGCGCCGGACGTCCCAGTACTGGCGGGCCAGCGACTCGGCCTCGGCGGCGGCGAGTGCGGCGTCGTCACCGGTGACCACGATGGCCGCCTTGCAGCGGGGCTCGTCGGCCCAGGCGTATCCGACCCAGATCGCCGCGTCCACGATGCCGGGCTTCGCCTCGATCCCCGCGAGCCGCCCGTACAGCCCCTTGGCGGGTTCGAGCCGGGTGCTGGTCTTCTCGCCGGGCAGCAGGACGGGCACCTGTACCCAGGCGCGGTGCGGCCGGCGGTCGGCGGCGGGCAGCCGCAGCCGCTCGACCAGCTTGCGGGCCGCGCGCTCGCGGGTGTCCCAGGCGTCCTCGTGCGGGGCGAGCCGGTGCGCGGTGAGCAGCTCGACCGGCTCGGCGAAGCGGCGCGAGACATTGCCGTGCAGGTCCATCGCGGCGGACATCATCGGCCGTCCGGACGCCGGGTCCTCCGGGGTGCCCACCGCGTCGAGCGCGGCGCGCACGGCCTCGGTGAGATCGCCCTCGGCGTCGGTGAGGCCGATGACGCTCATCGCGCCGTGCAGGTCGTACACCATGCCGTCGAGGGGGCCCGCCGCCCGGATCCGGGTGACCAGCTCGTCCTTGAGCTGCAGATACGACTCCGCCTCGACGGGGCCGCCGGGCAGCGCGGTGGCGTGCAGCAGCGGGACCCACTCGACGTGCGCGCCGAGGTCGGACGCAGGCTGCGTCCAGGTGTATCGGTCCAGGAGGTCCTGGCCGCGGGTCTGACGGAAGTCGGCCACGGTGGAGCGGTGCGGACAGAAGGTGGACGACTCGATGCCGATGCCGCCGATGGCTATGCGCAGACGGCGGGCGGGGGTGGCGGTGGTCATGTGGCGCTGCTCTCCGGGTTGCGGGTGGGGTGGTGGTACGGGGGCCGGGCCCGAGGGGTGCCGGGGCGCGGCGGGAGCCGGCTCAGGGCGCTTCGGCGTACGGCAGGCTGTCGCGCAGAGCCGTCAGCCCCGCGCCCAGCAGTCCGGCGTCGCGGCCGGAGACGGTGGTGGTGATTTCGAGCCCCGCCGTGGCCATGGGCAGGCAGCGCTCGTACAGGACGCCGCGGACCGCGGCCACCAGGGGCTCAGCCGACGCGAGCGCACCGCCCAGTACGACGGCCTGCGGGTTGAAGAAGTTGACGACGACGCTGAGCACGGTGCCGATGTGCCGGCCTGCCGCCCTGACGAGGGTGGTCGCCTGCGGGTCCCCGTCGGTCACCAGGCGCAGCAGTTCAGCCGTGCCGTCCACCGGGGTGCCGCCGCGGGCGAGTTCGCGCAGTACGGCCGCGCCGCTGGCGACGGTCTCCAGGCAGCCGATGTTCCCGCAGCTGCACGGGCGGTCCTCGGCGGCCTCGACCCGGACATGGCTGATGTCGCCCGCGCAGCCGTTGGCCCCGCGGTGCGGGCGGCCGGCGGAGATCACTCCGCAGCCGATGCCACGGCCCGCCTTGACCACGACGAGGTGCTGGAGTTCCGGCCTGGCCGACTGGTGCTCTCCGACGGCCATGAGGGTCGCGTCGTTGTCCACGACGACGGGCAGCCCGAGCCGGTCGGCGAGGACGTCGCGGAGCGGGAAGTTGTGCCAGCCCGGCATCCGGGAGGGGGTGAGCACCCGGCCGGCCCGCACATCGACCGGGCCGGGGAAGGCGATACCGACGCTCCGTACGGTGCGGCCCGCCGCGCGCTGGCGGTCGGCCAGCGCGGTCAGCCGCTCCACCAGCCAGTCGGCGGCCTGTTCCGGCCCCGCGGTGAGGTCGTGGCTGTGGTCGGCGGCGTCCCGGACCGTGCCGTCGGCGGAGACGGCCGCCAGCCTGCCGTGGTGCGAGCCGAGGTCGGCGGTCAGGGCCACACCCCCCTGCTCGGGGATGCGCAGCAGCCGGGGGCGCCGGCCGCCGCGGGACGCGCCCTCGCCCGACTCCGTGAGAAGCCCGGCCGCGACCAGCTCCTGCACACGGAGCGAGACGGTGGAGGCGGCCAGACCCAACTCCCGGACCAGATCGGCCCGGGAGGACGCGGTGCCGGACGTGACCATGCGCAGAATCTGCTGGTTCGATGCGCTGTCCGTCATTGGTCTCCCCGTCATCGCGCTCCTCGAACTGCTCTGTATGCCGTCGAGTTACTTCGATCTGTCAAAGCAAGTCTGTGGTGTCTCGATGAAAGTTAGCGATCCGGGGGCAACTTTCGCCAGGGGTAACGGGAAAGTTTTCAGCAATTCCGTAGCGCAATATGGGACATAAGCTCCTAAAGACTCTAGGAAGGCTGCCCTTAGTCGAACATCTACTCTTGACTTAGTTTCGGCCACCGTCCTAACTTTCAAGCATTCTCCAGCCGATGTTCACGTCGGCTCGCTGCTGGAACCCGATGGAGGCCCACCCATGCGCCCAAGGCGCTCATCCGCGCGGCGTCGCGCGCTCGCCGCAGCGGTCACCGGGGCGGCGCTCGTCGTGGCCCTCTCGGCCTGTTCGCAGGACGGCGGCAAGATCGACATGGGGCCCACCGGCGGCACCCCCGTCGAGGGCGGCACCGCGACGATGGCGCTGCCGCCGGCCGCCACCCCGAACTGGATCTTCCCCATCGGGGCCCCGGGGTACGGCGCCACGTACAACTTCGCCATCCAGTCGCTGCTCTTCATGCCGGTCTACGACGCGGTGAAGAAGGACGGCGCCCTCACCACCACCGGGCCCAACACACTGGGTACGAAGCCCGTCTACAGCGACGGCAACAAGACCGTCACCGTGCCGCTGCGCAAGGACATCAAGTGGTCCGACGGCAGGCCGGTGACCGCGCGCGACATCGAGTTCTGGTTCAACATGGTCAAGGCCAACAAGGCGGAGTGGGGGAGCTACTCGGTCGGCACCATGCCCGACAACGTCAAGAGCTTCGAGACCGTCGACGCCCACACCGTCCGGCTGCACCTCAACCGCTCGTACAACCCCGACTGGTTCACCGCCAACCAGCTCACCCTGATGCGCGCCCTCCCGCAGGCCGCCTGGGACGCGAAGAAGGACGGCGGCGCGATCGGCGACTGGGACCGGACCACCGCGGGCGCCAAGGCGGTCTTCGCCCGGCTGACCACCCACTCCAAGAGCCTCGGCGCCTACTCCAAGGACCCGCTCTGGAAGACCGTCGACGGGCCCTGGAAGATCGCCGGCTGGCAGAACACCGGCCAGGTCACCCTCGTACGCAACCCGAAGTACACCGGTAACAACAAGGCGCATCTGGACAAGGTCGTCCTCAAGCCCTTCACCACCGCCGACTCCGAGTTCAACGTGCTGCGTTCCGGCGGCGTCGACTACGGTTACATACCGCCGTCGGTGATCGCCCAGAAGAAGAAGTTCGAGAGCCGTGGCTACCGCGTCGACCCGTGGGAGGGCTGGGCGGCCACCTACATCGTCTACAACTTCAACTCCTCGCACGGCGGGGCGGCCATGCGCCAGCTCTACATCCGCCAGGCCATGCAGCACCTGGTCGACCAGAAGTCGATGAGCAAGGTCATCTGGCAGGGCAGCGCCGACCCGACGCTCGGCCCGGTCCCCGTCACACCGAAGACGCAGTACACCACCCCGGAGATGCAGAAGAACCAGTACCCGTACTCGGTGAAGGCGGCCCGCACGCTCCTCACCGACCACGGGTGGACCGTCCGCGACGGCCAGGCACGCTGCACCCGCCCCGGCACCGGCGCCGACCGGTGCGGAGCCGGCATCGCCAAGAACGCCCCGCTCGACCTGACGCTGCTCTCGCAGTCGGGCTCCACCGAGTCCACCAACATGATGCAGGAGCTGAAGTCCTCGCTGAGCAAGGCCGGTATCGACCTCAAGGTCCGCCAGCAGCCCCTCAACTCGGTCCTCGGCAACTCCGTGCCCTGCAAGGCAGGACAGCCGGGCTGCGACTGGGACATGTCGTTCTTCGGCACGGCCGGCAGCTGGTACTACCCGCTCAACCCCAGCGGTGAGCAGCTCTTCTCGACCGGAGCGTCAGCCAACTTCGGCAACTACTCGGACCCGAAGGCCGACAAGCTGATCCGCGCCGTCCAGTACTCCAGCGACCCGAACGCCGTCCACGCGTACGGCCAGTACCTCTCCCAGCAGCTCCCCGTGATGTGGATGCCGAACCCCGCCTACCAGGTGTCGGTGATCCGCAACGACCTGCGGGGTGTCGACCAGAACCCCACCGTGACCCTCGCCCCGCAGGACTGGTACTACGTCAAGAAGGGGGCCGACCAGTGACCGGCTTTCTCCTCAAGCGCCTCCTCCAGGCGGTGGTCGTTCTCTTCCTGGTGTCGGTCATCGTCTTCGTCCTTCTGCACATGCTCCCCGGCGGCCCGGCCCGCGCCATCCTCGGGCCCAAGGGCACACCGCAGCAGATCGAGCACTTCAACCACGCCCAGGGCTACGACCGTTCGCTGCCCTTCCAGTACTTCGAGTATCTGAAGCGGCTGCTCACCGGTGACCTGGGAGTGTCGTACAAGCTGAACCAGCCGGTCTCCGACCTGCTCATGCAGCGGCTCCCCAAGACATTGCTGCTGACGGCGCTCTCCACCCTCCTCGCGGTGATCGTCGCGATCCCGCTCGGCCTGCTCCAGGCCGTACGACGCGGGAAGATCACCGACTACCTGCTGACCGGGGGCGCCTTCCTGGCCTACGCGACGCCGGTCTTCTTCCTCGGTCTGATCCTGATCATCGTCTTCTGCCAGACGATCCCCATCTTCCCGTCGGAGGCACCGCAGGGCGAGTCCCTGGCCAGTATCTTCAGCGGCTTCTCCGGCATGGTGCTGCCCATCGTCACCATGGCGCTCGGCGTCATCGCGATGTTCAGCCGCTACATGCGCTCCGCCACACTCGACAACCTCACCGAGGAGTACGTCCGTACGGCGATGGCCAAGGGCCAGTCCAGCCGGCGGATCCTCGCCAAGCACGTGATGCGCAACGCGCTCATCCCGCTCGCCACCCTCCTCGGCCTGTATCTGCCGACGCTGTTCAGTGGTGCCCTGGTCGTCGAGGCGATGTTCAACTACCCCGGTATGGGCCTCCTGTTCTGGAACGCCGCACAGGGCTCCGACTTCCCCGTACTGCTCGGAGTGACGCTGGTCGTGGGCGTCGCCACCGTGGTCGGATCGCTGCTCACCGACATCGTCTACGCCGTCCTCGACCCCCGGATCCGGAGCGTCTCATGAGCACCGCCGTCATAGCCCCCGGGCACGAGGACGCCGACCTCGCCACGCCTTCGCTGGCCCGCCGCACCGTGCAGGTCTTCACCGGCAACAAGCTCGCCCTCACCGGCGTGATCGTGCTGGTGCTGCTGCTCGCGTTCTGCTACATCGGCCCGCTGGTCCACTCCACCGACCAGGTCCACACCGACCTGTCCCAGGCCAACCTGGCACCCGGCAGCCCCGGACACATCCTGGGCACCACCGACCTCGGCTACGACCTGCTCGGCCGGCTGATGCTGGCCGGCCAGTCCTCGCTCGAAGTCGGGCTCGCCGCCGGGCTGCTCGCCACCCTCTTCGGCACCCTCTGGGGCGCGGTCTCCGGCTACTTCGGCGGCTGGACCGACGCCGTGATGATGCGTGTCACGGACGCCGCGCTCGCCATCCCCGCGATGTTCCTGCTGGTGGTCGTCGCCGCGATCATCACGCCCAGCAAGAGCGTGCTCATCGTGATCATCGCGGCGGTGGCCTGGCTCTCCCCGGCCCGGCTCGTCCGCGGTGAGGCACTCTCGCTGCGCGACCGCGAGTACGTCCAGGCCATGCGGATGATGGGCGGCGGCGGAGCCCGCGCCGTGTTCCGGCACATCGTGCCCAACGCCATCGGCACCGTCATCGTCAACTGCACCTTCCAGATCGCCGACGCCATCCTCTACGTCAGCTATCTGGCGTTCCTCGGCCTCAGCATCCCGCCGCCCGCCACCGACTGGGGGTCGATGCTCTCCTCGGGCATCACCTACACCCAGAACGGTTACTGGTGGCTGATCTTCCCGCCGGGCATCGCCATCGTGCTCGTCGTCGGCGCGTTCAACTTCGTGGGCGACGGCCTCCGGGACGCCTTCGAAGTACGGCTCCAGAAGAAGTAGCCACACCCCCGCCTGCTTTCCTGCCTGCACTGCCCGGAGGACACTCCCATGACCGAGCCGCTGCTGCGGATCGACGATCTCCATGTCGACATAGCGTCCCGCAATCGCACCGTCCACGCCCTCGACGGCGTCAGCCTGGATCTCGCCCCCGGCGAGGCACTCGGCGTGGTCGGTGAGTCCGGCTGCGGCAAGACGATGACCGCGCTGAGTGTCCTCGGGCTGCTCCCGCCCGGCGGCGCCGTCGCTTCGGGGCGGGTCCTCTTCGACGGGCACGACCTCGCGTCGGCCGGCGAACCCGTACTGCGCGACGTCCGGGGCAACACCATCGGCATGGTCTTCCAGGACCCGCTGACCTCCCTCAACCCCACCATGACCATCGGCGCACAGGTCGCCGAGCCGCTCCTGCTGCACCGCACCGTCAGCAAGCAGGAGGCATGGGCGCGGGCCGAGGAGATGCTCGGCCTGGTCGGCATGCCGCAGCCGTCCGAGCGGATGAAGGCGTATCCGCACCAGCTGTCCGGCGGTATGCGACAGCGCGTCGCCATCGCCATGGCGCTCGTCTGCGAACCCAAGCTCCTCATCGCCGACGAGCCCACCACCGCACTCGACGTCACCACCCAGCACCAGATCCTGGAGCTCATCGACGGGCTGCGCTCCCGCCTCGGCATGGCGATGATCCTCGTCACCCACGACCTGGGCGTCATCGCCAACCGGGTCGACCGGGTCGCCGTGATGTACGCGGGCAAGGTCGCCGAGACCTCCGGCGTACGGGACCTCTTCGCCCGCCCGAGGCACCGCTACACCCAGGCGCTCTTCGCAGCGCTCCCCGAGAAGGCCGTCGAGGGCGAGACCGAACTGCGCACCATCCCCGGCCTGCCGCCGAACCTCGCCACCGCCCAGCAGGGCTGCCGGTTCGCCGCCCGCTGCGCCTTCGCCACCGACGTCTGCCGCGCCGACGAGCCGCAACTGACCGAGGGCGACCACCGGTTCGCCTGCTTCCACCCCGTACCTGAGGACGGCGAGCCGGACAGCGCGGACGCACCCGTCAGGGAGCGGGAGGCCGCCGCCGTGGTCCCGGACGGCGCGACGCTCCTCGAAGTCACCGACCTCCGCAAGGACTTCCCGCTCACCGGCGGCCCGTTCTCCCGCAAGCGGGGCACGGTCAGCGCCGTCGGCGGTGTGTCACTGACGGTGCGCAAGGGCGAGACCTTCGGCATGGTCGGCGAGTCCGGCTGCGGCAAGACCACCATCGGCCGCATGATCGCCGGCCTTGAGGACCCCACGGCGGGGTCGATCGTCTTCGAGGGCCAGGACCTGGCCACCATGGACCGCGGCCGGCGCCGCGCCCACCGCCGCCGGATCCAGCTGATGTTCCAGGACTCCGCCGCGGCCATGGACCCGCGCATGCGGATCGGTACGATCCTGCGCGAGCCGCTCGTCATCCAGGGCGTCGGCGACCGGGCCGAACAGGACCGGATCGTCGCCGGACTCCTCGACGCGGTCGGGCTGCCGCGCGGCGCCGTCGACCGCTACCCGCACGAGTTCTCCGGCGGCCAGCGCCAGCGCCTCGGGCTCGCCCGCGCGCTGACGCTCTCGCCCGACCTGATCGTCGCCGACGAGCCGGTCTCCGCGCTCGACGTCTCCGTACAGGCCCAGATCCTCAACCTGATGCGGGAACTGCAGCGCGAGCGCGGGCTGACGTACCTCTTCATCTCGCACGACCTGGCAGTGGTCCGCTACCTGGCCGACACGGTCGGGGTGATGTACCTCGGCAAGCTGGTCGAGTCCGGCCCGGCCGACGAGGTGTACGCGAACCCCCTCCACCCGTACACCCGCGGACTCCTCGACACCGTCAACGTCCCGGACCCCGAGACGGCAGGCGCCGGCCGCACCCCGCTCGGCGGCGAGACACCCTCCGCCGCGAACCCGCCCTCCGGCTGCCGGTTCCGGACCCGCTGCCCCATCGCGAAGGACATCTGCGCCGAGACCGAACCGCCGGCCAGCACGCCGGACGGCGCCGGCCACCAGGTGGCCTGCCACTTCCCGCTGGTACGGCAGGCGGCGGCCTGAACCGGAGCGGCACACACCGCGCGGGGCGGTGCTCCCCTTACGCCACCGCCTCGCGCAGCGCCCGCCGGCAGAGCGCGTCGGCGCGCCGGGTGGACTCCGGAAGCCGGTAGTCGGGGGAGAGCCGCAGGGTGTGGGCGCAGGCGTTGTCGATGCCGACCCGGTGCCCCACGGAGACGAACACCGGCTTCACCCCGTCCTGGGTACGCAGCGCCCGCCCCACCTCATCGCCGCCCTCGGCCAGCAGCGGGGTCTGCGCACCGCGCCGGGCGCCCGGCTGCTCGTACGAGAAGGTGAAGGGGTTCTTCGCCACCCCGATCACCGGCAGACCCGTCAGCACCCCCAGATGGCTGGCGAGCCCGAACCGTCGCGGATGGGCCAGCCCGTAACCGTCGCAGACCACAAGACCGGGGCCGGCGGAGAGCGCTTCGAGGGCCGCCAGCACGGTCGGGACCTCACGGAACGCGAGCAGCCCGGGTACATACGGGAACGTCACCCGGCCCACCGCGGTGGCCTCGTCCACCACGGCCAGCGTCGCGGCGTCGAGCACCACGGCGGCGGCCGCCACCACGTCGCGTTCGTCGTCGTACGCCACATCGACACCGGTGATCAGCCCGGTGCCCGGCGCCGGACCGGGCTCGTCCAGCACCACACGGGTGCGAAGTTCGTCCTGGACCGCGCGGGCTGCCGTCTCATCGGCGGGGGTCTCCATGGGCTCAGCCTACGAGGGCGGCTCCGCGCCGGGTCGAACCGCGGTGACCTGCGACTTCGCCCGGATGGGCCAACCCCGTTGCGAGCGGGACGCACGGGGCGAGGAGAGTGGGTACGTACGTTCGCCGCCGGGACCGCGTCGCGGCCCCGCGGGCGGTCGTCGCCCGTTGACCCGCTGCCACAGATCTGGAGACTCCGATGACCTGCATCAACCGACGTGACATGGGACTGCTCGCCCTGCGGGCCGGTACCGGGGTGGTGCTCGTCGCACACGGTTCGCAGAAGCTGTTCGGCTGGTTCGGCGGCGGCGGGCTCGCGGGGACCGCGGCGGGGATGGAGCACATGGGATTCCTGCCCGGACACCGGAACGCGGTCGCCGCCGGCCTCGGCGAGGCGGGCGGCGGGGCGATGCTGGCGCTCGGCCTCGGCACACCCGTCGCGGGCGCCGCCGTCGCGGGCACCATGGCGGGAGCGGTGTCCGTCCACGCGCCCGCCGGTTTCTTCGCCCAGTCGGGAGGCTATGAGTACCCGGCGCTCCTCGGCTTCACCGCTGCGGCCATCGGAGTCGCGGGCGCGGGCCGCTACTCGCTGGACGAGGTGACCGGGAACCGCTTCGACCGCCCCTGGATGCTCGCCCTGGCCTTCGCCGGAAGCGCGGTGGCGAGCGCCGCGGTGGTCAGCAAGCGGAAGAAGGCGCTGGCCGCCAGGGCGAAGGCCGAAGCGGACGCCGGCACGGTGCCGGGAGCGGGGGCGTAACAGGGGCGCGCCGTACGGGAGACGGCAGGCGGAAGCCGGCCGAGCCGAGCCGGAACGCGGTGGGCGCTCGCGCTCGGCGCGGCCGGCTTCCGCCTTGCCGGGAACCGCCCCCCTATCCCCGCAACAGGTCAGCGAGGACCGTGGCCTGACTGATGTCGGCGCGTTTCGTCGCCGTCAGAAGCGTCAGCTTCCGCTTCCTCGCCAGATCGCGCAGATGAGTCAGCGCCTCGGCGCGATCGCTCTCCGACAGCTCGTTCCGGTAGCGGCGGCCGAACTCCTCGAATCTGTCGGGGTCATGGGCGTACCACTTGCGCAAGTCGGTCGACGGGGCCACGGCCTTGCACCATTCGTCCAGGTCCGCCTTCTCCTTGGAGAGACCTCGCGGCCAGATGCCGTCGACCAGCACCCGCGCCCCGTCCCGGTCCGACGGGTCCTCGTAGACCCGTCGCACTTCCACTCTCGGCCGGACCGTCATGCCTGCTGCCCGCCTTCGCCGTACCGCTTCTCGAATTTGGCGACCTGGCCTTCCGCGTCGACCACCCGCGCCTTCCCCGTGTAGAAGGGATGGCTCTCCGCGGAGATCTCCACATCGATCACCGGGTACGTCTGCCCGTCGTCCCAGGCGATGGTCTCGTCGCTCCCGGCCGTGGACCTGGTGAGAAACGCGTATCCGGCGGAGCGGTCGCGGAAGACGACCGGCCCGTACGAGGGGTGCTTGTCCTCTTTCATCTGCTACTCCTTGCCGGTCGGGCGCGGGTGTACTTCGAGCGGCGGTACGTGCGCCTGATGGCCTCCCGACGCCAGCATGCGCACCTCGCCACCCTGATTGATCTCCGCACGCACGATGCCTGTTCCGTCGGCGTAGACCGGGGCACCGCTCGCGCCGGTCATCGTGGTGCGCCGGACGAGGACGGTGTCGCTTCCCTCGCCGGGTGTGTTGAACACGAGCTCGTAGCTTTCCGGAAAATCAGGTGTGTTCATGGTTGGCTCACGCTTCCCGGTTGAGCTGCGCCCTTTCCGGGCGCGCCCCAGTACGTGCACGGGCGCGCCGACCGGAGCCCCGTACACACCACGATGCCGGGTTTCGCCGGGCCACGCATGCCGAGATGCACGGAGAGTGAGAGAGCGCGTGCCGCTTCCACGGTGCGTGAGCACCGGGGATGCGGTCCGCAGCGGTCCCTGGTTCGCTGGGAGAACCCCTTTCCACGACCCTTCCAGACCACCAGGAGCTGTGATGAGCGGTGCGGGCGAGAGCGGCAGCCGGGTCCAGCAGATGCGGGCCAAGGCGCAGGACCTGAAGCAGGCGGCCGAGCAGACGACCGATCCGGAGGAGCGGCGCCGGCTCAAGGAGAAGGCCGGCAGGCTGGACCGGCAGAGCGAGCAGGAGAGCAGCATGGCGGCCGGGGACATCTATCCGTCCGAGTGACGGCGTTCGGCGGGCTCTGTCCGTTACCCCGCGGCCCGGTAGGGGCGGAAGAACTCCCGCAGTTCCTCCGCGTAGAGCTCCGGCTCCTCGAACGGCGCGAAGTGCCCGCCCCGCGCCGGTTCGGTCACACGCACGGTGTTCGCCGTGCGGTCGAGCCAGGCCCGCGGCGGGAGGACGATGTCGCCGGGGAAGAGCGAGAAGCCGGACGGTACTTCGACCCGGCGGGCATGCTGTGCGGGCGGGATCGCGCCGTTGGCGCGGTACATGCGCATCGACGAACCGATGGTCTCGGTGAGCCAGTAGAGCGTGACGTTCGTGAGGATCTCGTCCTTGGTGAAGCTCCGCTCGATGTCCCCGCCGCAGTCGCTCCAGGACCGGAGCTTCTCGACGATCCACGCGGCGAGCCCGGCCGGTGAGTCGGTCAGTCCGAAGGCGGGGGTCTGGGGCTTCGTACGGTGCATGGCGGCGTACGCGCCCTCCGCCGCGCCCCAGGCCGCGCCGCCTTCGAGCCAGGCACGCTCCTCGGGCGTCAGGTCCGCCGGGTCGCCGGTGAAGACCGGCAGGCCCCCGTCGGTGCGGTGGACGGCCACGACCCGGCCGGGGTGGTCGAGCCCGAGGTAACGGCTGACATGGCTGCCGATGTCCCCGCCCGCCGCACCGAACCGCGCATAGCCGAGAACGTCCATGAGTTCGGCCCACAGACCGGCGACGGCGATCGAGTCGAGGGGCGGCCCCGAGGGGCGTTCGGAGTATCCGTAACCAGGCATGTCGGGCACGATCACGTCGAAAGCGTCCGCGGGGTCGGCTCCGTGGGCGCCGGGGTCGGTCAGCAGCGGGACGACTTTCGAGTAACGCCAGAACGAGTCCGGCCAGCCGTGGCACAGGACCAGCGGAAGGACGGGCCCGGTGGGCGCCGCGGCCCGGGCGTGTACGAAGTGGATCCCGAGGCCGCCGAGCGGGACGCGGTAGCGGGGCAGCCGGGCGAGCGCCGCTTCCTGCGCCGGCCAGTCGAAGCCGTCCGCCCAGTAGGCGACGAGTTCGCGGAGGTAGGCCAGGTCGGTTCCGAGCGACCAGCCGGCGTCATCGGGCGCGTCCGGCCAGCGCGTGGCACGCAGCCGGGTACGGAGATCCTCCAGGGCCGCGGGGGAGGCCCGCGGGGTGAACGGCTCGGGGCGGGGCGCGGTGTCCGGCATGGCAGCCAGCCTATGCGTCGGCCGCTGGAACTGCTGCCCTGCCGGCACTTCGACGCCAGGTCCTAGCGGTTCAGCCGGGCGAGGACGAGGTTGGGGTCCTTGTCCGTGACGTAGGCGGCACTGCCGACGTAGACGGTGTTGCCGCGCAGCGCGATGGAGGTGGGGTTCTGGAGGCCGTCGGCTCCGGTCAGGACGGTGGAGTGGGAGCCGTCGGGCTGGATGAGGGCGACCTCGCTGGGACCGTTCAGCGCGGCGAGGATCTGGTCGCCGCGGCCGGTGAAGGCGAAGTCGTCGATCCCGGTCAGCCCGGTGGCCGTGGTCCGGACCGGGCCGCCGCGCCCGTCACGGCCGATGGGGATACGCAGCACGGTGCCCTTGTCGAGGTTCGTCGCCCAGAGCGCCCCGCCATGGACCTTCAGGCCGTTGGCGCCGAGGAATCCGGTGGCGGCCAGCTCGGGGGCGGTCGACCACGCGGTGGGCGCGCCACCGGTGACGGGCACGCTCCAGATGGTGCCGAGGACGGAGTCGGTGACGTAGAGGGTCCCCGTCCGCGGGTCAAGGGCCAGGCCGTTGGGCAGGCCGGCCGGGGGCAGCGCGGCGATCCGCCGCGGTGTGCCGCCGGGGCGCAGACGCCATACGCCGGTCAGGTCGGCGGTGCCGGTGGCGTACAGGAAGTACAGGGTGCCGTCGTGGGTGCGGACGATGCCGGAGGTCAGGGGGAAGTTCAGGGCCGGGGTGTGCAGGCCGCCGCCGGCGGGCAGGGGCAGGGTGGCCAGGGTGTGGACGGTGCCGCCGGGGGAGATCCGGGCGATCTGGCGGGCCTTGGCGAAGGTGACGTACGCACTGCCGTCGGGGGCCAGGGCGATGTTCTCCGGTGTCTGGTCCTTCGACAGGTCGAAATGGAGCGCGGTCCGTGCGTTGCTCAGCGGGGCGGAGACGGCGGACGCAGGAGCCGGACCGATCGTGGGGAGCACGATCGCGGACAGCACAGCGGCCGCAGCGGCGGTCTTGGACAGCTTCTTGAACATGATGCCTTCACTGTTTTCGGGCGTGCGGCAGCGGTACGCCGGCGCACGGTCGGATGGATGGCTGCTGCCCGGGGCGTCATACGCCGGGGGCAGCTTCGGGCTCCGGGCGGCGGCCTGGTGTCGGCCGTGCCCGGGTGGATGGGTGTGCCCGAGTGGATGGGTGGGCCCGGGTGATGAGTGTGTCCGGGCGGGTGCCCTTGAGCGGGTGCCCTGAGCGGGCGTCCTCGGGTTGGTAGGTGGTTGCGGGGCCGGCCTGTTGTCCGGCAGTGGGCCGGGTCAGTGGGCCTCGGCCCGGGTACCCGGTCGCGCCGGGTCGCCCTGGACGGTGCCCCCGGCGGTGAGCTGGGAGAGCAGGGCCAGCGTGGTCCGCGCGGGGGAGCCGGCCTGCGTGGTGGCGACCACGATGTTCTGGTCGGGCCCCTGGCCCAGGGTCTGTTGTGTGACGGTCAGCGGGCCGACCAGCGGATGCCGCATCCCGTAGGAGGCAACGGCACATGCCTTGACGCGGTGGTCGGCCCACATCGAGGCGAAGTCCGTGCTCTTCGCGCTCAGTTCACCCACCAGCGCGTGCAGCGCGGCGTCGTCCGGGTGCCGGCCGGCCACCAGACGCAGATTCCCCACCACGGCCCTCGCCTTGCTCGGCCAGTCCGCGTACAGGTCACGGGTATGGGCGTCGAGGAACACCAGCCGGGCCATGTTGGGGCGCTCGGCAGGCCGGTCCGGGGCCCCGGGGTCCAGGTGTGCGGCGAACAGCGCGTGGCCCAGCCGGTTCCACGCCAGGACGTCGCTCCGGCGGCCGGTCACGATCGCCGGGACGTCCGCCAGCGCGTCGAGCAACTGGCCGGTCGCCGCGGTCACCTGCTCGGGTGCCGGACGCCGGCCCCGGCCGGGGCCCTTGGCCGACCGGGCCAGGTTGTGCAGGTGCAGGCGCTCGGACTCGTCCAGGCGCAGCGCCCGGGCGATGGCCTCCAGGACCTCCGGTGAGGCGTTCAGCGACTGCCCCTGTTCCAGCCGGGTGTAGTAGGAGCTGCTCACCCCCGCCAGCAGCGCCAGCTCCTCGCGCCGAAGCCCCGGCACCCGCCGCCGCTCCCCGTAGGTGGGTATCCCGAGATCCTCAGGAAGCAGCTGGGAGCGCCGCGTCCGCAGGAAATCCCCGAGCTGCACTTGTGCGTTCATGGATCCGAGTATGGGCCCGGCCGCACCGGACAGCCTGCCCCTGCTGGGGATAGGCACCGGCGGGTCCGGCTCCCCGGCACGACCGGGTTTCCGGTCCGGTGAGCGGACCGAAGCCATTCCGCCGGCCGGCTCCGCCGCGGACAATCCGTGTGCGGGACGACCGCGGTTGTGCTCATGAAACAATCGAAGACGGCACCTTGCTTGTCGGTGAACTGATCAATTACTGGATCGCACAGGGGGTCCGCGGTGGCTGAGACGGCGTCCGAGTCTGTCGTGTACATCGTGGACGACGACCGGGAACTGTGCGCTTCGCTCGCCTGGCTGCTGGAGTCGGTCGCCATCCGGTCGCGGTGCTTCTCCGACGCCAAGTCCTTCCTGGACTCCTGCGACCCGGAGCAACCCGCCTGCGTCGTCCTGGACGTACGGATGCCGGAGATCAGCGGGTTCGGCCTGCAGGAACTCCTGAACCGGGCCGGATCCGTGCTCCCGGTCATCTTCGTCTCCGCGCACGGTGACATCAGGATGTCGGTACGGGCGCTGCAGAGGGGGGCCGTGGACTTCCTGGAGAAGCCCTACGACCCGCAGCACATGATCGAGGTCGTTCAGTCGGCGCTGCGCACCGCCGAGGAACGGTTCGCGGCGGCGGCCCGGCGGCGCGGCCTCCTGGAGCGCCTCGACGGCCTGACGTCCCGCGAGAGCGAGGTCCTGGACCTGGTGATCGACGGGGCGCCCAGCAAACACATCGCCGCCCGGCTCGGCATCAGCGCGAAGACCGTCGATGTGCACCGCACCCGTATCCGGGAGAAGACCGGGGCGGAGTCCCTCGCCACCCTGGTGCGCGATGTGCTCCGGGCGGGGCTGCGGCTGCCGACCCCGTAACCACGAGGAACCCCCATGTGCCCTCCGGAACCGGCCGACTACCAGGCGTTGGTCCAGGCCCTCAAGTACTGCGTGCTGGTGCACGACGCCGAGACCAAAGAGATCGTCTGGGCGAACAGAGCGGCCTGTGAGCTGCTGGAGTTCACAGTCGACGAGCTGAAGCCGCTCAAGGCCCCGGACATGAGCGGCAACGCCCGGCAGTACAGGCGCGAGATCGGTGTGGCCTGGCTGCAACGGGCCGTCGATCACGGGGAGAGCGCCACCGAGTGGTGCTACCGGTCCAAGCGGGGCGACGAAGTCCTCACCGAGGCCATCGCGATCCGGGTGAACCTGTCGTCCCGCCCCATCGTGATGGTTCAGTTCCGGGACATCGCCGAGGAGAAGGCGACTCAGCGCGACCTGTTCAGGACCGAGGGCCGGCTCCAGGCGTTCCTGCGCAACCTCGACGAAGGCATCGTGGTCCTGGACGACGACCGGACGGTGATCTTCGCCAGTGAGTCGGCAGCCAAGCTGCTGGACACGGACGTCGCCGAGCTGCGCGGAGCCGACTTCGGGCAGTACTGCGACGCGGCGTCGTACGCGGAGCTGAACGAGGTCGTCGCACGGACGCTGACGGGCTCTCCGCCCCAGGACTCGCGGTACCGGCTCGCCGCCCCCGGCGGTGCTCCCCGGTGGTACGCCGGGACCTGTCAGTACATCGAGATCGAGAGCGATCTCCGCGGACATCTGCTGCTGTTCCACGACATCTCGGAGCGGGTGCGCGCCGAGGAGGAACACCGCAGGGACACCCAGCACCTCAACCACCTGGCCCGCTACAACGCCATGGGCGACATGGCCATGGCCGTGGCACACGAGGTCAGCCAGCCCCTGGCGGCCGCCTTCAACTTCGTCGAGGGTGCCCGCGGCAGGCTGGACTCCGCCCCGGGGGCGGGCGCGTCGGTGGGCTGGGGGCTCGACAACGCCAAACGGCAGATCGGCCGGGCGAGCCGGATTCTGAAGAGCCTGCGGCAGTACGTGGTCCGACTCGAACAGTCCGAGCAGCTCATCGACCTCAACACGATCGTCGCGGACTGTCTCTACTTCATCGAACTACGGGCCGCTCAGCACTCCGTCGTTCTGACCATGGACCTCGCCGACGAGCCGCTTCCGGTCCGCTGCGAGAACGTCCTCATCGGACAGGTCGTCATGAACCTCGCCTTCAACGCGATCGACGAGATGTCCCGGTGGCCGGAGGACCGGCGGAGAGTCGAGCTGGTCACGCGACGCTCGGCCGACGACCACGCCGAACTCACCGTCCTCGACCACGGTCAGGGACTCTCCGCCATCCCCGGCGGCCAGATCTTCGAGGGTGTCTTCACCTCGAAGGAGAACGGGAACGCCATCGGTCTCGCGCTGAGCCACCGCATCATCACCCGGCACCGCGGCCGCATCAGCGCGAACGAGAACGAACCTCAGGGCGCGGTCTTCTCCTTCGCGCTCCCCTTCGGCTCCGGCGCGTAAAGAATTCCTTACCCCGGTACGGGAATTGCGCACAACCACGCCAGTGAATCCCAATGGCGGGACATCCGCCCGCGGAAATAGCCTCGATGTGTACTCGCCGACAGGGAGCCCCACACCGAAAAACGAGGAGACCCGTGTGCTGACCTTCGAGGATACGCTGGCGCAAGTGGCCCGGCGGCGCGCAGAATTCACCGCCGGGCACCATGTGCCGCGCGACATGATCGAGGAGTTCAAACGGACCGGCATCTACCGGGCCGCCACCCCGAAACGCTTCGGCGGTGACGCGCTGCCGCCGAGTGACTTCCTCCGCGCCGTCGAGCGGATCTCCGAGGTGGACGGCTCGGCGGGCTGGGTCGCCAGCTTCGGCTCCGCCTCGGTCTATCTCGCGGCCCTGCCGCTGGACACCCAGGCCGAGCTGTACGCGGACGGCCCCGACGTGGTGTTCGCCGGCGGGCTCTTCCCCCTCCAGCCGGCCGAGCCCGTCGACGGCGGCTTCAAGGTCAGCGGGCGCTGGAAGTTCTCCAGCGGGTGCAAGGGCGCGGACGTCCTGGGCGTGGGGATCGGGGTGGGCGGCGGGGGGCCGGGAAAGCCGCGGACCGCGGTGCTCCGCCCCGGACAGGTCGAGATCGTGGAGAACTGGGACGTGGTCGGTCTCGAAGGGACCGGAAGCCACGACCTCAGCGTCGACGGTGTCACCGTCCCCGAGGAGTGGACGTTCGTACGCGGCGGCGAGCCGACCGTCGACGAACCCCTCTACCGCTACCCGACGATCGCGTACGCGGCGCAGGTGCTGGCCGTGGTCAACCTGGGCGTCGCCCGTGCCGCACTCGACCACGCCATCCGCGTCGGCAGCGGCGCGGGCGGGATCACGGGCGCGCCGGTCCCCGCCGACCGCCCGTACTTCCGTACCGCGGTCGCCAGGGCGGAGGCGGAGCTGCGATCGGTCCGCGCCTTCTTCTACGAGATGACCGACGAGGTGTACGAGGCCGTGGCCGGCGGTGCGACCGCGACGGACGAGCAGACGGGTCTGCTCCGGCTCGCCGCCGCACACGCGGCGAAGGTGGGCTTCGACGTCGTACGCGCCGCCTACACCGTGTGCGGGACCGCGGCCATCCATACGGGGAACCCGATGCAGCGCTATCTGCGTGACGCGTCGGTGGTGCCCCAGCACGCCTTCCTGACGGAGGGCATGTACGACGGCGCCGGGGCCGTCCTGACGGGCGTCAAGCCCTTCCCCGGCTTCGTGTGACCCAGTCCAGCCGAGGGCGCCGGCCCTCCCGAGAGCGAAGGAAGACCATGTCCGAAACAACCGCCACCCCGCTCCGAGTGCTCTTCTGCATCGGCATCAACCAGAACTTCTTCGACCTTCCCACCGGACAGGGCGGCCCGGTGTGGGAGGCGTTCACCGGAATGATGACCGCGCTGGGAGAACTGCCCGGCGTCACCGTCATCGGGGACATGGACGACGACCAGCACATGGTCGGCCCGTCCGCCTCCTGGCCCTGGACGTCCTACATCCTCGCGGACGTCCCCGACCAGCAGACCGTCGCCGCCGCCTGCAACCTGTTCAGGACCACACGCGTCGGCGAACACTCCCTGTGGCGTTACGCCCAGGTCGAGGCCCGTATCGGCCGTCCGCTCACCACGCCCGCGAGCATGGCAGTGGAGGCAGGACAGTGACCTCCGGCACCAGCGGGCCGCCTGCCGGGGCCGCACACAGCAGGCGCGGACCCGGCTCCGCGGTGGCCGTCGTGACCGGTGCGGCCGGCGGCCTCGGACAGGTGATCGCGGCCCGGCTGCACGAGCAGGGTTACCGGGTCGCGCTCACCGACCTTTCCGGCGAGCGGGCTGAACGGGCCGCGTCCGCACTGGATCCCAGTGGCGGGACCGCCGTCGGGCTGTGTCTCGACGTACGGATCAAGGCCGACTTCGAGCGGGTCAGGGACGCGATCACCGCACGCTGGGGCGAGGTCCATGTGCTGGTGAACAACGCGGGGGTCTCGAAGGCCGAGCCGCTGATGGACATCACACCGGAGAGCTTCTCGTCCGTCGTGTCGACCAACCTCGACGGTGCGTTCTTCGGCAGTCAGGTGTTCGGCGCGTACTTCGCGGGCCGCGGGCACGGCCGCATCGTCAACGTCGCCTCGCTCGCGGGCCAGAACGGCGGTACGGCCACCGGTGCGCACTACGCGGCGGCCAAGGGCGGCGTCGCCACCCTGACCAAGGTCTTCGCACGCGATCTGGCCGACCGGGGCGTCACCGTGAACGCCGTGTCCCCGGGGCCGCTCGACGTTCCCGCCGTGTACGAGATCGTCGGGCCTGAGCGGATCGAGGGGATGAAGGAGAACATCCCGGTGGGCGACCTGCTCTCGCCCCGGTTCGTCGCCGACGCGGTCGCACTGCTGGCCGCGGAGCACGCGGGATCGGTGACCGGAGCCTGCTGGGACGTCAACGGCGGTCTGTACATGCGCTGACGCGCGCCCGGCCGGGGGAGAGCGGACAGGGAAGCCGCTCGACCCGGTAGTCAAGCTATGCATCGCTCGATCGAGGAGATGACACGTGATGACGACTATGAGCCCGACCCGGGCGGACTTCCGTGAGGCGATGGCGCACCTGCCGGCAGCCGTCAACATCCTCACCACGGACGGCTCCGGCGGCCGGTGCGGGATCACGGTCAGCGCGGTGTGCTCGGTCACCGACTCGCCCCCCACGGTGCTGGTCTGCGTGAACCGGAGCAGCGCCACGCACGACCTGTTCAGCGCCAACAGCCGCGTGTGCCTGAACGTGCTCGGCGGCGAACACGAGGAACTCGCCCTGCACTTCTCCGGCGCCACGAAGGTGCCGATGGAGGAGCGCTTCTCCTGGGACATCTGGGAGCCCGACGAGACCGTCCCCGTACTCCGCGACGCACTCGTCAGCATCGTCGGCACCATTCGCGACCGCAGGCCCACGGGCTCGCACACCGTGATGTTCGTGGAGACCGAGCGGATCAACATCCGGCAGGGCGGCGACAGTCTCGTCTACTTCAACCGGCGCTTCCACCGGCTGGACTCCGCCGCGTGAGGCGAATGGCCGTTGTGCCGGCCGCGGGTATTCGCCCGTGGCCGGCCGGGTGGCATTGATATCACCAGCGTCTCAATACCGGCTGAACCGGTATTGGCCGTGCCCGGAATCCGGCCCTAGGCTGAGGTGCATTCGAGGGGGCTTTTGATGGAACTCAAGCACTTTCGGTATTTTGTGGCCGTCGCTGAAACGCGTCATTTCGGAAAGGCAGCCGAACGGCTGCACATGGCCCAGCCGCCGCTCTCCCAGGCGATTCGCCGCCTGGAGGCGGAACTGGGTGTGGAGTTGTTCACCCGCACGACCCGGCAGGTCACGCTGACCGGTGCCGGCGAGGTGTTCCGCACCGATGTGCAGCGGATCCTCAAAGCCGTCGACGACGCCGTGGCCAGAGTCGGGCGCTTCACCTCCGGGACGGAGGGAGTACTCCGGATCGGCCTGACGGGATCCGCCTCGTACCGCCAACTGCCCTCACTGGCACGGCTGGTGAAGCTGGAGATGCCGCACGCACTGCTGGAGGTGCACACCGAGATGCTGACGCCCGCCCAGGAGAAGGGACTTGCCGAGCGGCGCATCGATGTCGGAGTCCTGCGCCCGCCGGTGCGGGAGGACGGGATCACCCACCGCCCCATCGCCGAGGAACCCCTGGTCGCGGCCGTCCCCGCGGAGCACCGGCTCGCCGGGGCGGGCTCCGTACGGGTGGAACAGCTGCGGCACGAGAACTTCATCATGTACGGGGCCACGCTCGGTTCCGTCGTCCACGACCTGGTCGTACGCAGCTGTCTTGCCTCCGGCTTCTCTCCGCACTGCGCCTACGAGGTCACCGAGACCTCGGCCGCCCTGGCGCTGGTCGCCGCGGGACTCGGTGTGGCCGTGCTCCCGGACTCGATCCGCTCCGCGCCCCGCGAAGGGGTGCTGTGCAAGGAGATCGAAGGCGCGCTGTCCGTCCGGCTCGACCTGGCCTGGCGGACGGACGACGAGTCGCCGCTGCTGCGGAATCTCCTGAAAGTGCTCGAACGGAACGACGTATTTCTTGAAGGAGCGGCATGAAGATCGTCAAGGTGGAGGCAGTGCCCTTTGCCATTCCCTACAAGAAGCCGCTGAAATTCGCGAGCGGTGAGGTGCACAGCGCCGACCACGTCCTGGTGAGGGTGCACACCGACCAGGGGCTGACCGGAAGCGCCGAGGCCCCGCCCCGCCCCTACACCTACGGCGAGACCCAGGAATCGATCGTCGCGGTGATCGACAAGATCTTCGCGCCGCAGATCCTGGGGCTGACGGCCCTGGAGCGAGAAGCGGTCCACGGCAAGCTCGACCGGACCGTCGGCAACCCCACTGCCAAGGCGGCGGTCGACATGGCCCTGTGGGACATCCTCGGCCAGGCCGCGGGCCTGCCGGTCTCCGGACTGCTCGGCGGCTACACCGACCGCATGCGGGTGAGCCACATGGTCGGGTTCGCTCCCACCGACCGCATGGTGGCCGAGGCCGAACGGATCCGGGACACCTACGGCATCACCACGTTCAAGGTGAAGGTCGGCCGGCAGCCCTACCGCGCCGACGTCGAAGCCTGCCGGGCGCTGCGCGAGGCGCTGGGGCCGGAGACCGAGCTCTACATCGACGGCAACCGTGGCTGGAGCGCGTCCGACTCGGCGCGTGCCCTGCGTGAGATGGCCGACCTCGGCCTGACCTTCGCCGAGGAACTCTGCCCCGCCGACGACGTGTTGGGCCGGCGCCGGCTGGTCGCCCAGTGCCCGGTCCCCTTCATCGCCGATGAGAGCGCCACCCGCCCCGCCGAGGTGACCCGTGAACTCCTCGGCGGCTCCGCCACCGCCATCAGTATCAAGACCGCCCGCACGGGGTTCACGACTTCCCAGCGTGTACTGCACCAGTGCGAGGGGCTTGGCGTCGAGACCGTGATGGGCAGTCAGATCGACGGCCAGCTCGGCACGTTGTGCACCGTGGCCTTCGGCGCCGCCCACCGTACGTCCTCCGCGCACGCCGGTGAGCTGTCCAACTTCCTCGACATGACCGACGACCTGCTCACCGAGCCGCTCACCATCGCGGACGGCACCCTGCGCGTCCGCGAGGGCGCCGGACTCGGAATCGACATCGACCCCGACAAGCTGGCCCGCTACCGCCAGGACCGCTGACCGGCGCATCCGCCGCAGGACAACCGACAGACAAGGAACGGCACAGTGACCGACATCAGCACGGACCAGCCCGCCGAGCAGCCCGCCGACCAGCCCGCCGAGCAGGCCACCGCGGCCGCCTCCGGCGCCGCCGCCACCGAGCGGTTCCGTACACATGCGAAGCAGAACTCCGGCACCACCGACACCGACACCCGCCGCGTGGACACCCTGGTCTCCGAACTCCTCGCCGCCACCCACGCCGTCATCCGGCGCCACCAGGTCACCTACGCCGAGTACGACGCGCTCAAGGCGTGGCTGATCCAGGTCGGCCAGGACGGTGAGTGGCCGCTCTTCCTCGACGTATGGATCGAGCACGTGGTCGAGGAGGTCGCAGGCGAGAGCCGGGAGGGCAGCAAGGGCACCATCGAAGGCCCGTACTACGTCCCGGACGCCCCGCGCCTGCCCGCCGACGCGACCCTCCCCATGCGCGACGACGAGGAAGGCACCCCGCTCCTCTTCCAGGGGCAGGTCACATCCGTGGACGGAACCGCGCTGGCGGGCGCCACGGTCGAGATGTGGCACGCCGACAACGACGGCTACTACGCGCAGTTCGCCCCCGGCCTGCCCGAGTGGAACCTGCGAGGCACGGTCATAGCCGACGACCAGGGCAACTTCAGGATCCACACCATCGAGCCCGCGCCCTACCGGATTCCCACCGACGGTTCCTGCGGCCGGCTCATCGCCGCCGCGGGCTGGCACGCCTGGCGCCCCGCGCACCTCCACCTGAAGGTGTCGGCCCCCGGGCACCAGCGCGTCACCACCCAGCTGTACTTCAAGGGCGGCAGCCACGTCCAGGACGACATCGCCTCCGCGGTGAAGCCCGAGCTGATCCTCGACCCCGCACCCGCGGCGGACGGCAACGGCCGCGACGTCACCTACGACTTCGTGCTCGACAAGGCGTGACACAGCAAGCGAACCGATCGGCGACGGCAGAGGACACAGGCATGCTCTTCGCAGTGAAGATGGACGTCGGGATACCCCGGGACCTCGACGAACAGGTCCGTGCGGACCTGGTGGACCGGGAGAAGACGTACTGCCAGGAATTGCAGAAGGCGGGCACCTGGCGCCATATCTGGCGGTGCGCCGGACAGTACGCCAACCTGAGCATCTTCGATGTGGCCGACAACGAGGAACTGCATCGCATCCTGTGGAACCTGCCGCTCTTCCCGTTCATGACGATCGACATCACCCCACTGACTCAGCATCCGTCCGATCTGGCAGCCGGTGCTCAGTGACCCCCGGCCGTCTGCTGCACCACGAGATCTCCGGGCCCGCGGACGCACCCCTGCTCGTACTCGGCCCCTCCCTGGGCACCTCGATGACGGTCTGGGAGCCGCACCTGACCGCGCTGGCCACAGCCTTCCGCGTGCTGCGCTTCGACCTTCCCGGCCATGGCGGCTCCCCGGCCACCCTGCTGCGGGACACCGGGCCCGGCCGTACGACAGTGGAGGAACTCGCGCAACTGGTCCTGGCCCTGGCCGATGAACTGGCCTACGACGAGTTCCACTACGCGGGCATCTCCCTGGGCGGTGCCATCGGCGCGCGGATCGCGGCCCGCTGTCCCGGGCGAGTCGCCTCACTGGCCCTGGTCTGCACGTCCGCCCACTTCGGAGAGCCCGGCCCCTGGCGGGAGCGTGCCGAACTGGTGCGGCTGAAGGGCACGGCGCCCCTGCTCGCCACCAGTCCCGGCCGGTGGTTCGCCGATCCGCACCAGGCCGGCACACCTCTCGGGCGGGCTCTGCTGAAGAACCTCGCCGACGCCGACCCCAGGGGTTACGCGGCCTGCTGCGACGCCCTCGCCACCTATGACCTGCGGGCCGAGCTGACACACATCACGGCGCCGACCCTGGTCATCGGCGGCTCCCAGGACACAGCCACCCCGCTGCACCACGCCGAGGAGCTCGCGGCCGGTATCCCGCACGCCACTCTGAGGACGGTCGACTGCGGACACCTCGCGATGGAACAGCCCGGGGCGGTGGCGCTCGCCCTGGACACGCTCCTCCGGCCGGACCGGGCCATGCGCTCCCCGGCCGGCCCCGGCACCGGCGGACCGCGTTCCGTACCCGGCTGAACCGCCCGTTCCCTCGGCGGCCGCCCGCGTTTCGGCTACTGCCGTGCGCGGGCGGCCTGTTCGACGGCATGACCGAGGGCGAAGAGCTGTTCCGGGCGGTCCGGATGCCCGATGAGCTGTAGCCCCAGCGGCATGCCACGGCGGTCCTGGTGACCCGGTACGGACAGGGCGGGCAGGCCAAGGAGCTGCCACGGCCGGCTCAGTACGGGGGACCCGGTGGCTGCCAGCCCCTTCGGCGCGGGACTCGGGGCGGCCGGGCCGAGAACGGCGTCGACGTCGGTGAGCAGCGACAGCATCCCGGCGCGTCCCTCCTCGGCGACGGACAGCGCGCGGTGGTAGTCCCCGGTCGTGATGCTGCGGCCGTGCGCCAGAAGCTCGTTGAGCGGTGGGCTCAACAAATCAGGGCGGGCGCCTTCCGGTGCCAGCGTACGAGCGGCCTCGTACGCCATGACGGTGGTGTGGGCCTCGACCAGCCGGGGAGTCCGTGCGGGCCAGTCCACCTCAACCAGCACCGCACCGCTCGCCACGGCATCCCCGGCGGCCAGCGCCAGAGCGGCCCGCATGTCAGCTGCGATCTCGGCCAGTTCGGTGCCCGGCCACACCGCCAACCTGGGGTGCGCGGGTGGTTCAAAAGTGCCGCCGAGCGGACCGGCGCCGGTCAGGGCCGCGTAGGCGTACCGGAGATCGGCGACGGTGGCGGTGAGCAGCCCGGCCGCGTCGAGGCTGTGGGACAGGCCCACGAACCCGGTGGTGTCGAGCGGGCCCCCGACCGGAGCCACGAACCCGGCGACCCCGCAGTACGCGGCCGGCCGGATCAGCGAGCCGGCGGTCTGGCTGCCGAGAGCCAGGGGAACCACACCCGCCGCGACCGCGGCCGCTGAACCGCTGGACGAACCGCCGGGTGTGTGTGCCGGGTTGTGCGGATTCCTGGTCGGGCCGGGGGAGAAGTAGGCGAACTCGGTGGTGACCGTCTTGCCCAAGGGCACGGCACCGAGTTTCCTGAGCGCCTCGACCAGCGGAGCGTCGGCCCCGGCCACCCGGCCGCGCCGTAGCGGGGATCCGCACTCGGTGGGCAGGGCACGGACGTCGATGATGTCCTTGACCCCGAACGGAATGCCGTGCAGGGGGCCGCCCGCCGGCGCGCCATCGAGCTGCCGGGCGGCGGACAGAGCCCCGGTGCGGTCGACCCGTACCCATGCCCGCACTTCGGGCTCCGTACGGTCGAGGTGCTCCAGTGCGCCGCCGATCACCTCGCTGGGGCTCAGCTCGCCCGTGGCAACCCGCTCCGCCAGGGCGGACAGGGTCCTCTCCTGCGGTACTGCCCGCATCGGGTGTCTCTCCTTCCGGGGACGCCCCGGGGGTGTTCATCCCGAGGCGTCCCCTGTCACAGGGTCGGTCAATGAGGCGGGCTAGAGTTCCAGCACGAGGCGGCCCGTCCTGGCCCGTGACACGCACGCGGCGATCTGCTCGCCCGCCTCTTTCTCCTTGCGGGTCAGACAGTTGTCGCGGTGTTCCGGTACCCCGTCGAGGACCGTGAGCACACAGGTGCCGCAGATGCCCTCGCGGCAGGACGTGTCCACCATGATGCCGCCGTCCTCCAGGACCTCGACGATGCTGCGTCCTGGCGGGACGCGGAACACCTCACCGGTGTCCAGCTCCACCTCGAACTCGCCACCCGCATCGGCCGTCGGCTCCTGGGCCTGGAAGTGCTCGCAGTGGACGTGGTCCGCCGCCGGTGACCCGGTCGCGGCATCGGCGACACGTCGCATGAACTCCTTGGGACCGCAGGTGTAGATGTGCGTACCGCAGTCCACGTCCGACAGCACCTCGGCCAGTACCCGGGGCTGTTCGCTGCGCTCGACCCCGAAGTGGAACTCGGCGTCGGCGCTGAACGCCGGGCTCTCCAGCAGCGGCACGAACGCCGCGCTCTCCCGGCTGGTGGCGAAGTAGTGCAACCTGAACGGGCTTCCCGTACGGCGTAGTCGGTGCGCCATGCTGAGCAGCGGCGTGATGCCGATGCCGGCCGCGAGCAGCACGTGCCGACGGGCTGTCGGCTCGATGCCGAAGAGGTTCCGTGGCTCGCTGATGGTGAGTTCGTCACCTGCCTCGATCTGGTCGTGCAGCGCTGCGGAGCCGCCTCGGGAGCACTCCTCCCGCTTGACCGCGATCAGGTAGGAGCCGACCTCGTCGGGCGGGCCGCACAGTGAGTACTGCCTGGTGGTCCCACCGGGGCCCAGGACGTCCACATGCGCCCCCGCCTCGTACGGCGCGAACGGGCGGCCGTCGCTGCGCCGCAGCCGGAAGCACTTCACCTTGCTGGTTTCGGCCGTGGTCTCGCTGACCGTGACTCTGATCATCCTCGCCTCATCTACAGCAGGAAGCCGGACGCGTTGACGGCGTTCTCGGAGTTGATGAGCCGGATGATCTTCGTCTGGATCAGTGGCTCGGGTCCGTCGATGCGGATGCGGTGGGTGAGGTCCGCGCCGAGTACCTGGGTCGTGTCGTGCTTGTGGCCGACGAGTACTTGTGCGGAGCTGAGCTCGACGGTGTGGTCGTCGGCGGCTGTGACGACGAAGCGGGACACGGTCCGTACCGTGCGCGCGGCGGCCACCGCGGAGATGGAGTAGCCGGTGGTGAGGCGTTCGATGCGCATGCGGCGCATACGGTCGTCGTCGTAGACCATGTTCAGGGTGGCTGCGAAGTCATCGGTGTCGGGGTCGATGGGGATGACGTAGGTGCCGCCCGGGGCCCACAGCCGGTCCCACTCCTGGTACTTCTTGTCGTCCAGGAGCCGGGCCTCGCGCCAGATCAGCTCGACGGCCGCGGTGGCCCGGGGGTCGGTGAGCCCCCACACCGGTCGCGCAAGGGTGTGTTCACTGGTCATCGGTCATCATCCTCTTCCACATCGCGTATGCCTCGCGCATGCCTGTCTCGTCGGTCGAGTGGGCGGTGCGGTCGCCGTTCTGGTCTTCCGTCTCGCGCGAGAGCCCGCGGTTGACGAGGATCGGGAGGCCGGGTCCGGCCGCCGCGCCGCGCTGGACCCGGTCCCAGGCTTCGGAGTCGTCGGATGTGCCGAATCCGAAGGGCCCCTGGAAGTGCTCGTGGATCCGCAGGCGTTCGCGGTTGACGATCTCGGGTCCGCCGTCGAGGCCCAGGGCCAGGTGCCGGATCTCCGTCTCGGTCACGGAGAGCGGGCGCAGTACCCGCAGGAACGACATCGACATCGCGACGTTGGGGAACAGGTTGAGGTTGAATCCCGCGCCGTGCATCGAGCGCACGATGCGGCGTACCTTCGCCGGTTCGAAGTCGCGTGAGAGGTCGTCGACGATGTGGGCGAAGCGCTCCTGCAGGGGCTCGGTGCCGTCGTCGTCATCGAGGTCGACGTGTTCGGGCACCATGATCATCACGCTGTGTCCGTTGCCGAGGGAGTGCGTGACCGCCTTCTCGTCGGTCATGAACGACAGCATGTCCGCCGTCTCGGCGTCGACCGACGACATCCAGGACCGGTGCACGATCGGGAAGTGGTATCCGTCGGTGGTGTTCTCCAGCTGGATCTTCCAGTTGCCCCGGAAACGGAACGTGTGCTCGCCCTGCACCTTGACCGGGTATCCGGCCCCCTGCTTCATGAACAGGTCCATCCAGTGCCTGGCAGGTCCCAGGAAGTCCGCCAGTGGTTCGACGCCGGGATCGAGACTGGCGAAGACCATCCCCGCGTAGCTGTCCACCTTCAGCCGGTGCAGCCCCAGGTCCTTCTTCTCCAGCACGTCCTCGTAGCCGTCCGGGTACGGGATGCCCCGCAGCTTCCCGTCCAGCGCATACGACCACGCGTGATACGGACAGGTGAAACCGTTCCCGTTGCCCTTGGGCGTCTCGCACAGGCTCGCCCCACGGTGACGGCACCGGTTCAGCAGAACATTGATCCCCCCACGCCGGTCCCGCGTCACGATGACCGGCTGACGGCCCACCACCGCCCTCTTGAAATCCCCGGCCCGCGGAATCTCACTCTCGTGCGCCACCCACACCCAGGTGCGGTGGAACACACGGTCCATCTCTGCCTCGAACACCCCCGGATCCGTGTAGAGGGAGACATCCACCCGGTCGTGCCCGACCAGGCCGGCTGTGTCGCCGCCGGTGTGACCGGTTGCAGCTGGTGTGTTCATTGCGTCATTCCCCTTGAGTTCGTGGGTTCGGCCCGGTCGTCCCATACGGCGACGGCCGTCCAGTAGTCGCTTCCGTCGGCCCGGATCCCGTGCTGCCACTCGGTGGTTCTGCGCAGGGTGGGCTCGACGGCGGCGCAGGCGGCGTCCGCTCCGGCGGGGCCTTCCTCCGCTGTCTGCCAATGGACCCAGTTCAGTTCTCTGCCGTCGCGGTCGTGCAGGAACAGATCCACGTGATGCCAGCCGTAGTCACGGACGTCCCGGTAGCAGGTGAGGAGCATCGCCCGGCCGTCCTGCGCCGTCATCGCGTCGTCACCTCCTGGAGGCCGGTCACCAGGGCCGGTCCCAGCTCCGCGTCGAAGACCCGCCGGGTGCGGAAGCGGGAGATCAGAGCCCTGGCCCCTTCGGTATCCCGTGCGCTGTCCCCTTCGCTGTGCTCTTCGATCCGGAAGTCCAGCTCCAGCCGGGCCACGACGAGTTCGGCCGCACCGGACTCGTACCGGGACAACTGCTGCATCAGCCACTTCCCCCGGACCTCGTTGTACGCGGCGTGCGTCGTGCCGTGCTGGAGCAGGTGGACGTTCGCCTGGAATCGGCCGTTCGGGGGCAGATGGGCCGAGAGCATCGCGGCGATGGCCCCGGCCCCGGTCGTCCGGCCGAACTTCGCGGCGTAGAGCGGCCCGACGCCCTCCCACACGGCATCCGGCGTGAACAGATCCTCCAGGCGGCCTGTCGTGTCCGGCGGCCGGGGGACGTCACAGAGCTCCAGGTAGCGGGTCAGCACCTCGTGCGCCAAGGATTCGGGTGACCGTGGAACGGCACTGTTCGAGGGCATGGGTGAACAGCCTCCTTTCTGTGATGGGGGAACTGGTGGTGGCGGGCTGGGGCGCCGGAGCCGTGCGGGCCGGCCGTGCGGGGGCCGGTCAGGCCGTTCGGGCCGCGGCCGCCGCTGCGGATTCCTGCGGCGTCCCGCCCTCGTCGAGGGCCTGCGCGCGGGTCTCGGGAGCGGCCGCGAGGGCGATGATGGTGACCACGCCCATACCGATCAGGAACAGGGAGATCGGCCAGGACGCGCCCGCCCAGGCGAGCAGCGCGGTGGCGATGATGGGGGAGAAGCCACCGGCGACCATCGAGGCGAGCTCATGCCCGAAGGCGACCCCGCTGTAGCGCACCCGGCTGTCGAACAGCTCGGTGAAGAGCGCCGGCTGGGTGCCGATCATCGCACCGTGGCAGACCACGGCCGCCACGAACACGGCCACGAACACCAGGACGGGATTGCGTGAGTCGAACATCGCGAAGAAGGGGTAGGCCCACACGATCATCGCGATCGCACCACCCATATAGACCGGACGGCGTCCGACGCGGTCGGAGAGCGCCCCCCACACCGGCATCGCGAACGACTCGAACAGCATGCCCACCACGACCGCGGCGAGCACGAGACCGCCGTTCAGCCCGATCTTGGTCGCGTACGTGAGGCAGAAGGTGAGGAAGACGTAGATCGCGCCGTTCTCGGCGATGCGCGCGCCGAAGGTGATCAGTACGGACTTGGGGTGGCTGCGGACGACGTCGAGGATCGGGGCCCTGGTCCTCTCGGGTTCCGGAGTCCTCTGCTGGAACGCCGGTGTCTCCATGACCCGGAGCCGGATCAGCAGCCCCACGGCGGTGAGCAGGATGCCGGACATGAACAGGATCCGCCAGCCCCACGCGAGGAAGGACTCCGTGCCTGCCACGGCGTGGACCAGCGAGTAGGCCGACGCGGAGAGCACGAACCCGAGCCCGACCCCGGTCTGGCTCCAGGCCGAGTAGAAGCCGCGGCGGTGGTCAGGTGCGTGCTCGCTGACGATCAGCACGCCCCCGCCCCACTCGCCGCCGGCGGCGATGCCCTGCACGATCCGCAGCGCGACCAGCAGCACCGGGGCCCACACCCCGATGGTGGCGTAACTCGGCAGTACGCCGATCAGGAAGGTCGCGACGCCCATGATGCCGAGAGTGACGGCCAGCACCGACTTGCGGCCGATCCGGTCGCCGAAGTGCCCGAACACGATTCCGCCCAGCGGCCTGGCGAGGAACCCCGCCGCGTTGGTGCCGAAGGCGGCGATGGTGCCCACCAGCGGATCGAAGGTGGGGAAGAAAAGGGTGTTGAACACGAGGGCGGCAGCGGTGCCGTAGAGAAAGAAGTCGTACCACTCCAGCGTGCTGCCGACCAGGCTCGCCATCACCGCCCTGCGCACCTCACGCGGCACACCATTCGAATCCGCCATGCTCACCCTCCAACCGCAGCTCCGGAACAGGTCATCAACTGCGGCCCGGCTGCTCATGGATTGTTCGCGACGACCCCGGCGGGGGAAATGGCATTGGTCCGGTCAACGGACCGAAAGGTCGGCGATGTTGTCGGCGGTGTTCAGTGGTCAGTCGTTCACGGACTCGAAATCCCTTGTCACCGCGCGGCCGGCCGCTGTGACCACGGGGGCGAGCCGTGGCACGTCCAGCCGGTCGATCGGCCCGGTCACGGTGAACGTCGCCACGGCGACACCCCTGGCGAAGACCGGCGCGGCGACCGCCCCGTACCCGACGACGAGCTCCTGACGGTCGATGGCGTAGCCCTGCCGACGTGTCCGGTCCAGCTCGGCCTCCAGCCGCGCGGGCTCCGTGATGGTCCACGGAGTACGGCGACGCAGCGGTGATGCCATGACGCGCTCGCGTATCGCGGGATCGCCGAAGGCCAGCAGGGTCTTGCCCGACGCGCCGCAGTGGAACGGCACCCGGCCTTCCACCTGGGTCACGGCGACGCCGCCGCCTCGCTGGCTGAAGTACTTCTCGACGAAGAGGACGTCCTGGTCACCGGGGAAGGAGAGCACCACGGTTTCCCGGGTGGTGAGCGCCAGGTCCTCCAGGTACCGGGCCGCGATCAGCCGAAGGTCCCTGGTCCGGGGGACGCGCTGGCCCAGCTCGAAGAGCAGCGAGCCCAGTTCGTAGCGACGGCCGTGCCGGTTCAGCAGGCCGACACCGACCATCTCGGTGGCCACCCGGTGCACCGTGGTCTTCGCGAGCCCGGTCCGCCGCGCCAGCTCCGACAGACCGAGCACGGGCGCCCCGGTGCCGAAGGCGCCCAGGATCAGCCGCACCTTCCGCAGCAAGGAGTCGCCGTCAAGTCCGCTGCCCACCCCGGTCACCCGCTTCGCCCGAGACCCGATTGCCCAGGTGTCCAGGAGTGCTTCTGCGGTGTCGCACAGGACGGCGCCGTCAGCACCCCGGGGCGGTCGTGGTGGGCGCCGCGCGGATCGCGCCTCACAGTCCGCGCCAGACATTGGCGAAGGCCGCCTTCTCGATGGACCGCCGCTGCCGTACGGCCTCCAGCTCCATCAGCGCGTCGTGGACCACGGCCACCACGGTCGTCACCGCCTCGTCGTCGAAGCCGGGCTCGTCGCCCGACTGCTCGCCGTCGATGCCCACCGCCGAGGCGAGGGCGGCCAGGACGGGCTCCTCCGCCCTCCAGCGCTCGGCCGACCGGCGGTGCGCGGGAGTATCGACAGGTTCCACACGTTCCGGGCCGAAGGGCAGCCGGCCGCTCCGCCTCCGCGTCAGCTCGCCGTCCTCCTCGAGGGCGGCCTGGTACGCGGCCGAGAGGTCTCGGCCCCGGTGCCAGAGCCAGTCCTCGATCCGCTCGTGGGGCGGCTGCCGCGTGAGCCCCGCCGCGGCCTCGCTCATGAGCGGGTCGTCCAGCGCCGGCGGGGCGCCCGGCACGATGCGGTCGCCGTCCACGGCAACCGCTCCCGCGGCGATGAGATCGATCAGCTCGGCTCCCGCGAGCGCGAGCGACAGGTCACCCTGTCCCACCGAACGCTCCGGGTCCATGGCGATGATGAACAGGTCTTTTGCCGTGGTCATGAACGGCTCCCCTCGCAGACATGGACAGAGACGCGTCCCCACCGCCCGAACAGGGCCGGCCCGCGTCCGGGGCCGGCCCCGACAGCTGAGGCCGCGTGGTCAGGGTCGCACGGCAGCCCCGGCGGGCGGGGCCACCGGGGCGGACACAGGCCCGGGCAGGAGCCGCATGACGCGACCCACCGCCGCGAGCCTCTCGTCGACCGTGGCATCGCCGGGAACCTGGATTTTCGCCCCCGCGTAGGAGAACGCGCCTTCGGCGGCGCGGAGACAACGGCGTACCTCGCCGGCGTCCATGAGGGACGTGGGCTCGTCCTCGGTGAGGGGCAGGTGCGCGTCCGCCCACGGCCCCCCGAACTCGTTCGCGGCCGGGCCTGCGCCGGAGAACATGACGCCCTCCAACAGGCCGTCGGAGGCGAGCTGTGCAATCTGCGCGAGCGGCCGGCCCGGGGCCTGCGCCTCGACCGCCGAACGGCCCCAGTTGATGGTGATGCCGATCCCCCCTTCGCGTGCGAGGGGGATCTCGTCCTCCAGCGGCAGGAACCGCTTCTCGCCGGGCACGGCAGGCGCGTACGCGTCGCAGTGCTCCAGGACGAGCCGGGTGGACCAGGCGCCCGAGGCGGGTACGGCCGCCGCGATCTCGTCGAGAGAACGGGCGAACATCTCGCCGACCGCCGTCACCGATGGCGCAGTGTGGATGTGGAGGGCAGAGACCGACTGCTCGCCGGTGAGCTGGTTCAACTCCTCGGCGGCTGTACGGGCCTCGTGGAGGAATGCCACCGCCGCCCGGCGGCCGTCCTGGTCCCCGGAGGCGAGCCCGAAGGTGCCGGAGGCCCCCACACGCACCATCGTGCCGGGAATCAGGGTGATCACCGAGCGGGTGAAACAGCCGTGCAGCTGAGCGGCCAGCCAGCGAATGTCCTCACCGATGCCGTCGTCGCGGAACGGGATCTCCAGCCCGTCAGCGATCCTCCGGCCGGCGAGCCCTTCGTAGAAGCGTTCCTGGTCGGCGCGGAGGGAGGGCAGCGCCGCGTACGCGCCGACCAGAGCGGCGGGCCGTGCTGTGTTCATGGTGTGGGGTCTCCAGAGCTGAGGGGCGCGGGCGGTGCGGTGCGGGTGCCGGTGCGTGTGCTTCCCGACCGCCGACGCCGGCACGGTGAGGCTCGCCGGTCATGACCGGGTCGCGCCGAGTGCCCTGTCGAGGGGGTCGTAGTGAGCCGTGACCGCCGCGTGGAAGGCGCGGACGTCGCCTGCCTCGGCCGCGTCGAGCATGAGGCCGTGCGCTCGCGCCGTCTGATCCATGTCAGCCGCGACGGAGAGCCCCAGGGTGGGCACCACCACCGTGTGCACTTCCCAGAACGCGCTGACGAGCTGTCCGACCAGCGCGTTGTCCAGCCGTGCCAACAGCCCGGTGTGGAACGCGCGGTCCTGCTCCGGGAAGGTGCGCCCTTCCGCGGCCACGGCGACCATCTCGTCCACCAGCGCGTGCAGATCGGGGTTGAAGGTGCCGGTCAGGCTCGCCACGATGCGGATGGCCATACCGTGGTCGAGTACCTGGCGGATCTCGACCACGTCGCGCAGCGCACGCAGGTCGTCGCCCGCACTCAGAACCCCGCGGAAGACGAGCATCTCGACGAGAGCGTCGAGCGACATGGCGCCCACATAGGTGCCGTGGCCGTGGCGGACATCGACGATGCCGAGCGTCGACAGGGTGCGAACGGCTTCCCGCACGCTGGAGCGGGAGACACCGAGACGCTCGCACAGCTCGGCCTCCGTGGGCAGCGGGTCCCCGGGGCACAGGCCCTCGACCAGGATGAACTCCTTGATCTGGCCGGTGGTGGTTGCCCGCCGCGAGGTGCCTGCCCCGCGCGACACCTCGGGCGCGAGTGTCCTGAAGCTCCGCTGTGCTGCGGCCATTTTTGACCCCTTCGGTTCACGGTCCTGGAACGAGCCTACCCAAGATCAGACATCAGATGTTCTGGTATGGGTACTCAGTGTCGGGGAGCGCCCCGTGCGGCGCGCCCCAGTCCTCGAAATCCCAGCGGGATCGGACCGGGCACGGGACTAGTCGCAAGGCAAGGGAACGGTACTTGACCTGCGAAAACACTGGTCTTCAGCTTAAGGCACGGAGGCGCGGAGGCGCGGAGGCGCGGAGGCACGGAGGCGCGGAGGCGCGGAGGCACGGAGGCACGGAGGCGCGGAGGCACGGAGGCACCGACCGAGGCACCGAGGCACCGAGGCGCTTGGGGCGTTGACCTGGCGGCTTCCGGGACAGGCTCGTTCAGGCCAGGCGGTGTGCCGCGGTGTGGTGCCCGCGGTGAAGGAAGGCGAGGGCGGGTCATAGCCGTGTGGCCGTGCGGACCAGCCCGGCGAGGGCGAGGGAGCGGCTGTGCGCGGGCCAGGCGATGTGGGTGACGACGGGGGGTGCATCGGTCAGGGGGATGGCGGCGTGCTCCGCCCATAGCCAGGCGCGGGCCGAGTCGGGGAAGACGGCCAGGGTGCGTCCGAGGGCGATCAGCTGGGCCAGCTGTGTCTGGTCGTGGATCTCGGGGCCCGGCCCGGGCGGGTACGTGCCGTGGCGGGACCAGCGGGCGAGCGGAAGGCCGGGGATGTCGCCGACGTCGGCCAGGGACAGAGTCCTGCGCGCGGCGAGAGGGTGCGAGGCGGGCAGGACGGCGATCTGCCCCTCGGTCATCAGCTCCTCGCTGTCGAACCCGGCGAGGGAGTTGAACGGCGCGTGCATGAGCGCCACATCGGCGCGGCCGTCGCGCAGCATCTCTTCCTGCTCGCACGTGCCGCTCGGTAGCACCTCGATCTCGGCGGCGTCGGGTTCGGCCGCGTGGGCGTCGAGGAGCTTGTGCAGCAGCTCATGAGACGCGCCGGCCTTCACGGCCAGCACCAGGCGGTTGCGGGGGCCGCCCGGACTGTCGGCGCCACCGGCGCGGCGGGTGCGGCGAGCGGCGGCGGTGGTCGCGTCGAGGGCGGC
>NZ_JAAGLN010000230.1 GCF_010548145.1 Streptomyces sp. SID10853
GCCCGTAACGCCGCCCGGCTCGGCGTCCCCGCGCTGCGCGTCGTCACCGGCGCGGCCCCGGACGCCCTCGCCGGACTGCCCGCACCGGACGCGGTGTTCGTCGGGGGAGGACTCACCGCCCCCGGTCTGCTGGACGCGTGCTGGGACGCCCTGCCCGACGGCGGGCGGCTCGTCGCCAACACCGTGACCCTGGAGTCGGAGGCGCTCCTCGCCGAGCGCTACCGCACCCACGGCGGCGACCTGGTGCGCATCGCCGTCGCGCACGCCGTGCCCGTCGGCGGCTTCACCGGCTGGCGGCAGGCCATGCCGGTCACCCAGTGGGCCGTCGAGAAGAACCCGTACCCCCTTTCTGGAGAAGACAGATGACCGTGTACTTCATCGGCGCAGGACCCGGCGCCGCGGACCTCATCACGGTGCGCGGCGCCCGTCTGCTCGCGTCCTGCGGTGTCTGCCTCTACGCGGGCAGCCTGGTGCCGCGTGAACTGCTCGCCGAATGCCCGCCGGACGCCCGGCTGACGGACACCGCGCAGCTCGACCTGGACCAGATCACCGCCGAACTGGTGCGCGCGGACCGGGCGGGCCAGGACGTCGCCCGGCTGCACTCAGGGGACCCCTCGGTCTTCAGCGCGGTGGCCGAGCAGATGCGCCGGCTCGACGCGGCAGGGGTCAACTACGAGGTGGTGCCCGGCGTTCCCGCCTTCGCCGCCGCGGCCGCGGCCCTGAAGCGCGAGCTGACGGTCCCCACCGTCGGCCAGACGGTGATCCTCACCCGTGTCGCCCAGCGCGCCACCGCGATGCCGGACGGCGAGGACCTGGCCACACTCGGCCGCAGCGGTGCGCTGATGGTGCTGCACCTGGCGGCCCAGCACGCCGAGCGGGTCGTGGCGGAGCTGCTGCCGCACTACGGCGCCGACTGCCCGGCCGCCGTCGTGGCCCTGGCCAGCCGCCCGGATGAGATCGTGCTGCGCGGCACCCTCGACACCATCGCCGGCCAGGTCGCCGAAGCGGGAATCCTGCGTACGGCGGTCATCATCGTCGGCCGCACGCTCGGCGCCGAACAGTTCGGCGACAGCCACCTCTACTCGCCGGAGCGGGAGCGGCATTCCTGCTGAGGGCTGTCCCGGCGTCGGCGCACCTTCCTGACCCCGGAGCCCGCCCCGCCTGCTTCCTCTCGAATTCCTCAAGTTCCTTGCCATCCGGCGAGGAGCACCGGCACGGTGATCCACATGGCAGCTATGGCAGGACTGAACCGAAAGCACAACTTCTTGCTGGTCATCCGGGACGCGGACCTGGTCGCTGAGGCCCTGCGCCAGGCGCTGGCCGAGGCATCGCCCGAGGAGCTCCCCGGCCTGGAACGCGCCGCCGCACTCGTGGAGTCCACCGCCGCGGCCACCGAGGGCGGGCTGCGCGCCCGCTGGGTGCGCTCCCGTCTTGCAGCCGTCGGCTTCACCGGCGACATCGGCTCGGTCGCCGCGGTGAAGGCGCTGCGCCAGGCGGAGCCCAAGCTGAGCCTGGTGGCCGCGGTGCAACTGCAGAAGGAAGCACTGAGCTGTCCTGAGTGATCCGGCACCTCGTCGCGCGGGGCTGATCGGCTCAGGCACGGCGCGCCTCGGCCGCTGGGGCGGGCGCCGGTGGACGATCGGTGGGCGGCGGCTCCGGTACGGACCGCCCGGCACCGCCCCACCGTGGAGAGGCCCGGTCATGGAACCGTCAGGCGCCCCGCCGTTTCAGCCACACGCCGCCCGGGCAAAGGAACCCGCCAAGGGCGACCCGCCCGCGCCGGGGGCGATGTGACCCCGGCTCCGGGCGGGGGAGCACCGGGCGGCGGCCGCTACGGCGAGGAATTCTTCCGGCCCGGGCAGCCGGGCGAGGGGGACCGCATCGACTTCGGGGCCCTCGCCTATGACGACATCACCATGGCGCGGCTGCGCGCTGTCGGGGCCGGCCCCGGGTGGCGCTGCCTCGACGTCGGTGCCGGGACGGGCACGGTCTCCCGCCGGCTGCTGACCGAGGCCGGGGTGGCGAGTGTGCTCGCCGTGGACCGCGACGTCCGGTTCATCGGAGAGCGGCCCCCGCCCGGACTCGACGTACTGGAGGCCGACATCACCGCCCCGGACTTCGTCTCCGGCCGGTTCCGGCTCGTCCACGCCCGCTTCGTACTGATGCACCTGCCCGAGCGCGACCGTCTGATCAGGACCCTGGCCGAACTCGTCGCGCCCGGCGGGGTCCTGGTGCTCAGTGACGCGGTCGACCTGACGAGCGACCGTACGCCCGGCACCCCGTACACCGCGGTGATGCGGGCGATGTGGCAGGGGCTGCGGACCACGATCGGCACTGATGTCGCCTGGGTGCCGTCCTACCCGCAGCTGCTGCGCGCGGCGGGGCTCAGGCCCGTCGCCGCCGAGATCCATGTGCCGCCCCTCGTGGCGGGCAGCGCCATCAGCCGGTTCTGGGCGGACACCTGGGAGCGCAGCAGAGCGGCGATGCTCGCCACCGGGCTGGTCGACGACGAGGCCATCGACCTGGCGGTCCGGTATGTCGGGTCAGACGAGTGCGCCGCGCTGTCGGCCGGCATGCTCACCGCCTGGGGACGGAGACCCGAGAAGGGCGCAGGGTAGCCCGCCCCCCGGCAGCAGCCTTCGGGTCCCGCCTTGTCTCAGCCGCCGTCCGCAGGCGTCAGCCACTGTGCGGCCGCGGCGAGCAGAGAGACCCGCAGGGTAGCCCGCCCCTCCCGGCAGCAGCCTTCGGGTCCCGCCTTGTCTCAGCCGCCGTCCGCAGGCGTCAGCCACTGTGCGGCCGCGGCGAGCAGAGAGACCACACCCACCTCGATGGTCGGGTCGATCGCGGGGGCGAACCGGGACGAGTGGTTGCTGGGGATCTCCGGGGGCACCCCGTTCTCCAGGATGCCGTCCGGGGCGAAGCCCTCGAAGCGGGCCAGGTCCGTGCCGCCGAAGTACCAGAAGACGGAGGGCACTTCGAGCGCGCTGCCGAAGGTGCCGAAGTCCTCGCTGGCGGGGACGGGCTGCGACAGGGTGAAGACATGCCCCTCGCCCAGCGCCGCGGCCAGGGCGGCCTGCACCGTGCCGGTGGCCCCCGGGTCGTTGACCGTGGCCGGGAAGCTGTTCAGCTGCTCGATCTCGGGTTCCCGCGCCACGCCCGAGGCGGCGGCCTCCCCGCGGATGATCCGTTCGACCGCCGCCAGCACCTGTTCCCGTACCGCAGCGGTGGTCGACCGGATGTTGATCCTCAGGTCCGCGGTGTCCGGGATGATGTTCTCCTTGGTGCCGCTGTGGACGGACCCCACGGTGACCACCGCCGTCCGGCCGGCGCCGACCTCGCGCGACACCACCGTCTGCAGCCGCATGATGACCGCGGCAGCCAGCACCACCGGGTCCACCGTCGTCTCGGGCATGGATCCGTGACCGCCCCGCCCGAACAGCCGTACCCGCAGGCTGTCCGACGCGGCCATCACCGGTCCTGGCCGGGTGCCGACGAAGCCGGCCGGGGCCGGGGCCACATGCTGGCCCAGACAGATCCCGGCGCGGGGGAACCGGTCGAGGAAACCGTCCTCGATCATGGCCGGGGCCCCGCCGATCTCCTCTGCGGGCTGGAACACGGCCACCACCGTGCCCCGCCAGGCCCCGCGGTTGGCGGCGAGCAGCGCGGTGGCACCGAGCAGACAGGTGACGTGCATGTCATGTCCGCAGGCATGCATCACCGGCACCTCCTCGCCCTCGCGGTCCTTGCCGGTCACGGTGGAGGCGTAGGGCAGGCCGGTCTCCTCCAGCACCGGCAGGGCGTCCATGTCGGCCCGCAGCAGGACGACCGGGCCTTCCCCGCTCCTGAGCACCCCGACGACGCCGGTGCCGCCCACCTTCTCGGTGACCTCCCAGCCCTGTTCACGCAGCAGGCCCGCGGCGATGCCCGCGGTGCGCACCTCCTGGAGGGACAGCTCCGGGTGCGCGTGCAGATCCTTGTACAGCTCGCGCAGGGCGGGCAGTCCGTCCGCAAGACCGGTGAGCAGGGGAGTGGCGGGAACAGTCATGAGGGCTCCGTTTCGACCAGGGACCGGCAGGGGGACGCGGCCGGGGAGGGGGCGGCGCCGGCGGTGCTCGGGACAGGGCACAGAGCAGGCACGGCGCTCCTCTCTACAGTGGCCGTCACCGGACGGTGGCCGCGACCGCCCCCACCCTCCGGCCTGCACACGGAGGAGGGCCCGAAATGCAGGAAAGCCTCTCGGCCGAAGGCGATTCGCGGGATTCCCGCGGCCGCCTGTCCGAAACCGACCTGGTGCTCGTGGACGCGCTGCAGTCCGCCCCGCGAGCACCCTGGAACCGGATCGGGCAGGCCACCGGGGTGGACGCGACGACCGCGGCCCGCCGGTGGGAACGCCTGAGGGCCGGAGGGCTGGCCTGGATCACCGCGTACGACGCACCCGAGGCCGCGACGCTCGCCTATGTGGAGATCGGCTGCCGACCGGGATCCGTCGACGCCGTCAGCGCGGCGGTGGCCGGCCTGCCGTGGGTCTTCGGCATCGATGTGACGGCCGGGGACTTCGACTTGTTCGTGTCCGTCGCAGCCGCCGACCTGACGCATCTCGGGCAGGCCGTGCACCGCGTCATCGGCGGGCTTCCCGGGGTGCGCTCCACCCGTATCCGCGTGGCCGTCACCGTCTTCGGGGAAGGCGCCGACTGGCGGATGCGGGCGCTGGAGCCCGCGCTGCGGACGGGCCTTGCGGCCTCCCGTCCACCCCAGCGGCCCGGCCACAGCGCTCAGTCGCTCGCCGAGCAGGCGCCCGAGGACCGGGCCCTGAAGGCCGCGCTCGGCGAAGACGGAAGAATGGGCTACACCCAGCTCGGCGCGGCGACGGGGATGAGCGAACACAGCGCCCGCCGCAGACTCCAGCGCATGATCAGGACCGGCAACATCTCGTTCCGCTGCGACCTCGCCCTGCCCCTGGCGGGGCTGTCCACCATGGTGATCCTCCGCTGCACCGTCCCGTACGGCCGGCTCGAAGCGACGGGGAGCGCGGTGGCCCGCATGGAGCAGGTACGCATGTGCGCGTCCGTGAGCGGACCGCAGAACCTTCTCATCTCGGTCTGGCTCCACGGCCTGAGCGGTGTCGGCCCCTTCGAGACGTCGCTCGCCGAACGCTTCCCCGAGCTGGAGATCAGGGACCGCACCGTGGCCCTGCGCTCGGTCAAGCGCATCGGATGGCTGCTGGACACCGAAGGCCGGGCGGTCCGCCGCGTACCACTCGGGCTGCCCTGAGCCGTCCCGCCCCTCCGGCCCCTGCCGTCAGCACGGCCGCAGTACGGGCGGTGGCAGTACGGGAGGCGGCCCCCAGGGCTTCTCCAGGGCGGCGCGCAGGGCGTCGACGGCCGGGCGGCCGATCCGGCCGGCGAGTTCGTCCTCGATCCGTCCCAGGACCAGCTCTGCCCGGTGATGGGTCTGCTCGCCCCGCGGGGTGCGCCTGATCAGCCGCTGCCGGCCCGAGGACGGGTGGGGCACCTGCTCAAGCAGCCCGGCCGTCACCAGGCCATGGACGGCCTGGTGGGCGGTCTGCCGGGCGACCCCCATCCGCCGGGCCAGCTCGGACACCGTGGTGCCCTGCTCGTCGAGTACGGCGAAGAGGTGGGCCTGGGCCGGTGACACCGGGGCCGCGCCGGCCTCTTCGAGGGTCGCGAGGAGTGCCTCCTCGAACCAGCGCCGGGCTCCGGTCAGCAGTTGGGAGAGCGTGCGGCCGGCGGCGGGCATCTGTTCCTCACAGCGGGGTCGGGCCGGTCCGTGGCCGGGACCGGCGGGTTGCCATGCGGCGAACCATCGTGTCAGGCTACCTGACATTCGCTCTGCCCGACATGCGCTGTCCGAGTCCGGGAGGAACCCATGACGATCGAGTACGCCACCGCCTACCGGCGGGCTTCGCGCATTCCGCCCGAGCCCGGCAAGCCGTACTTCGTCGAGAAGGGCGAGGGGGACCGCGCCCACCTCTTCGGCGATCTGGTCACCGTCTACGCGGGCGGTGAGCAGAGCGAGAACACCTTCAACTTCTTCACCGTCGAAGGCCCCAGGGGCGACATCATCCCGGCCCATCTGCACCCCGACACCTATGAGGTCTTCTATGTGACGGCCGGCGCCGTCCGCGTGTTCGTCGAGGACACCGGGGGCAGCCAGCAGGAGAAGCTCCTCGCCCCCGGCGACTTCGGCTTCGTACCCAAGAACTGCCCGCACGCCTACCGCATCGAGCGCCACCACAGCCAGGTCGTCGGAGTCGCCGCAGGGCCGGGCGGCACCTTCGAGCGGTTCTTCGAGAACCTCGGCGTACCCACCGAGCAGCTCGGCCTGCCGCAGGAACCCGTCGTGCCCGCGCCGGAGAAATTCGCCACCGTCCCGCTCCAGTACGATGTGCGGTTTCTTCCCGGCCACCGGTGGACGACGCGGTGAACGCCCCGTTGCCCCTGCCCGCGTACGGGCTGCGGGTGCGGGCCTGACCCGGGAACTAGAGCGAGCTGCGGCCCACCACACCGCCCGCGCGGTCGATGCAGATGACGTCGACCGCCACCGGCGCGCCCCGCAGCACGGACAGCGCCTGGTCGCGGGCGGCCACGGCCACCAGATCGCCCAGCGGGATCCCCGCCGCGCGGCACAACTGCAGCGCGGCAAGTCCGGTGTTGGCCCCGGCCACCTCCGCGGCCAGTGCCTCCCCCGCGCCGCCCCGCCGGGCCAGGCCGGCCAGGAAGCCCTTGTCCACCTGGGAACGGCCGGAGTGCAGATCGAGATGCCCCGCCGCCAGCTTCGAGAGTTTGGCGAAGCCACCGCAGACAGTGAGCCGGTCCACCGGGTGACGCCGCACGTACTTGAGCACGGCGCCCGCGAAGTCCCCCATGTCCAGCAGGGCGTCCTCGGGGAGCCCGTACTCGGCGACGACGGTCCGCTCGGACGTGGAGCCGGTGCACCCGGCCAGATGGGTACGCCCGGCCGCCCGCGCCACATCGACTCCGCGCCGGATCGAGTCGATCCACGCCGAGCAGGAGTAGGGCACCACGATGCCGGTCGTCCCCAGGATGGACAGGCCGCCCAGGATGCCCAGCCGGGGGTTCCAGGTGGAGCGGGCGATCTCCTCACCGTGGTCGACGCCGATGGTGAGCTCGGCGTCCGGGCCGGCGCCGTGGCGCTCCGCGACACGTGCGATGTGCTCGCGCATCATCTGGCGCGGCACCGGATTGACGGCCGGCTCGCCCACATCGAGGGGCAGCCCGGGGCGGGTGACCGTGCCGACACCCGGGCCCGCTCTGAACACCACCCCCGAGCCCGGCGGCAGCCGCCGTACGGTGACCCGGACCAGCGCGCCATGGGTGACGTCCGGATCGTCGCCCGCGTCCTTGACCACACCCGCGGTCGCCCGCCCGTCGCGCAGCTCCTCGACGGCCAGCGCGAACGACGGTGTCTGTCCCTTGGGCAGGGTGACCGTCACCGGGTCCGGGAACTCGCCGCTGAGCAGCGCGGTGTAGGCGGCCGTGGCGGCGGCCGTCGCGCAGGCCCCGGTCGTCCAGCCCGGCCGCAGCCCGGTGTGCTTGAGTTGGGCGCTGCGGCCACCGTCCCCCTCAGCCATGAAAGGCTCCGATGCACGTACTGATACTCGGCGGTACGACCGAGGCCCGGCGGATCGCGGCGGAGCTGCACCCCGGGGTCCGGGTGACCAGCTCCCTGGCCGGCCGGGTCGCACGGCCCGTGCCGCCGCCGGGAGAGATCCGCATCGGCGGATTCGGCGGAGCCGGGGGACTGGCGCAGTGGCTGCGCGAGCACGAGGTCGACGCGCTCATCGACGCGACCCATCCTTTCGCCGGAACCATCAGTTTCAACGCGGCTTCGGCCGCTGCCACCGCCCATGTTCCCCTGCTCGCCGTGCGCAGGCCCGGGTGGGTGGCGGGGGACGCCGACGACTGGCATCCGGCGGACTCCCTGGAAGAGGCCGCCGCGCTGCTGCCCGCGCTCGGACGGCGGATCTTCCTGACCACCGGGCGGATGGGCCTCGCCGCGTTCGCGGCGCTCGACGGGCTCTGGTTCCTGGTGCGGTCGGTCGACGCTCCGCACCCCCCGTACCCGCGGCACATGGAGACCCTGCTGGACCGGGGCCCCTTCGCCCTGGACGGCGAGCGGGCGCTGCTGCGTGACCACCGGATCGATGTGCTGGTCACCAAGGACAGCGGGGGACCGGCCACCGCGGCCAAACTCACCGCGGCCCGGGAGGCCGGTCTCCCGGTGGTGGTCGTCCGCAGGCCCGCCGTTCCCGGAGGCGTGCGGGTCGCCGGGACCCCGGGGGAAGCCGTCCGCTGGGTGAGGGACCTGGCGGGCACGGCCTGAACCCCGGCGGACACGGCCCGAGCCCTGTCCGCCGGCGGCCCCGGAGACCCGCACCGGTTCACCCCTCGGGGTAGCTCCGGGGAGTCCAGACGATCTCCTCACCGTCGCCCCTGCGCACGGTCCGCGTCTGTGACGAGCCCACGAGCAGGATCGTGCGCATGTCGACTTCGGCCGGATCGAGCGCCCCGAGACGCACGATCCGTACGCTCTCCTCCGGGCCGCCGATGTCCCGGCCCAGCACCACGGGCGTATCGGGTGACCGGTGTTCGAGCAGCAGATCACGTGCCTTGCCGACCTGCCAGGTACGGGTACGCGAGCCCGGGTTGTACAGAGCGAGCACCAGGTCGGCCGACGCGGCGTGCCGCAGCCGCTCCGCGATCACCTCCCACGGCTTGAGCCGGTCCGAGAGCGAGATCGTCGCGTAGTCGTGCCCGAGCGGCGCACCCGCACGGGCCGCCGCCGCGTTGGCGGCCGTCACCCCCGGCAGCACCCGCACCGGAACATCGCGGTACGCGTCCTGGGCGGCGACCTCGAGTACGGCGGTGGCCATGGCGAACACACCGGGATCACCACCGGACACCACGGCGACCTTCCGGCCCCGCCTGGCCAGGTCGAGGGCCAGCTCGGCGCGCTCCGACTCCACCTTGTTGTCGGAGCCGTGCCGCCGCTGCCCCGGCCTGACCGGAACCCGGTCCAGATACGTGGTGTAGCCGACCAGGTCGTCCGCGGCCGCCAGCGCGCCCCGGGTCTCCGGCGTGAGCCACAGCGGGCCCGCGGGGCCGGTGCCGACCACGACGACATCGCCCTGTTCCCGTACCGGCTCGGGCGCACCGACACGGCTCGGCAGCACCGCCACCGAGAAGTACGGCACCGATCCCGCTTCCACGTCCGCCAGTTCACCGGTGCGCTCCCCGGGCATCGTGGCGCGCTCCACATAGCGGGCCTCGGCCATCCGCCCCGACCGCTCGACCGCCCGGTGCACCGCGGGGAAGGTGCGGCCCAGCTTCATGACCACCGCGGAGTCCGTCGACGCCAGACGTGCCGTCAGCTCCTCCTCGGGCAGTGTGCCCGGCAGGATCGCCAGCACCTCCTCGCCCTCGACGAGCGGCACACCGAGCCGGGCGGCGGCCGCGCTCACCGAGGTCACCCCCGGGATCACCTCCGTCGGGTAGCGGTCCGCGAGGCGCTTGTGCATGTGCATGTACGAGCCGTAGAAGAGCGGATCGCCCTCGGCGAGCACCGCGACCGTGCGCCCGGCGTCGAGATGTGCGGCCAGCCGGGCCGCCGCCTGTGCGTAGAACTCCTCCATCGCGCCCCGGTATCCGCCGGGGTGGTCGGTGGTCTCCGTGGTGACCGGGTAGACCAGCGCCTCCTCGATGTGGTCGGCGCGGATGTGCCCGGCCGCGATGGACCGGGCTATGGACCGGCCGTGCCGGGCGCTGTGGAAGGCGATGACGTCCGCCTGGGCGATGACCTCCACGGCCCGTACGGTCATCAGCGACGGGTCACCGGGGCCGAGCCCGACTCCGTACAGCCGTCCGGTGCTCTGCTCGCTCATGCTGCTGTTCATTCCTCTTCGCTCGCAAGGGCGTTGACCGCGGCCGCCGCGATGGCACTCCCGCCGCGCCGCCCGCGCACCACCAGATGATCGAGCCCGTGTACGGCATCGGCGAGCGCGTCCTTGGACTCGGCCGCGCCGACGAAACCGACCGGCACCCCGATGACGGCCGCGGGACGCGGCGCACCGTCGCGGACCATCTCCAGGAGCCGGAACAACGCGGTCGGCGCGTTGCCCACAGCCACCACGGCGCCCTCCATCCGGTCGCGCCACAGCTCCATGGCCGCCGCGGTCCGCGTCGTGCCGAGCTCAGTCGCGAGACCAGGCACGGACGGGTCGGACAGCGTGCACACCACCTCGTTGTCCGCGGGCAGCCGTTTGCGGGTCACTCCGCTGGCGACCATCGCCACATCGCACAGCACGGGGGCCCCGGCGCGCAGCGCCGCACGGGCGCGGGCCACGACCTGCGGGGTGAAGGCCAGATCGCGCACCAGGTCGACCATGCCGCAGGCGTGGATCATCCGGACGGCGACCTGGCTGACGTCGGCGGGAAGTCCCGAGAGGTCCGCCTCTGCGCGGATGGTCGCAAAGGACTGCCGGTAGATCGCCGGGCCGTCCTTCTCGTAGTCGAACACTGTCTTCTCGCTCATTTCGTCACTGCGTGAGGGGTGTGGTCCGGGCTTCCGCCACTGTGGCGGCGAACTCTGAGGGGTCGTTCATGGTGTCGCGCAGCCGTTCGCCGCGTACGGAGACCTCGTAACCGTTGTCCGTGGCGACCACGTCCACCCGGTCGCCCTGCGGGTGGCCGCAGCGCCGTGCACACCCCGACCAGTACACGGGCAGGCCGTGCCCCGGGCCGATGGCCAGCGCGGCGTCGGCGCGTACATCCGCCAGGGACTTCGCACAGCCGGGGCGTCCGATGCACGCCCCCACCCCGTGCCAGGGGGAGTCCGGCCCCGTGATCAGTCCGGCGGCCGCAAGCTCGGCCGCCTTGACCGCGGCGGTGTCCGGGCCGAGACCGGGCAGCACCACACCCCGCCAAGGGGTCAGCCGCAGCTCGCCGCTGCCGTCGTGCAGTGCCGTGTCGGTCAGCAGACGCCACTGGGCGGAGGTGATGAGGCCCAGCGGCGCCGCGACACAGAGCGCCGCCCGCCCGTCCGGGGACCGTACGGCGCCCGGCCCGGGACCCGCCCCTGACGGCAGCAGGTCTGCCCGGTCGCGGGCAGCGGCGGGGATC
>NZ_JAAGLN010000231.1 GCF_010548145.1 Streptomyces sp. SID10853
GCCACGGCCGCCGAGGCGCCCGCTGCCGAGGCCCCTGCCGCCGAGGCGCCCGCCGCCCCGGCCGCGGACGCCGAGCAGTCCTGACCCTCACCCGGTTCGGTCGTTGACGGCGGAGGCCCCCGGGCCTCCGCCGTTCACCCGTAAGATCTTTCAGACTTCGAGAGAGAATTTCACGATCATGGCGAACTACACCGCCGCTGACGTCAAGAAGCTCCGCGAGCTCACCGGCGCCGGCATGATGGACTGCAAGAAGGCGCTCGACGAGGCCGACGGCAGTGTCGACAAGGCCGTCGAGGCGCTCCGTATCAAGGGCCAGAAGGGCGTCGCCAAGCGCGAGGGCCGCTCCGCCGAGAACGGCGCGGTCGTCACCCTCATCGCCGACGACAACACCTCCGGTGTTCTGGTCGAGCTGAAGTGCGAGACGGACTTCGTCGCCAAGGGTGACAAGTTCCAGGCTGTCGCCAACGCGCTCGCCGCGCACGTCGCCGCGACCTCCCCGGCCGACATCGCGACGCTCCTCGCGTCCGAGATCGAGGCTGGCAAGACCGTCCAGGCGTTCGTCGACGAGGCCAACGCCAACCTCGGCGAGAAGATCGTCCTGGACCGCTTCGCGCAGTTCTCGGGCGTCTACGTCACCTCGTACATGCACCGCACCATGCCCGACCTGCCCCCGCAGATCGGTGTCCTGGTCGAGCTGGACAAGGCCGACGCCGACCTCGCCCGCGGTATCGCGCAGCACATCGCCGCCTTCGCGCCGAAGTACCTGGACCGCGAGGACGTCCCGGCCGAGGTCGTGGAGGCCGAGCGTCGCGTCGCCGAGGAGACCACGCGCGCCGAGGGCAAGCCCGAGGCCGCCCTCCCGAAGATCGTCGAGGGCCGGGTCAACGGCTTCTTCAAGGACGCCACGCTCCTGGGCCAGCCGTATGCCCTGGACAACAAGAAGTCCGTCCAGAAGGTTCTCGACGAGGCCGGTGCCACCCTGAAGCGCTTCTCGCGCATCAAGGTCGGCATCTGAGTCTGTACGCGATCCACCGAAGACCCCGATAGGGTCTGACGCAGTCGTCCGGGTCCGCGCCGGACGGCCGCAGATCTGACGAGGAGGCCATTGCCGCACAGGGAACCGCAAGGACCCCCGGCAATGGCCTTCTTCGTATGCGCACGAGGAGAATCTCCATGGAACAGGCCGACAAAAACGCCGACATGACCGACGACGGCACTACCGGCGACGGCAAGAGGCACGGCCGCTTCATGCTGAAGCTGTCCGGCGAGGCGTTCGCCGGCGGCGGCGGCCTCGGCGTCGACCCCGATGTCGTGCACGCCATCGCCCGCGAGATCGCGGCGGTCGTCCGTGACGGCGCCGAGATCGCGGTCGTCATCGGCGGCGGCAACTTCTTCCGCGGCGCCGAGCTCCAGCAGCGCGGCATGGACCGGGCCCGCTCCGACTACATGGGCATGCTCGGCACGGTCATGAACTGCCTCGCCCTCCAGGACTTCCTGGAGAAGGAGGGGATCGACTCCCGCGTCCAGACCGCCATCACCATGGGGCAGGTCGCGGAGCCGTACATCCCGCTGCGTGCCGTCCGGCACCTGGAGAAGGGACGCGTCGTCATCTTCGGCGCGGGCATGGGCATGCCGTACTTCTCGACGGACACCACCGCAGCGCAGCGCGCCCTGGAGATCGACGCCGAGGCGCTGCTCATGGGCAAGAACGGGGTGGACGGGGTCTACGACTCCGACCCGAAGAAGAACCCCGACGCGGTGAAGTACGACGCGCTGGAGTACAGCGAGGTACTGAACCGCAACCTCAAGGTCGCCGACGCGACCGCCATCACCCTCTGCCGTGACAACAGCCTGCCGATCCTCGTCTTCGAGTTGCTGGCCTCGGGCAATATCGCGCGGGCCGTCAAGGGTGAGAAGATCGGGACTCTTGTGAACGACCAGGGCACCCGGGCCTGAGAACCGGGCGTCGGCCGTTCGGGAGAACCAAGGGGCCACGCGGTCACAAGGCCGGGAGGCCGAGAGGCCAACAGGACCGACAAGAACCTGCCGGTCGGACACCGTGCAGGGCAAGACGCGGGTTTACTCCAGGGCCTGAGAACGCGGGCCCACTCAAGACATGCAGGAGCAAGTGGTGATCGAAGAGACCCTCCTCGAGGCCGAGGAGAAGATGGAGAAGGCCGTCGTGGTCGCCAAGGAGGACTTCGCCGCGATCCGCACCGGCCGTGCGCACCCGGCGATGTTCAACAAGATCGTGGCGGAGTACTACGGCGCGCTGACCCCGATCAACCAGCTCGCCTCGTTCTCCGTGCCGGAGGCCCGGATGGCCGTGGTGACCCCGTTCGACAAGACTTCGCTGCGCAACATCGAGCAGGCGATCCGCGACTCGGACCTCGGCGTCAACCCGAGCAACGACGGCAACATCATCAGGGTGACGTTCCCCGAGCTGACCGGTGAGCGCCGCAAGGAGTACATCAAGGTCGCCAGGACCAAGGCGGAGGACTCCAAGATCTCGATCCGCTCCGTCCGCCGCAAGGCCAAGGAGACGATCGACAAGATGATCAAGGACGGCGAGGTCGGCGAGGACGAGGGCCGCCGCGCCGAGAAGGAGCTCGACGACACCACCGCGAAGTATGTCGCGCAGGTGGACGAGCTGCTCAAGCACAAGGAAGCCGAGCTGCTCGAGGTCTGATGAACGACTCTTCCTGGGGTGCCCCGCAGAGCGGCCATCCCGTCGGGGAATGGCGACCCGCCCCCGACCAGGGCGCTGTCCCGGCGGGTCCCGCATACGGCGAGCATGAAGTTGAGCAGACTCGGCCCATGCCCATCGTGCCCGACGCAGGCAGAGACGCCGAAGACGGCGGCCGTGACCATGACGGCCGTGCCGACCACGACCGGGGGGCCGCTCGCCCGAGTGGCCCCCCGTTCCGTGACGAGACCCCGCAGGAGCCCGTGCCGGCCCCGCCGCCTCCCGAGAAGAAGAAGGCCGGCCGTGATCTGCGGTCGGCGATAGGGGTCGGTCTGGGCCTCGGCGTCGTGGTGATCGCCTCGCTCTTCTTCTGGAAGGCCGCGTTCGTCATCGTGATCGCGGTCGCGGTGGTCGTCGGTCTCTGGGAGCTGACCTCCCGGCTCGGTGAGCGCAAGGGCATCAAGGCGCCGCTGGTACCGCTCGCGGTGGGCGGCGCCGCCATGGTCGTCGCCGGGTACGCGCGGGGGACCGAGGGCGCCTGGATCGCCATGGCGCTCACGGCGCTCGCCGTCCTGGTCTGGCGGATGACCGCGCCACCGGACGGCTACCTCAGGGACGTCACGGCTGGGGTGTTCGCCGCCTTCTACGTGCCGTTCCTGGCGACGTTCGTGGCGCTGCTGCTGGCCGCCGACGACGGGCCCTGGCGGGTGCTCACGTTCCTGGTGCTGACCGTGGTCAGCGACACGGGTGCGTACGCGATCGGCTGGCGCTTCGGCAAGCACAAGCTCGCACCGCGCATCAGCCCCGGAAAGACCAGGGAGGGGCTGTTCGGGGCGGTCAGCTTCGCGATGGTGGCGGGCGCGCTGTGCATGCAGTTCCTGATCGACGACGGGCAGTGGTGGCAGGGTCTGCTGCTCGGTCTCGCCGTCGCGGCCAGCGCCACCCTGGGCGACCTGGGCGAGTCCATGATCAAGAGGGATCTCGGGATCAAGGACATGGGAACGCTGCTGCCTGGCCACGGCGGGATCATGGACCGGCTGGACTCCCTGCTGCCCACCGCGCCCGTCGTCTGGCTGCTGCTCGTGCTGTTCGTCGGGTCCTGAGGGCCGGTGTCCTGAAAACCGGGTTTCCTGAGAACCGGGTTTCCTGAGAACCGGGTCCTGGAAGCAGGGTCCTGAAAACCGGTGCAGGAGACCGGACGTCCACGTCCGCGACCTGCTGCTTCACCGAGGGAGGGCCCGCTGTCCACAGGACGGCGGGCCCTCCCTCCGCTGTCTGCGACACTGGATGGACCATGCCTAAGCCCGGAGAACTCACTTTCGTCGCGCCCCGCGGAGCCAAGAAGCCCCCGCTCCACCTCGCCGACCTCACGCCCGCCGAGCGCAAGGACGCCGTGGCCGAGACCGGCGAGAAGCCGTTCCGCGCCAAGCAGCTGTCGCAGCACTACTTCGCGCGGTACGCCCACGACCCCGCCGAGTGGACCGACATCCCGGCCGCCTCGCGCGAGAAGCTGCGGGAGGCGCTGCTCCCCGACCTGATGAGCGTGGTGCGCCACATCAGCTGTGACGACGACACCACCCGTAAGACGCTGTGGAAGCTGCACGACGGCACGCTCGTCGAGTCCGTCCTGATGCGCTACCCGGACCGGGTGACGATGTGCATCTCCTCGCAGGCCGGCTGCGGAATGAACTGCCCGTTCTGCGCCACCGGCCAGGCCGGCCTCGACCGCAATCTCTCGACGGCCGAGATCGTGCACCAGATCGTCGACGGCATGCGCGCGCTGCGCGACGGCGAGGTGCCCGGCGGGCCCGCCCGGCTCTCCAACATCGTCTTCATGGGCATGGGCGAACCGCTCGCCAACTACAAGCGGGTCGTCGGCTCGATCCGCCGGCTGACCGACCCCGAGCCCGACGGCCTCGGTCTCTCGCAGCGCGGGATCACCGTGTCCACGGTCGGCCTGGTGCCCGCGATGCTGCGCTTCGCCGACGAGGGCTTCAAATGCCGCCTCGCGGTCTCGCTGCACGCGCCCGACGACGAGCTGCGCGACACCCTCGTCCCGGTCAACACCCGGTGGAAGGTCCGTGAGGTGCTGGACGCGGCCTGGGAGTACGCCGCGAAGTCCGGCCGCCGGGTCTCCATCGAGTACGCGCTCATCCGCGACATCAACGACCACGCCTGGCGCGGCGACCGGCTGGGACGGCTCCTCAAGGGCAAGCCCGTCCACGTCAACCTGATCCCGCTCAACCCGACGCCGGGCTCCAAGTGGACCGCGTCCCGGCCGGAGGACGAGAAGGCGTTCGTCGCCGCCATCGCCGCGCACGGAGTCCCCGTGACCGTACGGGACACCCGCGGCCAGGAGATCGACGGAGCCTGCGGACAGCTGGCCGCCGCCGAGCGGTAGGGCCCGTGTAACGTGGGGCGCACATTTTCATATTCCGACAGGGGAGCGCCACAGCGCTGAGAGTGCGGCCATGCCGCAGACCCTCTGGACCTTGCCCGGGTCATTCCGGGTAGGAAGTTCGGTCACTACTCAAGCTGTTCAGCCCTGCCCGCTCTCCCGCGGGCAGGGCCGCGTCTCTTCCTGGATGTCCATCCCAGGAGGAATCAGTGAGCACCACCAAGCGAGCGCGCACGGCCCGCAGAACGCTCAGCACCAGGAAGCTGACCGTCACCGCGCTGGCCGCCGCACTGGGCGTCACAGGGCTCGCCGCCTGCGGAGGCTCCGACGGCTCGGGCTCGGGCGCCAAGAACTCCAAGGTCGTGACACTCGTCAGCCATGACTCGTTCGCCGCGTCCCCTGCCGTGCTCAAGGAGTTCACCAAGGAGACCGGCTACACCGTCCACGTCCTCAAGAGCGGGGACGCGGGCGCCGCGCTCAACCAGGAGATCCTCAGCAAGGGTTCCCCGCGCGGTGACGTCTTCTTCGGTGTCGACAACACCCTGCTGTCCCGGGCGCTCGACAACGGCCTCTTCACGCCGTACCGGGCGAAGGGCCTGGACCAGGTCGAATCCGCCGTACAGCTCGACGCGAAGAAGCACCGGGTGACACCGGTCGACAGCGGCGACCTCTGCGTCAACTACGACAAGAAGTACTTCGCGGACCACAAGCTCGCCCCGCCCCGCACCTTCGACGACCTGATCAAGCCGCAGTACAAGAACCTGCTGGTCACCGAGAACGTCGCCACCTCCTCACCGGGCCTGGGCTTCCTGCTCGGCACGGTCGGGCGGTACGGGAACGACGGCTGGCAGGCGTACTGGAAGAAGCTCACGGCCAACGGAGTCAAGGTCGACGACGGCTGGGAGCAGGCGTACAACAACGACTTCTCCGGATCGGCCGGCGGCAGGAAGGCCAAGGGCGACCGGCCGCTCGTCGTCTCGTACGCGTCGAGCCCGCCCGCCGAGGTGCTGTACGCCAAGCCGCAGCCGAAGACCGCCCCGACCGGCGTCGTCACCTCCACCTGCTTCCGGCAGATCGAGTTCGCCGGGCTGCTCGGCGGGGCGAAGAACGAGGCGGGCGGCAAGGCCCTGATCGACTTCCTGATCAGCAGGAAGTTCCAGGAGGACATGCCGCTCAACATGTTCGTGGACCCGGTGGTGAAGGGCGCGAAGGAGCCCGCGGTGTTCACGGAGTTCGGCGCGAAGGTCACCAGGCCCGAGACCGTCGCACCCGCCACGATCGCCAAGAACCGTGACCAGTGGGTCAAGTCGTGGTCCTCGATCGTCCTGAAGTAGCACCCGAGGTGCAGGCCGGGCCCGCGCCGGCGGCCGGGGCGGCCCGGCGCCGCACGGCGGTCGGGCTCGCGCTGATGGCGGTGCCCGTCGTGTTCTTCGCGGTCTTCTTCGCCTACCCGGTCGCGGCCATCGTCGGCCGCGGCCTCAAGGCGGGCGGCGCCTGGCAGTTCGGGCGGATCGGCGAGGTACTGAGTGAGCCCGGCATCCTGCACGTGCTGTGGTTCACCACCTGGCAGGCGTGCGCGTCGACCGGGCTGACCCTGCTGATCGCGCTGCCCGGCGCGTATGTCTTCGCCCGCTTCGACTTCCCCGGCAAGCAGCTGCTGCGCGCGGTGGCGACCGTGCCCTTCGTGCTGCCCACCGTCGTCGCCGGGACGGCGTTCCTCGCGCTGCTCGGCCGCGGCGGGCTGCTCGACCAGCTGTGGGGCGTACGCCTGGACACCACGGTCTGGGCGATCCTGCTCGCGCATGTCTTCTTCAACTACGCGGTGGTCGTCAGGACCGTGGGCGGCCTCTGGGCCCAGCTCGACCCGCGCCAGGAGGAGGCCGCGCGGGTCCTGGGCGCCTCCCGGTTCGCCGCCTGGCGGCGGGTGACCCTGCCCGCGCTGACGCCCGCGGTGGCCGCGGCCGCGCTGATGGTCTTCCTCTTCACCTTCACCTCCTTCGGGGTGGTGCAGATCCTCGGCGGACCCGGCTTCTCCACACTTGAGGTGGAGATCTACCGGGAGACCGCCGAACTGCTCGACCTGCCGACCGCGGCCGTGCTGACCCTGGTGCAGTTCGCCGCGGTCGGAGCGATCCTCGCGCTGCACGCCTGGACCGTTCGGCGCCGGGAGAGCGCGCTGAGCCTGGTCGACCCGGCGCTGACCTCGCGCCGTCCGGCGGGCGCCGGCCAGTGGACGCTGGTCGGCGGGGTGCTCGCGGTCATCGGCGTACTGATCCTGCTGCCCCTGGGGGTGCTGGTCGCGCGGTCCCTGGACGGCCCCGGCGGGTACGGCTTCGCGTTCTACCGGGCGCTCCAGTCGCAGGGCGCGGGCGGCGGTACGTTCCTGGTCCCGCCGGTCGACGCGATCTGGAACTCCGTGCGGTACGCCGTGGTCGCGACCGGGATCGCCCTGGTCATCGGCGGACTGGCGGCCGCGGCGCTCACCCGGCGGGCCGGGCGGCTGGTGCGCGGGTTCGACGCCCTGCTGATGCTGCCGCTCGGGGTGTCCGCGGTCACTGTCGGCTTCGGGTTCCTGATCACCCTCGACAGACCGCCGCTCGATCTGCGTTCCTCCTGGATCCTGGTGCCGCTCGCCCAGGCGCTGGTGGGCGTGCCGTTCGTCGTACGGACGATGCTGCCGGTGCTGCGCGCCGTGGACGGACGGCTGCGGGAGGCCGCGGCGGTCCTCGGCGCCTCGCCGCTGCGGGCCTGGCGCGAGGTGGATCTGCCTCTGGTGCGCCGGGCGCTGCTGGTCGCCGCCGGGTTCGCGTTCGCCGTGTCGCTGGGGGAGTTCGGGGCGACGGTCTTCATCGCCAGGCCCGACAATCCGACGCTCCCGGTGGCGGTGGCACGGCTGCTGGGGCGGGCCGGTGAGCTCAACTACGGGCAGGCGATGGCTCTTTCCACGATTCTGATGCTGGTGTGCGCCGTGTCGCTGCTGGTGCTCGAACGCATTCGTACCGACCGCTCGGGAGAGTTCTGATGCTGCAACTGGACGGTGTGACGGTCCGCTTCGGGCAGCGGGTGGCGCTGGACGCGGTGGATCTGACGGTCGCGGAGCACGAGACGGTCTGTGTGCTCGGGCCCAGCGGCAGCGGCAAGTCGACGCTGCTGCGGGTGGTGGCCGGGCTGCAGCCCGCGTCCGCCGGGCGGGTGCTGCTGGACGGCGCCGACCAGAGCGGGGTGCCGGTGCACCGGCGCGGTGTGGGGCTGATGTTCCAGGACCATCAGCTCTTCCCGCAGCGCGACGCCGGGAGCAATGTGGCCTTCGGGCTGCGGATGCGCTCCGTGCCACGGGCCGAACAGGAGCGCCGGGTCGAGGAGTTGCTGGAGCTCGTCGGTCTGCCCGGCGCCGGGCGGCGCGCCGTGGCCGCACTGTCCGGCGGGGAGCAGCAGCGGGTCGCGCTGGCCCGCGCGCTGGCGCCGCGCCCCAAACTGCTGATGCTGGACGAGCCGCTCGGCCAGCTCGACCGCAGTCTGCGCGAGCGCCTCGTGGTGGAACTGCGCGGTCTTTTCGGCCGGCTGGGTACGACCGTGCTCGCCGTCACCCACGACCAGGGCGAAGCCTTCGCGCTCGCCGACCGGGTCGTCGTGATGCGGGACGGGCGGATCGCCCAGACCGGCACCCCGCTGGAGGTCTGGCAGCGGCCGGCCTCGGAGTTCGTCGCACGGTTCCTCGGCTTCGACAATGTGGTGGCCGCGACCGTCACCGGCCGGGCCGCGGACACCCCGTGGGGCAAGATCCCGGTGCCGGACGGGTCGGCGCAGGGGGAGGGCCGGCTGCTGGTGCGGCCGGCCGGTGTACGGCTCGCGGCGCCGCGGGACGGGCTGCGCTGCACGGTGGAGGCGCGTACGTTCCGGGGCAGCCATGTGGCCGTACTCCTCAGCCCTGAGCACGGCCCGCAGCTGGAGGCGGAGTGCCCGCTGCTGACGGCGCCCGCTGTAGGCGAGACGGTGGGGGCGGTCTTCGAGGCGGCCGATGTGGTCCTGCTGGCCGCGCAGGGGTGACGGCGCTGCCCGGGCGGGTGGCGGGCCGCGGTCACCGGGCCGGGTGCTCCGGCAGGACAAGTCCGGGCCGCCCGGGAGAACATCTGAGTGACCTCCGCAAGGGACGGACACCATGAGCACCGGCACCAAAGAGACGGACACCACGAGCACCGGCACCATGAGCACCGGCACCAAAGGGACGGACACCACGAGCACCGGCGCCTTGAGCACTGCCGCCGTGTGCACTGCCACCGTGGGCGCCGCCGGCAGGAGCACCGTCACGATGACCACCGGAAGGACACCATGACCACGCCGAAGAACACCGCGAGCGAGGCCGACGGCATCACCCTCACCCGAGTCCTGGACGCGTCGCGCGAGCGGGTCTTCCGGGCCTGGACCACGCCCGCGCAGTTCGCCGCCTGGTACGGCGGTGACGCGCCGGCCCCGCTGGACCGGGTCACCATGGACGTACGCCCCGGCGGGAAGTGGAGCCTGGTGCTGGTCGTGCCGGGCCACGGCGAGATGCCCTTCCACGGTGTCTACCGCGAGGTCGCACCTCCGGAGCGGCTCGTCCTCACCCTCAAGGACGCGGGGGCGCCCGACGACATCGAGGGGGAGAAGGTCACCGTCACCCTCGCCGACCTGGGCGGCCGTACCGAGATGGTCTTCCACCAGGGCGGCGGCAACCTCAGCGCCGATGAGTACCAGAACGCCGCGGCCGGGTGGGGCGCCTTCTTCGACACCCTTGCCCGGGTACTGGCCGAGGGCTGAGGACGGCCTCAGAAGACCATCCGGGCCAGCGCCTCGGGCGCCTCGTCCACGCTGTCGACCAGGGCGATACGGGACTCCATCGGCCGGCCCTTCGCCAGCGCCCGCAGCAGCGGCCAGGCGGGCAGTTCCTCGGTCCAGTGGGCGCGGTCCACCAGGACCATCGGGGACGGCTCGCCGTGCGAGCGGTAGTAGTTCGGGGTCGCGTTGTCGAAGATCTCCTGGACGGTGCCCGCGGCCCCGGGCAGAAAGACGACGCCCGCGGTCGAGCGGGCCAGCAGCCCGTCCTCACGGGTGGCGTTCGCGAAGTACTTGGCGATGTGCCCGGCGAAGGCGTTCGGCGGCTCATGGCCGTAGAACCAGGTGGGGATGCCGACCGAGTCCCCGCCGTCCGGCCAGCGCTCGCGCACCTGGAAGGCCGCGCTCGCCCATTCGGAGACGGACGGGCTGAACGACGGTGCCTTGCGGAGGAGTTCGAGGGCCTCGTCCAGCATCCCGTCGCGGAAGGGCGCGGCGTACGCACCGAGGTTCGCGGCCTCCATGGCGCCGGGGCCGCCGCCGGTGGCGACGGTCAGACCGGTGCGGGCGAGGGTGCGGCCCAGCCGGGCCGCCCCGGCGTACTCGGCGGTGCCGCGGGCCATGGCGTGGCCGCCCATCACGCCCACCACCCGTGCGCTGTCGAGGTGTTCGTCGAGCGCGTCCGAGATCGCGTCGTCGTGGATGGAGCGCAGCATCGAGGCGAATATGTCGCCGTCGTTCCCGGTCCGCCGGAACCAGGCGTACGCACGGGCGTCGGGGGTCGCGTCGTAGCCGCCGTCCGCCAGGCCCGCGAAGAGCTCGTCCGCCGAGTACAGCAGCCCGCGGTACGGGGCGAACGGCAGACCGGGGACCGGCGGGAAGACGAGCGCGCCCGCAGCGCCCACCGCTGACTCGGCCTCGGGGCGCATGGGGCAGCCCAGGAAGACCGCGCCGGATGTGTCCGCGCTGAGCAGGGTGTCCGTACGGTCCGTCAGGTCGACGGCCTGAACGCGGTATCCGCCGAGCGGCCCCCGGGCGGCCGCCCGGTCGAACTCGGCCAGGGACTCGATCTCGCGGTCACGCTCAGGTGTGGTGGGCATCCGGTCATCGTAGGGGAGCGCGCCGACGGGCCCGGCGGCGCGGCGCCGTAGCCCTG
>NZ_JAAGLN010000232.1 GCF_010548145.1 Streptomyces sp. SID10853
CGGCTCCCGTGGCCTCCTCCGGGTGGCTCGCGCCCCCGTCGCCGCCGGAGCCCGCGCTCTCCAGGAAGGCATCGGTGGACGAGCGCCTCCCCCGCCGGCGCCCACCGCCCGACGTGACGTTCTGCTGGTCGGGCCGGTCGGGCCGGTCCGCTCCCGGTCCGCCGGACTCCGCCGGGCCCGCAGCCGCTGCCGCCGGATCCACCGTGCCCGAACCGTCCCCGAGGGGCAGTTCCAGCACATACGCGCTGCCGGCCGTCCCCGGCACCTCATGGGTCTGCAGCACACCGCCGTGCGCCCGGACGATGCCGCGCACGATCGGCTCGTGCACCGGGTCGCCGCCGCTGAACGGCCCGCGCACCTCGATCCGTACGACCTTGCCGCGCTGCGCGGCGGCCACCACGATCGTCGAGTCCACATAGGCGCCGCCGGGGGCGACCCGTGCCTTGCCGGTGGCGTCCACGCCGGCCACATCGGCGATCAGATGCGCGAGAGCGGTCGCCAGCCGGCCACCGTCGACCTCGGCCTCTATGGGCGGCGCGTGCACCGCGAACTGCACCCGGCCGGGGCCGATCAGCTCGACCGCGCCTTCCACCCCCGCTGCCACCACGGCGTCGAGCATGACCTTCGCCCTGGTCAGCTCCTCCGTCCCGGCGGCGAGCCGCTGGAAGCCGAGGACGCTGTCGACGAGCGTGGTCATCCGGGCGTAACCGGCGGCCAGATGGTGCAGGATCTGGTTGGCCTCGGGCCACAGCTGACCTGCCGGGTCGGCGGCGAGTGTCCCCAGCTCGGCCCGCAGCTCCTCCAACGGCCCGCGCAGGGCGTCGCCGAGCACCGCGGTCAGCTGCTGCTGCCGCTCTTCGAGCGCCTCGTGCTTCTCGGCCCGCGCCGACAGCTCGGCCGCGTACTCCTCCGCCCGCGCCGACAGTTCGGCCGCGTGCTTCTTGTCCCGGGCCGCGAGCTCGTCCGTGTGCCGTGCCTCGGCAGCGGTGTTCCGCTCGTCCTTGGCCCGGAGTTCGTCGGCGTGCTGCTTGGCCTGCTTCTCGTACGGGCGGCGGTCCGCGAAGGTCAGTACAGCGCCGACGAGCTGCTCGCCGTCCCGGACCGGCGCCGTGGTCAGGTCCACCGGCACCGGGCTGCCGTCCTTCGCCCACAGCACCTGCCCGCGCACCCGGTGCTTGCGCCCGGACCTGAGCGTGTCGGCGAGGGCGCTCTCGTCGTACGGGAAGGGCTCGCCGTTCGCGCGGGAGTGCTGGACCAGCGGGTGCAGCTCCCTGCCGCCGAGGTCGCTCGCCCGGAAGCCGAGGATCTGCGCGACCGAGGGGTTGACGAGAACGACGCGACCGTCGGTGTCGGTGCCCACGACGCCCTCGGAGGCCGCACGCAGGATCATCTCGGTCTGCCGCTGCGAACGCGCCAGTTCGGCCTCGGTGTCGACGGTGCCCGACAGATCCCGTACGACGAGCATCAGCAGCTCGTCACCGGTGAACCCGCCACCGTAGGAGTCGTAGGCCTCCCGGCCGTCCTCCAGATTCGCGCTGGTCACCTCGACGGGGAACTCCGCGCCGTCGGTGCGCCGCGCGAGCATCCGCGTCGGCTTGGTCCTGCCCTGCTCGTCCGCGCCTTCGGGCCGCCGCATCGAGCCCGGGATCAGCCGGGAGTCGAACTCCGGCAGCAGATCGAGCAGCCCCCGGCCGACGAGTGCCGTGCCCGGCGTCTCGAAGGCTTCGAGGGCGATGGAGTTGGCGTTGACGACCGTTCCGTTGCAATTGACGAGCAACAGCCCGTCCGGGAGGGCGTCAAGTATGGCTGCGAGGCGAGCAGCGCCTCGGGATGGCCTGCTGCTCACGACGACGCTTCCTCCCTGAACTACTGCACCTTGCTGACAACCCGGCCCATCTTGCCCCTCGGGCCATGGCGTGTCACTGCTGGAAGTCTAAAGGCAGGCGCTCCGGACATGAGGCGGATGAGGGGGAGCTCTCACCAAGGTTGTGTGGACGGACGGCTGGGCGGAGCTCAGCCGACGGTGTGCGGAAGGACCGGTTCCAGGGTGTTCCAGCGGGCGATCTCGCACCCGTTCGTACGCCGGAATGTCGCGTCGACAGGCTGCCCGCGCCAGATTCCGGTGATGTGCGCGGTGGCCGGACCGCCGTACTGCATCGTGCACATCATGGTGGCGGGAACCGGCGCGAACGGCTTCCGCCCGTCGGCGGCGAGCTGATCCAGCCGGTCGCACGCCTGCTGCGGCGTGGCGTGCGTGCCCCCGGCGGGTGAGCAGCTGAGGCGGCGGGTGCCGTCGGCGGCGCGTGCACCGGAATCGGAGACGGTGATGGTGAGCCGGTCACGGACCTGCGGATCGGGCAGCCGGTGGCCGGGCCGGGCCACGGGGGCGGGGGCGACAGGAGCGGTGGTCGCGGCAGTGGCGACGGGGGCGGCGGCCAGCGCGGAAAGGCAGACGGCGGTGGTGAGAGCGAGGCGGCGCAGCATTGACGTAACTCCTCGGCAGAACGGATCAGGGAGTACGGACCGGTGGGGACGGCCCAGGGGCGGCGCCCCTGCCTCTCTAACGCTTCTGCGCGCCGGGCGTTGCGCGACACGAACGACTTTGCTCTCCCACCCCACGGCCTAGTACCGTGAGCCGCGATTGGTGACGGCCCGCAAGGCTGTGTCATCATCTGCACGCACCACTTCGCGCTCGCGCGACTGTGTTCGGTGTGCTGGAGGCGTCGCCTAGTCCGGTCTATGGCGCCGCACTGCTAATGCGGTTTGGGTTTTACGGCCCATCGAGGGTTCAAATCCCTCCGCCTCCGCCGACTGGATCGCTGAAGCCCCGTCCGTGAAGGACGGGGCTTCAGTCGTTCCGCGGCGGTCTCCGCAGGGCCCGGGGAGGGTGTGGGGAGAGCGCGTTTCCGCAGCTCAGTGGGGGTGCGGCTAATGGATTTCACCTGACGCCGCAGGTCATGTAATGTTGTTCTCGCAACGCCGACGGGGCAGAAAAGCCCGGAACGCCAAGCACTCGTAGCTTAACGGATAGAGCATCTGACTACGGATCAGAAGGTTGCAGGTTCGAATCCTGCCGAGTGCACAGCAGGCCAGAGGCCCTCAGGAGCAATCCTGAGGGCCTCTGGCGTTGTCGGGCAAGAGTTCTTCTTGGGGCTGTCCGTGCCTCGGGGCGCCGTGTTCAGTGCCCCGAGGCTCCCGGCGTGGGGCGGGCCCACCGCTGTGACGTGACGGAACCTGCGTTCTCGGCCTGCGGTGCCATCGCTGGTGCACCGTGAGGCCGTTCGGGTAGGGCCGTTCGCGCGTCAGGGACGGCCGCTCAGGGCGGGACGGCCGCCGGAACGGCGGCGCCGGGGCTCCTGTCGCCTAACGAGTGAACTTGCCTTTGTTCGGGCGGAGTTGCATATGCCTGCGGCTAGGTTCCGAACCGGAGGTGGTGCTCGATGTGCGAGCAGGACACGCCCGAGGACGAGCCGATGACGCCATGCCGGGACGCGGTCGATGTCAGCGACTTCGTGTTCGCGGCGACGGGCGCGCGGGTGCGGCGGTTGACGCTGCCCGACGGGGCGCACTGGTTTCCGGCCGTGGACGTCGCGGAGAACCTTGGTTACGCGAACACCAGACAGGCCCTGCAGTGGCATGTCTCGCCGGACTGCCGGCAGAGCCTCGGTGATCTCGCGAGAGGTGTCTACGGGGCAGACGCTTCGCGCAGAATCGCTGGTCACGGGCTGAAGAAGTCCATGAAGATGGTGACGCTCGCCGGACTCATCCAGCTGGTCAACGGCTGTACGAAGCAGGAGTGCGCACCCTTCAGGCGCTGGGTGGCCGATGTGGTGGCCACGGTGCAGCGTGACGGTGCGTACGAACTCGTTCCGGCCCCGGTGCAGCCCGCACACGAGCTGCGTACCGCCTATGTCATGCCGGAGGAGATCGTCGACGCGCTCGTGCGGCTGGAGGAGCGGAGCATCCGGGCGGCGGAGGCGTGCGCGGCCAGGGAGGAGGAGCGCCATCTGCTTCTGCGCGAGGCCAGCCGGGGGCAGGACTTGCTGACCCAGGCGTTCCACCGGATCGCTGACTCGCTGGACCGGCTCGCCGAGCGGGCGCAGCCCGGTACCTCCGCCGGGCCGGGCGTCTCCACGGGGCCGGGCGTTTCCGCCGGTTCGGGCGCTACCGCCGCGGCCGGCACGCCTCAGGAACTGCTCGCGCGCTGGCAGGACCGGAACCTGGTCATCACCGAGGACGTCCGTACGGTCGCCGCCGTCCTGGCGCCCGGGCTCGTGGCGGGTGCTGCCCGCTGCAGTACGGAGGAGATCGCCGGGCGTACCGGCCTGTCCCCCGCCCGCGTCCAGGACTGCGTCCGGCATCTGCTGCGGCGCGGCTGTATACGGCAGTCGGGGTGCGCTCCGGACGGTGCGCCTGTCTATGTACTCGTCTGATCCATGGACCCGTCCGAGTGCCGCTCGTGAGTGCCGCTCGGCCGAGCGCTGCTGAGGTGTGCGCGCCTTGTGCCAGGTGGGTGCGGCGGCCGTCCTTGCCCGGGGCCCCGCCCACTGTCAGTGGGGGGTGGCATGCTGCGAGTGACGGGGATGTGGTGTCCGTGCAGGGGCGGACCAGGCAGAGCGAGAGGGGCGCAGGGGCCATGTGGCGTTCCGGTGGTCTGCGGTGGGGGGACGAGGGGCCGCGGCTCGTGTGGGAGGGGCGGGCCCGGGCCAGTCCGCTTGTCTACGGGACCGAGGTCGGCTTCCGGGTCGAGGCTGCGGGGGAGCGGATGTGCGTGGGGGCGCGGGGGCACGCCTGCCCGCTGCGGGCACGGGTGCCGGGGCGTGGCACGCAGGCGCGGTGCGGGGAGTGCGCGCGGCTCGACCGGGCGCACTCGGTGGCGGCCGACACCATCGCCGACGATCCCCGGGTCTACCGCGTCTACCTGGCCTGGTTCGGGGCCGGGATGGTCAAGGTGGGGATCACGGCGGAGGAGCGCGGACCGGCGCGGCTGAGAGAGCAGGGGGCGGTGGCTTTCAGCTGGCTGGGACGCGGGCCGTTGATGGCGGCGCGGCGGACCGAGGAACTGCTGCGTACGGCGCTGGGTGTGCCGGACCGGATCCCGTACGCCGACAAGCGGGCGGTGCGGTCCCGGCTGCCGGGGCGGGAGGAGCGTGCGGCCGAGGTACGTGGTGTGCACGCGCGGGCCGTCGCGCTGGCCGGGTGGCCGGATTCGCTGGAGCGGATGGTCTGCGAAGTGGCCGATCACGGGGAGGTGTTCGGACTGGCGGGACTCGGGGACCCGGCCGGGGTGGTGAGCGAGCTGGTGGCGGGCGGGGCCGTCGCCGGGCGGCTGGTGGCTGCCGCGGGGCCCGACCTGCATCTGGCCGGGGGCGATGGTGCGGTGACTGTCCTCGACACCCGGCTGATGGCCGGCTGGGGGCTGACGGGTGCGGAGCCGGGGGCGGAAGTGACCGTGCCGGTGCGGGCAGCCCTGCCGGAACCGGGGGTGGGCCAGCCGGGGCTGTTCTGAGGCGGAGGGGCGGCTTGGTGCGGTTCGGGCCACCCGGTCTCGTGCTGGTCAGTGCGGCCTGGTGCGGTCCGGCCCGGCCCCGCCCGGACCGACCCGGAGGCCCCGTCCGGACCCGCCCGCCCGGCAGGTCAAGGCAGGCGCGTGCCTCCCAGCCGCTCCCGTGTTTCTCAGGAATTTCACAGGTTGGGGAAAGGGGTCTCTCAGAGGTCGCTCGGAAGGTGGTCCCATGACTACGACCTCGCCCCAGGGGCGTACCGAAATGTGCAGGCCCGACGGCAGCGCGGTGCGCGTGCTCGTCGTGGATGACGAGGCCGCCCTCGCGGAGCTGCTCTCGATGGCGCTGCGTTATGAGGGCTGGCAGGTGCGCAGTGCCGGTGACGGGGCCGGAGCCGTGCGGACAGCACGGGAGTTCCGGCCCGATGCCGTGGTGCTCGATGTGATGCTCCCCGACATGGACGGCATCGCCGTGCTCGGCCGGATGCGCCGCGAGCTGCCTGATGTGCCGGTCCTCTTCCTGACCGCCAAGGACGCCGTGGAGGACCGGATCGCGGGTCTGACCGCGGGCGGCGACGACTATGTGACCAAGCCGTTCAGCCTGGAGGAGGTCGTGGCCAGACTGCGCGGGCTGATCCGGCGGTCCGGCACGGGCGCGCAGCGCAGTGAGTCGCTGCTCGCCGTCGGGGACCTGACCCTCGACGAGGACAGCCACGACGTGACCAGGGGCGGGACCAATATCCATCTGACCGCGACCGAGTTCGAGCTGCTGCGCTTCCTGATGCGCAATCCGCGCCGGGTGCTCTCCAAGGCGCAGATCCTCGACCGGGTGTGGTCGTACGACTTCGGCGGCCAGGCCAACGTCGTCGAGCTGTACATCTCGTACCTGCGGCGCAAGATCGACGCGGGGCGTACGCCGATGATCCACACCCGGCGCGGCGCCGGATATCTGATCAAGCCCGGGGAGTAGCCGGTGTCGGCGCGTCGGCGCTGGTCGCTGCGGACACGGCTCGTCGTATCGGCCGTGGCGCTGATCGCCGTGGTGGTGGCCGTGATCGGTTCGGTCACCACGATCGTCATGCACTCCAATCTGGAGCAGCAGCTCGACAAGCAGCTGACGGCGGCGGCCCAGCGCCCCGACCACGATCCGATGGGCGGCGACCGTTCCATCGTCCAGCAGCCCGGGCTGCCGATAGGGGCCATCGGCGGGCGCACCGTCGTCGGCAGCGACGATCTGGTCGACGGGGTGAAGAGCGTCGCCACGCCCGGCGCGCGGCCCGACAGTTCGCCGCTCGGCGCCGACCAGCTCGACGCGCTGGAATCGGTGCCCAGGGACGGCAATCCGCACACCGTCTCCCTTCCGGGCCTCGGGGACTTCCGGGCGACCTACTCCCACAGCGGCACCTTTGTGCTCGGCTTCCCGCTGGACGGTGTCCAGTCCACCGTCACCACCCTGATCGTGGTCGAGGTGTGCGTCACGGCGGCCGGGCTGCTCGCGGCCGCCATCACCGGGACCGCGCTGGTCGGGATAGCGCTGCGCCCGCTCAGACGGGTCGCGGCGACCGCGACCCGGGTCTCCGAACTCCCGCTGCACAGCGGTGAGGTGGCCCCGCTGGAGCGGGTGCCGGGCGCCGAGGCCGATCCGCGGACGGAGGTCGGCCAGGTCGGTGCGGCGCTCAACCGGATGCTGGGCCACGTGGGTTCGGCGCTGGCCGCCCGGCAGGAGAGCGAGACGCGGGTACGGCAGTTCGTCGCCGATGCCAGTCATGAGCTGCGGACCCCGCTGGCCTCCATCCGCGGCTATGCCGAGCTGACCCGGCGCGGCCGCGAGGAGACCGGCCCTGACACCCGGCACGCTCTGGGCCGTATCGAGTCGGAGGCCGGGCGGATGACCGGTCTGGTGGAGGATCTGCTGCTGCTCGCCCGCCTGGACGCCGGACGCCCGACCGCACAAGGCGCCGGCACCGGTCACCGCTCCCCGCCCGCACAAGGCGCCGGCACCGGTCACCTCTCCCCGCCCCCGCACGGCGGCACCGGCCGTTCCCCGCTCGCGTACGAGAACACCGATCTCTCGCCGCTCGTGGTCGACGCGGTGAGCGATGCGCGGGCCGCGGGCCAGGACCACGTCTGGCGGCTCGAACTCCCCGACGATCCGGCCCTGGTGCCCGCCGACGGTGCCCGTATCCAGCAGGTCCTGGTCAATCTGCTGGCCAACGCCCGTACGCACACCCCGCCCGGCACCACGGTCACCGCGCGGGTACGCCGGGACGGCGGCTGGGTGGTGGTGGACGTGGTGGACGACGGCCCGGGTATACCGGCCGAGTTGCTCCCGTACGTCTTCGAGCGGTTCGCTCGCGGGGACGCCTCGCGGTCCCGGCACGCAGGCTCGACCGGGCTCGGTCTCGCGATCGTGCAGGCGGTCGTGGTGGCGCACGGCGGGACGGTGGACGTACGGAGTGTGCCGGGGCGCACGGAGTTCGCGGTCCGGCTGCCCGCGGCCCCGGTGCCGGGTCCCGGGCCGGGGACTCACAACGCCGTCACGCACAGTGCCGTCACCCACAGCACCGGCACTCACAGCACTGTCACAGGCTGACCACACAGGGGTGACAGCGCGGCTGGCGAGTGTCGTCGTTATGCGAACCGACACTTCACCGGGCACCCTGCCGGCACGGGAACACCTTCCTGTGACCGCGGCCGGCGCCCCCGTGCTCGTTGCCCCCGTGCTCGATGTGGTGATCCCCGTGTACAACGAGGAGAAGGACCTCGAACCGTGTGTGCTGCGGCTCCGCGACCATCTCGCCGGCACGTTCCCGTACAGCTTCCGGATCACGATCGCCGACAACGCGAGCACCGACCGGACACCCGAGGTGGCGGCGGAGCTGGAAGGGAAGCTGGACGAGGTACGGGCCGTCCGGCTGGACCAGAAGGGGCGCGGGCGGGCGCTGCGCAGTGTGTGGTCCGCGTCCGACTCCCCCGTGCTCGCCTATATGGACGTCGATCTCTCCACCGGCCTCAACGCGCTGCTGCCGCTGGTGGCTCCGCTGATCTCCGGGCACTCCGATCTGGCCATCGGCTCGCGTCTCGCGCGCAGTTCGCGGGTGGTGCGCGGCCCCAAGCGTGAGTTCATCTCGCGTGCGTACAACCTGATCCTGCGCTCGTCGCTGTCCGCCCGCTTCAGCGACGCCCAGTGCGGATTCAAGGCCATCCGCAGGGACGTCGCACAGCGGCTGCTGCCGATGGTCGAGGACACCGGGTGGTTCTTCGACACGGAGATGCTGGTGGTCGCTGAGCGGGCCGGGCTGCGGATCCATGAGGTGCCGGTCGACTGGGTCGACGACCCGGAGTCGACCGTGCACATCGTGCGGACGGCCGTCGACGACCTCAAGGGCGTCTGGCGGGTGGGGCGCGCGCTGGGGGTCGGCGCGCTCCCGCTCGACCGGCTCGCACGCCCCTTCGGGGACGATCCGCGCGACCGTGAACTCTCCGGTGTGCCCGGGGGGCTGGCCCGTCAGCTGGTCGGCTTCTGTGTCGTGGGCGCGGTCTCGACCCTGCTGTATCTGCTGCTGTACTCCCTGTTCCGTACGGGGGTGAGCCCGCAGCTGGCCAACGCGGGCGCCCTGCTGGTCTCGGCGCTGATCAACACAGCCGCGAACCGGAGACTCACCTTCGGTGTGAGCGGGCGCGACAGCGCGGTGCGCCACCAGGCCCAGGGGCTCGTCGTGTTCGCGATCGGCCTCGCCCTCACCAGCGGGTCACTCGCCGCACTCGGCGCGGCGTCCGACCACCCCTCGCACGGCACCGAGCTCGCGGTGCTGATCGCGGCCAACCTCGCAGCGACGGTGCTGCGTTTCCTGCTCTTCCGCGCCTGGGTGTTCCCCGAGCGGCGCACCGACGATCCGAGGACTGCACGATGACCACCCTCTCCACCGATCCGATCCCCGCGGCCGGCGCACCGCCGTTCCGCGGCCTGCGCCTCGCCCGGCTGTGGCGCGGCCGTGCCGACGACCCGCGCTGGGTGCGGCCCGCGTTCCTCGGGGTGCTGCTGCTCACCCTCGTGTCGTATCTCTGGGACCTCAGTGCCTCCGGATACGCCAACTCCTTCTATTCGGCGGCGGCCCAGGCCGGCGGGGAGAGCTGGAAGGCCCTCTTCTTCGGCTCGCTCGACTCGGCGAACGCCATCACGGTCGACAAACCCCCGGCCGCCCTCTGGCCGATGGCGCTGTCGGTGCGGATCTTCGGGCTGAGCTCCTGGGCGATCCTTGTCCCGCAGGTGCTGATGGGGGTCGGGACGGTCGCGGTGCTGTACGCGGCGGTACGGCGCCGGTTCAGCGCGGCGGCGGGGCTGATCGCGGCCGTGGTGCTGGCGACGACTCCGGTCGCGGCGCTGATGTTCCGCTTCAACAACCCGGATGCGCTGCTGGCCCTGCTGATGACGGTCACCATCTACCTCGTGCTGCGCGCGCTGGAGGACGGGCGCACGAAGTGGCTGGTGTGGGCGGGTGTGGCGATCGGTTTCGCCTTCCTGGCCAAGACCCTCCAGGCGTTCCTGATCCTGCCGCCGCTGGCTGTGGTGTACGCGGTGTTCGCGCCGGTGACGGTACGCAGGCGGCTGGGCCAGATCGGTCTCTCCGCGGTGGCGATGGTCGTGGCGGGCGGCTGGTGGACGGCGATCGTCGAACTGTGGCCCGCGTCCTCGCGTCCGTACATCGGCGGCTCGCAGAACAACTCGTTCCTTGAGCTGACCTTCGGCTACAACGGGCTCGGCCGGATCAGTGGCGACGAGACCGGCAGCGTCGGCGGGGGCGGCGGTGGTGGTGACGGCCCCGGTGGCGGTGGCGGCGGTATGGGCGGCTGGGGTGAGACCGGTCTCGACCGGATGTTCAACTCCGAGATCGGCAGCCAGATTTCGTGGCTGCTGCCCGCCGCACTGATTCTGCTGGTGGCCGGTGTCGTCCTCACCTGGCGGCTGAAGCGCACGGAGACCGCGCGCGGGGCGTTTTTGGTGTGGGGCAGCGCTCTGCTGATGACCCTGTTGATCTTCAGCTTCATGGCCGGGATCTTCCACCAGTACTACACGGTGGCGCTGGCCCCGTACATCGCCGCTCTCGTCGGGATGGGCGTCACGGTCCTGTGGGAGGAACGCGGCAGGTTCGGGTGGTCGGCGGTGCTGGGTGTCGTGGTCGCGGCCACCTCGGTGTGGGCGTATGTGCTGCTGGGGCGGACGCCTGACTATCTGCCCTGGCTGCGCTGGGCGGTGCTGGTCGTGGGGCTCGTGGCGGCGCTCGGCCTGGTGGTGGCCGGGCGGCTGAACCGGCGGCTGGCGCTGGGCGCCGCAGGGGTGGGGCTGGTGGCTTCGCTGGCCGCGCCGTTCGCGTACACGGTGTCCACGCTGAGCACCGGCCACAGTGGCTCGATCGTGACGGCGGGCCCTGCGGGCGCGAGCAGGATGGGCGGCATGGGCGGCGGCCCCGGCGGCGGTGG
>NZ_JAAGLN010000233.1 GCF_010548145.1 Streptomyces sp. SID10853
CGCGCGGCGGCGGCCCCGCGCCGTGCCGCAGCCCGCGCCCCCGTCGCCCCGCTTCCCCCACTTGGCCGTGGCCGAATCGCACACCGGCGTGGGTGCGGCCAGCCTGGTGGGGCGCGGTACCGTCCGCCGCTTTACGGACCGGGCAGGAGGGTACTGGTGGGGCAGCGAGAGGAGTCGACCCGGGCGCGTCGGTTCGTCCGGGCGCTGCCCGCCGTGCTGATCGTGGGCGGGCTGGTCTTCGACCAGCTGACGCCGCCCGCGTTCACGGCCGCCCCGTTCTTCGCCGCCGCGCCCGTGATCGCCGCCCCGCTCTTCTCGTACCGGGCCACCCTGATCACGGGGGTCATCGCGGTGCTGGCCATCGCGGGGCTGCATCTCTACGACGACACCTCGGCCAGGGGCTCGGCGATCACCGAGCTGATCACGGTCATCACGGTGTCCGTCGTCGCCCTCATCATCAACCGCGTCATCCGGGTCAGCGGTGAGGAACTGGCGTCGGCCCGGGTGGTGGCGGAGACCGCGCAGCGCGCTGTGCTGCCGGTGCCTTCCGAGCGGATCGCCGGGCTGCATATCGCGGCTCGGTACGAGGCGGCGCAGGCCGGCACCTTCATCGGCGGCGATCTCTTCGCCGTACAGGACACTCCGTACGGGGTGCGGCTGGTGGTGGGGGATGTGCGGGGCAAGGGGCTCGGTGCCGTCGAGGCCGTGGCCGTGGTGATCGGGGCCTTCCGGGAGGCAGCCGAACAGGAGGTGACGATCGAGGAGGTCGCCCAGCGGCTGGAGCGTGCGCTGACCCGTGAGGGGGTGCGCCGCGAGGGACTTGACGCCTTCGAGGGGTTCACCACGGCGGCGCTCGCCGAGATCCCGCGCGGCGACCAGGGACTGATCCGGCTGCTCAACCGGGGGCACCCCGAGCCGCTGCTGCTGTACGCGGACGGGAGCATCCACGTCCTCGCGCCGGCCGATCCCGCGCTGCCGCTGGGGCTCTCCGATCTGGCGGCCTGGCCGGACCGGGCGGACGAGACCGAGTTCCCGCCCGGGGCCACGCTGCTGCTCTACACCGACGGACTGTCCGAGGCGAGGAACGCGCAAGGGGCCTTCTACGAACCGCAGGAGCGGCTGCGCGGCCGGATCTTCCCCGGGCCCGAGGAGCTGCTGACGGCGGTGTCCGACGACGTACGGCTGCACACCGGCGGGCACTCCACGGACGACATGGCGCTGCTCGCGGTGGGCCGTCCGCTGCAGGGGCAGCCGGACCGGCGCAGGACGGTGGGGATCATCCACCGGGAGCGACACGATCCGTAGTCGAAGAGCACCCCTCCGCATAACATTTGACTCACTATCAGAAACTCGATGTTTCCCGGCCGCTCCTGAAGGCTGATCAAGTCGCCCGAATGCGCCCCTTTATGCACCGATAAGTGCAGGCCAGAGCCGTTAACGATCAGTCGGAACAGCTTGGAATCCGGCCCTCGCGTCTATTAACGTTCGATAACGCAGCGCGGTTGTCCCAGTCGTCGCAAGAGGCGGCGCCGCGCGCACGCGCCGAATCCCGCAAGGGAACCGGGGAACCACCAATTGGGGTGAATCGGGCTTCTCCGCAAGGGCTGCCCGTAGGAGACCTTCCTGCTCCGAACCCGTCAGCTAACCCGGTAGGCGGTAAGGAAGGAAAGGAGTGCGCCTCCGTGGCGTCCAACAACCCTGCCCCCGAAACGCTTTACTTCCCGAACGACGATGCTCTCGGTTTCGGCGGCGAGGACAGCGGTACGTTCGACGAGTGGAACCCCACTGAGGATTCCCTCCGTCCCGTCCGCGGCAAACACCGGGTCGCCAAGCAGCGCAGCGGTCTCGCCCGCAGCTCGACGGTGCTCGGCGTCGGCGTGATCGCAGCCGTCGGCGCGGGCGGTATGGCCAGCGCCCAGAGCAAGCCGCCGCTCCCGATCTCCCTCCCCGACCTTCCGCAGTCCGTCAAGGACAAGCTGCCGGAGGCCGAGTCACTGCCCGGCGTGGGGTCGCTGGTCGCCGACCTGGCCGGCGGCTCGTCGGACCACGGCGGTACGGCGGACGCGACCAACGCGGCGCTGACCACCACGGCGGCCACCGGCAAGGGCAGCTCGGACGCGGGTGAGGCACTTCGCGCGCGGATCCTCCAGCAGGCCGAGCAGCAGCAGGGCGCGGTCGAGGACGAGGCCAAGGCGGCAGCCGAGAAGGCGGCCGCGGAGAAGGCATCGGCCGAGGCGGCGAAGAAGCAGGACGAGGCCGCGGCCAAGGAGAAGGCGGCCAAGAAGAAGGCCGAGGCGGAGGCCAAGGCCAAGGCGGAGAAGGAGCGGCTCGCCAAGCTGGCGAAGAGCTACTCGCTGCCCGTCTCCTCGTACACCCTCACCTCGCGCTTCAACGACGGCGGTTCGATGTGGTCGTCGGGCCACCACACCGGCCTCGACTTCGCCGCCCCGACCGGCACCCCGATCAAGGCCGTGCACAGCGGCACGGTCAAGTCGGCCGGCTGGGCGGGGGCATACGGCTACCGCACGGTCATCACACTCGACGACGGTACGGAGCTGTGGTTCTGCCACCAGTCGTCGCTCGGCGTCAGCGCCGGTCAGAAGGTCACCACCGGCGAGGTCATCGGCCGTGTCGGCGCCACCGGCAATGTCACGGGCCCGCATGTGCACGTGGAGGTCCGCCCGGGCGGCGGCGACCCGATCGACCCGATGACCTGGCTCCAGGGCAAGGGCCTCAACCCCTGAGGGCCGAACTCTGAGGGCCGAATTCTGAAGGCCGAACTCCGAGGGCCGAACTCCGAGAGCCGAATTCTGAGGCTGGACCCTTGGGGGCTGATGCCTGATGCCCCTCACTCCTGTTCTGTCTCCCGCCTGCGCGTGCCGCCGGCTGTTCTGTCTCCGCCTGTGCGCGTGCCGCCGGCTACGGCATCCCGCACCCCGGCAGCCCTGACGGCATCCCCCCGACGTCAGGGCTGCCGGTTCGTTCGTACCGTTGGTTCGTTCGTGCCGTTGGTTCGTCTGTACGGCCGGTCCGTCCGTCGGTACGTATGGCCGGACCGGCCGGAATAGGGCCGGGCCGCCAGGGGGTTGACCAGTGCATGACTTCTCTCCGCCCACTCGGCTCCTCCGGCCTCCAGATCTTCCCGCTCTCCCTCGGCGGCAACGTCTTCGGGTGGGGCGCCGGCGAAGAACAGTCCTTCGCGGTGCTCGACGCGTACACCGCAGCCGGCGGCAACTTCATCGACACCGCCGACACGTACTCCTCGTGGGTGCCGGGCAACAGGGGCGGGGAGTCCGAGACCGTGATCGGCAACTGGCTGGCCGCGCGGGGCAACCGTGCCGATGTGGTGGTCGCGACCAAGGTCGGTTTGCACCCCCATTACCGGGGGCTCTCGGCCAAGAACATCAAGGCCGCCGCCGACGAGTCGCTGCGCAGGCTGCGCACCGACTACATCGACCTCTACTACACGCACCGCGACGACGAGACCGTCCCCGTCGAGGAGATCATCACCGCTCTGGACGACCTGGTGAAGGCCGGCAAGGTGCGCGCCATCGCCGCTTCCAATGTTTCTCCCGAGCGGCTCGACGCCTCCGTGGCGTTCTCCGAGGCGGAGGGGCTGGCCAGGTACGTCGCTCTGCAGCCGCACTACAACCTGGTCTCCCGCGACACCTATGAGGGCGGGCTCCAGGACGTGGCGGCCCGGCACGGTCTGGCGAGTGTGCCGTACTACGCGCTGGCCGCCGGCTTCCTCACCGGCAAGTACCGGCCCGGTGCGGACATCGACAGTGTGCGGGCGGGCGGTGCGGCCCAGCACTTGGAGACCGAGCGGGGGCCGAAGGTCCTGGCCGCGCTCGACAAGGTCGCCGCGGCGCACGGGGTGGAGGTCGCGACCGTCGCCCTGGCGTGGCTGGCCGCACAGCCGACCGTCGTCGCGCCGATCGCCTCGGCCCGTACGGTCGAGCAGCTGCCGGCCCTCACCGCGGTGGCCGAGCTGAAGCTCACCGACGCGGAGCTGACGGAGCTGACGGCCGCGTCCGCCTGAGCGCAGGCCACTGGCGCAGGCCGGAACAGACACCGGGACCGGCCGCCGGGCAGGCCGTGGCTGGGCGTGGCTGGGCGGCGGGTGCGGATGGTCAGTGCTGGTACGGGTTGTAGCCGCCGTAGTGCAGATGCGGCGGCGGCACCGGCACCCGCCCGGTCGCCTGCGCCGCGTAGAGCAGTGCGGGGCCTGCGATCTCCTTGCGCTGCCAGAGGTGGTGCAGCAGCTCCTGCTCGCGGGCCTCGAAGTCCGGGCTCACCGCGCCGCGGTGGGCCCGGTGGCGCAGAAAGGCGAGCGTGGTCGCGAACGCCTCGTACTCGGACACCGCGCGGGACGCGGCCCTCGCACGGGACTTCGCGTCGGCGTGCGCGGGCGGCCGGTGGTACGGGCTCGGGCTGTACGGGCCTGGGGCGTGCGGACCGGGGGAGCGCGGGCCGGGGGGATGCGGGCCCGGGGCGGGCGGATCCGCACCGTACGGAACCGGGCTGTACGGATCCGCACCGTAGGGATCCGGTTCGTACGGGGCCGGGTGGGGGCCCAGATGGGGGCTGGTCGCGCCGAACCCCCCGCCGAACGTACGCGCCGCGTAGGCGCGCGCCATGGCCCGTGCCCGCATCGACGAGAGCACCAGCGGCTCGGCGGGGGCCAGCCAGCCCGCCGCCGCATACGCCGGCAGCTCGGCGGATATCGTGCGCAGCTCCCGCTGGCGGGTCCAGATCGCCAGCCAGGTGATCACCCCGAAGACCGGGAGCATGAAGGCGCCGTAGACCAGATAGAAGCCGTAGGTGCCGAAGGCCGACGAGCTGTTCCACAGCGCGTGCATCCCCATCGCGCAGAGGAGGCCGAGCAGTGGTGGCGCGGTCCTGCGCAGCCGCCGGTGGTGGGCCGCCGACGCCGCGATGCCGAAGCCGATGCCGGTCAGCACCGTGAACAGCGGGTGGGCGAAGGGCGAGAGGACCACCCGGACGAAGAAGGTCGCCGCTGTCACGGACGGGACGCCCGAGAACCCCAGGGACTTGTCCTCGCCGAAGGCACTGCCCAGATAGAGGATGTTCTCGGTGAAGGCGAAGCCGGTCGCGGTGAAGCCCGCGAAGACCACACCGTCCACGATCCCGGTGAAGTGGCGTCTGCGGAAGAGGAAGATCAGGAGGATCGCTGCGGCCTTCGCGCTCTCCTCGATGACCGGCGCCACCACTCTCGCTCCGAGGGTGTCCGCGCTCGTCGGATCCGCTGTGGCGGTCGCTATCCAGTGCGTGGCGAACGAGTTGGCGATGATCGCGACGAGTGCGGCGGCGCACGCGCCCCAGGCGAAGGCGAAGATCAGATGGCGCCAGGGGCCCGGATCGACCCGGTCCAGCCAGCGGAAGGCCGCCATGAGCAGCGGCACCGGCAGCACGGCCAGACCCATGCCGACCAGGAAGCCTTCGGTGCCGGTCTGCTCGCGGACCAGCGACAGGATCAGCAGGCCGCAGATGGCGAGGACGATGATCACCGCGGAGGCGCGCAGCGTCCTGCTCCGCCAGAAGTCCCTGCGGGGTGCGTACCGCCAGTGTGCACGCGGTGGAACGGCGTCGAAGCGCGGCTGCTCCTCGTACACCGGAACCACCGGATGGGCCGCTCCGGGCGGCACGCTCGACTCGTACACCCGGTTGAGCCTAACGAGCGGTACTGACAACCGCGACGCCGTACCGCGATTCCGCGCTCGGCGCCCGCTCCGCTGTGTCTGTCTGTGCCCGGCTGTGTCTGTCTGCGCCTGTCTGCGCCCGGCCGGACCGGCTACTGGCCGCTCGGGTGGCCGTTGCGGCGGAACAGCAGGTCGTGCACGGTGTGGCCCTTGTCGAGTCCCTGGCCCTCGAACCGGGTCAGCGGCCGGAAGCCGGGCCTCGGCGCATAGCCGCCGTCCGCCGTGGTGTTGTCGTAGCAGGGGTGCGCGGTGAGCACCTCCAGCATCTGCTCGGCGTACGGGGCCCAGTCGGTCGCGCAGTGCAGTACGGCCCCCGGTGCGAGCCTGGCCGCGGCCAGGTCGAGGAACTCGGGCTGGATCAGCCGCCGCTTGTGGTGGCGGCTCTTGGGCCACGGGTCGGGGAAGTACACCCGCAGCCCGGCCAGCGAGTCCGGCTCCAGCATCTCGCGGAGCAGGATGATCGCGTCACCGTTGGCCACCCGGATGTTGGACAGTCCGTTGCGTTCCGCGAGACGCAGCAGGTTTCCCTGGCCCGGGGTGTGCACGTCGGTGGCGAGGATCCCGGTCGACGGGTCGGCCGCGGCCATCTGCGCGGTGGCCTCGCCCATGCCGAAGCCGATCTCCAGGACCACGGGGAGACCGCCGAACAGGGTGGGCAGATCGAGGATCCGCTGTCCGTCGATGTCCAGGCCCCAGCGGGGCCACAGCCGCTCAAGGGCGTCGGCCTGGCCGGTCGTGACGCGGCTGCGGCGCGGCTGGAAGCTGCGGATCCGGCGCTCGTGGTGCGAGCCCGCGGGATCGGCCGCGGGGCCGCCGGGGAAGCGGGGCTCGCCCTTGGCGCGGCGGGGCGGCGAGGGCTCTGGCGGGGGATTCAGAAGATCGGACACAGTGCCCCGATTCTACGGTCCCGGCGGTAGGGGGGTCAGGCTCGGGCAGGCCCGTACCTGGCCGGGGCACCCGGCCTGTCCGAGCCCGGCGGGGCCCGGGGCTCAGGCCCGGACCCCCACGGAGGCCAGCGCCCTGCGGGCGATCTCGCGGCCGATCGGCAGGGCTGCCGTCGCCGCCGGTGAGGGCGCGTTCAGCACATGGACCGTGCGCGGCCCCTCCCTGATCAGGAAGTCGTCGACCAGCGTGCCGTCCCTGAGCACCGCCTGGGCCCGCACCCCGGCCGGCGCCGGGCGCAGATCCGCCTCTTCGACGGCGGGCAGCAGCCGCCGCACCGCCTCGGTGAAGGCGCGCTTCGACAGCGAGCGGTGCAGCTCCCCCGCCCCGTACCGCCAGTGGCGCCCCGCTATCCGCCATGCGCCGGGCCAGGCCAGCGTGGTGCCCAGTTCGGCCGGGCGCACGGTGCCCCAGTCGTACCCCTCACGGGCCAGCGCGGGCACCGCGTTCGGTCCGACGTGGACGGTGCCGTCGGTGCCCCGGGTCAGGTGGACGCCGAGGAAGGGGAAGGCGGGGTCGGGCACCGGATAGACCAGACCGCGTACAAGGCCGGGGCGGGTCAGCGTGTAGTACTCCCCCCGGAAGGGCACGATCCGCATCCCCGGGTCGTCGCCCGCGAGCCGTGCGACCCGGTCGCAGTGCAGCCCCGCGCAGTTGACCAGGGTCCTGGCCCGTATCACCGTCCCGTCCGATGTGGCGACCGCGACGCCTTCCGGGCGCCGCGCTATCCGGACCGCCTCGGCCCCGCACCGGATCTCGGCCCCGGCCGCCGCGGCGAGCTCCGCGAGGCGCGCGGCCACCGCGCCGTAGTCGGCGATCCCGGTGGTGGCGACCCGGATCGCGGCCAGCCCGCGGACCCCGGGTTCATCATCGGCGATCTGGGCGGGGCCCAGCTCCCGCACCGGAATGCCGTTCTCCCGGCCGCGCTGGGCCAGGGCGTGCAGCCGGGGCAGCTCGTCCCGCTCCGTCGCGACGATCAGCTTGCCCGTCACCTCGTACGGCAGGCTCTGCTCCGCGCAGAACTCGGTCATCTCCGTCGCACCGCGCACCGCGAACCGGGCCTTCAGAGAGCCGGGACGGTAGTAGATCCCGCTGTGGATGACCCCGCTGTTGCGGCCCGTCTGATGGCGGGCGGTGCGCTGCTCCTTCTCCAGCACCACGACCCGGGTGCCAGGCGCGGACCGCGTCAGGGCGTACGCCGTCGACAGGCCGACGATCCCGCCGCCGATGATCAGCACGTCGCAGTCGAAGCCGCCGCCACTGCCGCCATTGCCGCCACTGCCGCGGTGCTCACCACCACGGCGCTCGCCTTCGCGAGTGCTGCTGTCATGAGCGTCGCTGTCGCGAGCGCTGCCGGCTCGTCGAGCGCCGCCGTTCCCGAAAGACATCGCACCTCCTCCCACCCCGATAGTGCACTGGCCCACTGACAATGCCCTCAAACCAGGGGGGAGGACCGTTCTACGCGGGCGCCACCAGGAGTGGTCTGGCCCGCTCGCGTAACTCCACCACTCTCGGCTCGTCGCCGTACGGCTCCAGACGGTGCAGCAGATCCCGTACGTACTCCGTGGTCCGCGCCGATGAGATCCGCCCGGCGACCTCCACCGCCCGGGTGCCCGCGGCGCACGCCGCGTCCAGGTTCCCCGACTCCAGCTCCGCCACCGCGCTCACCACCAGCCGCAGCCCGTGCGAGCGGACGAACTCCTCCGTCGGCTTCGACAGCGCCTGCTCGGTGAAGCGCCGCACCTGACGCGGGGCCTTCAGATCGTGGTAGCACTCGGCGGCGTCGGCGGCGAAGCGGTCGTACGAGTAGAAGCCGAGCCAGGACGGATCGGCGTCGCCCTCGCGCGAGCGCTCCAGCCAGCCCTCCGCCGCCTTCAGCGCCGCGCCCGCCGCGGCCGAGTCACCGGCGCGCGCGTGCGCCCGTGCTTCGACAAGCCGGAAGAAGCTCATCGTGCGGGCCGTCGCGAGGCCCCTGTTGCGCTCGACCGCCGCCTGCGCGAGGTCCACCCCCTCGTCCCCGAAGCCGCGGTAGACCGCCTGGAGCGACATCGAAGCCAGGACATATCCCCCCAGCGGGACATCGGCGGCCGCGCGGGCGAGCCGCAGCGCCTGGATGTAGTAGCGCTGGGCGGCCTCCTGCTGGCCGGTGTCGAACGCCATCCACCCGGCCAGCCTGGTCAGTTCGGCGGTCGCGCCGAAGAGCCCGCGGCCCACCTCGTCGGAGTACGAGCCGAGCAGCAGCGGGGCCGCGTCCACCCGCAGACACTCCGGCACCATCGACGAACGCCAGTCGCCGCCGCCGTACTTGGAGTCCCAGCGCCTGGCGTCCTCGGCGGCCTCCCGGAGTTTGCTCACATCGCTGTGGCCGACGCGCAGCGCGGCCGGGTCCGCCAGCTCGTCGGCGCCCCGCTCCACCGACGAGTCGGCGGGTGTTATCAGCCATCGCGAAGCGGGTGTCGCATATGCCGTGACTGCGAAGGATCCGGCGAGCGACTGCCATATCCCGCCACTTCCGGCCCGTCGCCCCGCGAGGTCCAGCCGGTACAGATCGGTCGCCGACACCACCGCCGAGCTGACGTCGCGGTGGAAGGCGAGCCCGACCTCGGGGGCCGGATCCGCGTCCGCGAGACCTATCTCGTGCAGCGGTACGGGCCGGCCCAGTTTGGCGCCGATCGCCGCGGCGATCAGATGGGGCGCGGCGCCCTGGGGCACCATGCCCTTGGAGACCCACCTGGCCACGGACGTTTTGTCGTACCGAAGCGTCAGGCCGCGCTGGGCGCCGAGGTCGTTGACCCGTCGCGCCAGTCCGGCGTTGCTGATTCCCGCGACGGCGAGAACGGTACCGAGTTTGTCGTTCGGTCCGCGTAGCTCCCTGGACATGCGCCACCCCTCGACACACAGACGGCCGCCGTGTCGCGGCAACTCCTCTTGTCCGAGAAGCCGTGCACGGCATTCGTAAACCCAGCGTAGTTCGCCGCATCCCTACCGTTAAGGGGGGATGTTCCGGATGGCGGGATTGTTTGCCCGGCCCGGAGCGCTTCCGCCGCCGGCCCGTGCTCCTGTCGTGTGGCCGTGCGCCCGGCCGTGCGCTCTGGTCCGGCCGTTCTGTGAGGTCTTCGATGTGGAGTGCGTGGGTCGGCCCACTGCACAGGATCCAGTGGGCTGGGGGATACGGCCGCCTCAATCCCCGCGGGCGGCCGGCCGGTCCGGGAGGCGCGCCGCGTCTCCCGGACCGAAGCGCTCTGCGGCCCTTCGGCCACTTTCCCGCACAGATGCCACTCCGCCAGAATGGCCGGATGACGACCCTCGTCGTGCAAGACCGTATGGCCTTTGCCGGGGGCGCATTCGCATGTGGGTGCGCGCTTCCGTACCCCCTCCAGTACGCCGTTGTCATGGCAGCATGGTCCTGAACGCCCCTGGCGTTCAGTTGTCCACAGCCTGTGGAGGCGGCGATGCGGTGGTTGGTGGGGTGGAGCAGTACTGCCGCGAGCTTCGGCACGGCCGGTTCGGTGGGCAGCGCGGACGAGGGGCGCACGGTCCACCCCGTCGGCTCCCAGCTGCTCTGGGGAGACCCCGACCCCCTCTGGGCGGTGGGCGACTGGCGGCCCGACGAGGTGCGGGTCATCACGGTCGACCCCTTCACCCGCCTTGCGGTCCTGGGCTGTTGTGCCGCCACTGACGAGGAACTGCGGGTCGGCCTGTTCGCCGCGCGCGGTGGCGCGCTGCGCCATCTCACCGCCTGGGCGGGCAGTTACACCGTCGTCGTACAGTCCGGGCGCCGGGTCACCGTCATCGGCGACCTGGCCGGTGCACGGCCCGTCTTCCACACCCCCTGGGCCAACGGCACCGCGTACGCCACGGCGGCCCTCCCGCTCGCCGACCTGGTCGAAGCCCAGCTGGACATCGGGCACTTGGCGGCGCTGCTCGCCTGCCCCGACGTGCCGGAAGCGCTGCGGGACTCGACGCCCTACGCCGGGGTGCGGCGCATCCCGCCCGGCCACGCGCTCATCCTGCGCGAGGGCTCCCGGGAGATCACCGGATACGAACAGGTCGCCTCGCTCGCCGTTGCGGCGGCCCAGGTCGACCCGGACCGGGCCGTGGACGGCGTACGGGACGCGCTCGTCGAGGCCGTACGCGCCCGGCTCACCGCGCCCCGCCACGCCCCCGAGACGCTGCCGCCCGACCCGGGCCCGGTCCCGGGGATGG
>NZ_JAAGLN010000234.1 GCF_010548145.1 Streptomyces sp. SID10853
CGGGCGCGCGGGGCGGGTGCCCGGCGCATCCGCCCCGCGCACCTGGACCCGCGCCCTCACAGCGCCACGAACGCCGCCACCAGCAACCCGGCCCCCGCGACCCCCGCAGCCCACCCCGTACGCGTCATCCGCAACCCGCCCCCGATCACCAGCGCCGCCAGCAGCAACGCACCCCCCAGCGGCACCCACGCGTGCAACGCACCCGCCCAGCCCGTCCGGATCGCCTCATCACTCCCGGGACGCACCACCACAGGCAGCCGCTCACCCTTCTCCGCAGCCGTCGACCTGTCGATGACCAGACCGCTGTGCGCAGCCGAACCGGCCGACGGCACGAACGGACCCGAACACGTGCCGCCCGCACACGAGGCCACCGTCAGCGTCCCGTGATCACGGCCCTTCGCCAGAAGCACATGCTGCGCCGTTCCCCACGAGGACCAGAAACCGGCCACCAGGATCAGCACCGCGACACAGCCCATGGCTGCCCGGCGCGCGTACAGCAGGACGCCGTGACTCCGCTTCATGGGGCGCGATCCTTGGCCATCGGACCACGCCAGGTCAACCCGTCAGGAGTTGTACGTGGTCTGCGCCCGGTCAAGACCCTCGATGATCAGCGCCTCCACCGCGTCCGCCGCCCGGTCCACGAAGTACCCCAGCTCCTTGCGCTCCGCCGACGAGAAATCCTTCAGCACGAAGTCGGCGACCTGCATCCGGCCCGGCGGCCGGCCGATACCGAACCGCACCCGGTGATAGTCGGGACCCAGCGACTTCGTCATCGACTTCAGACCGTTGTGCCCGTTGTCCCCGCCGCCCAGCTTGAGCCGCAGCGTCCCGTAATCGATGTCCAGCTCGTCATGGACGGCGACGATGTTCGCCGTCCCCACCTTGTAGAAATCGCGCAGCGCCGTGACCGGACCACCCGAGAGATTCATGTACGACATCGGCTTGGCCAGCACCACCCGCCGGTTGCCGGGCCCCGGCGGACCCAGCCGGCCCTCCACCACCTGAGCGCGCGCCTTGTGCGCCTTGAAGCGGCCCCCGATGCGCTCGGCCAGCAGATCGGCCACCATGAAACCCACGTTGTGGCGGTTGGCCGCGTAATCGGGACCGGGGTTACCGAGGCCCACGATCAGCCAGGGAGCGGTCGGGTCGGGCGTCATCTGCACGTCTCCATCTGCACGTGTCCGACTCCCGGCGAAGCCCGGTGAAGCCGGTGAACAGCCAGCCGCCGCCCGCGCCTTGCGGCACGGACGGCGGACTCGGACACACTCCGGAACACCACGGCCCCGGACCCGCCGGAACAACCGGCGGACACACACTCAGCGCGAGGCTCAGGCCTCGGCGCCCTCGGCCGCCTCGGCCTCGGCGGTCGGCTCCTCGGCCTGCGCGGCCACGACCTGGATGACCACGGCGTCCTCGTCGGTCGCCAGAGTCGTGCCGGCCGGCAGCGGAACATCCTTCGCCAGGATCGAGTCGCCCGCGTCCATGCCCGCGACCGAGACGGTGACCGACTCGGGGATGTGGGTGGCCTCGGCCTCGACCGTCAGGGTGTTCAGCACGTACTCCAGCAGGTTGGCGCCCGGCGCCAGGTCGCCCTCGGCGTGCACCGAGACCTCGACCGTGACCTTCTCGCCCAGCTTGACCGCGAGCAGGTCCACGTGGGTCAGGTTGCGCTTGATGGCGTCACGCTGGACAGCCTTGGGGATGACGAGCTCGGTGCGGCCCTCGATGTCCAGACGCAGCAGCGCGTTGGCGGTCTTGAGCGCCATCATCAGCTCGTGGCCCGGCAGGGTGACGTGCACGGTGTCGGCACCGTGGCCGTAGATGACCGCGGGAACCTTGTTCTCACGACGGATCTGGCGGGCAGCGCCCTTGCCGAACTCGGAACGGACTTCAGCGGTGAGCTTGACCTCAGCCATGTGGCACTCCTCGGAGGTGACGAAAACGGATGGGTCACCCGGCCACGTATCGCGGCCTGCTACGAAGAGCGCGTCGATAACGGAGTCCCGTACCCATGAGTACGGCCTCCCTCGCCGAGCAACTCCGTGAGTCTACCCGGCCGGGAGGCCGTCCCAGAAATCGATCTTTCAGGCCGCTGTCAGACCTGCTCTGCTACGCCTGCTCCTCGAAGAGGCTGGTCACCGAGCCGTCCTCGAAGACCTCGCGCACCGCACGGGCGATCGTCGGCGCCATCGAGAGCACCGTGATCTTGTCCAGCTCCAGATTGTCCGGGTCGGGCAGCGTGTTCGTGAAGACGAACTCACTCACCTTGGAGTTCTTCAGACGGTCCGCGGCAGGGCCCGACAGCACCCCGTGCGTCGCCGTCACGATGACGTCCTCGGCGCCGTTCGCGAACAGCGCGTCCGCGGCCGCACAGATCGTGCCACCGGTGTCGATCATGTCGTCGACCAGGACACACACCCGGCCCTTCACCTCACCCACGACCTCGTGGACGGTGACCTGGTTGGCGACGTCCTTGTCACGGCGCTTGTGGACGATCGCCAGCGGCGCACCGAGCCGGTCGCACCAGCGGTCCGCGACCCGCACCCGGCCCGCGTCGGGAGAGACGATGGTCAGCTTCGAACGGTCCACCTTGGCGCCCACGTAGTCCGCCAGTATCGGCAGCGCGAAGAGATGGTCCACCGGGCCGTCGAAGAAGCCCTGGATCTGGTCCGTGTGCAGGTCGACCGTGAGGATGCGGTCCGCACCCGCGGTCTTCATCAGGTCCGCGATCAGCCGGGCCGAGATCGGCTCACGGCCACGGTGCTTCTTGTCCTGCCGCGCGTACCCGTAGAACGGCACGATCACGGTGATGCTCCTGGCCGAGGCCCGCTTCAGCGCGTCGATCATGATCAGCTGTTCCATGATCCACTGGTTGATGGGAGCCGTGTGGCTCTGCATCAGGAAGCAGTCCGCGCCGCGGGCCGACTCCTGGAAACGGACGTAGATCTCGCCGTTCGCGAAGTCGAAAGCCTTAGTCGGCACCAGGTCGACCCCCAGCTGGGAGGCGACCTCCTCGGCCAGCTCGGGGTGGGCGCGGCCGGAGAAGAGCATCAGCTTCTTCTCGCCGGTCGTCTTGATCCCGGTCACAGCACAGTCTCCTCAGACGTGTTGATTGCTGCTGGGCGAGCCAGCCGGAGGTATGTACCGGGGCGTACCCCGGAGTCCCGGCCCGTAAGCCGAGCATGCGTCTATCACGGTACGCGCAGATGAACGCACGTGTTTCCGGTCAGCTTTCGCCGCCGGACTCATCAGAGGCGGCCTGAGCGGCCCGCGCGGCGGCACTTCCCGGCCGCTTCCTGGCCACCCAACCGTCGATATTCCTTTGCTGGCCCCGGGCAACGGCCAGCGCACCGGCCGGCACGCTCTTCGTGATCACGGAGCCCGCAGCGGTGTAGACACCGTCCCCGACCGTGATGGGAGCCACAAACATGTTGTCCGAACCGGTGCGGCAGTGCGACCCGATCGTTGTGTGGTGTTTGTCCTGTCCGTCATAGTTCACGAAGACACTCGCCGCACCGATGTTGCTGAACTCACCGATCGTCGCATCGCCGACATACGAGAGATGCGGCACCTTCGAACCCTCACCGATGGTGGCGTTCTTCGTCTCCACATACGTCCCGATCTTGCCCCGCGTACCGAGCCGCGTACCGGGCCGCAGATAGGCGTACGGGCCCACCGTCGCGTGCTCGCCCACCTCCGCACCGTCCGCCACGGTGTTGTCCACCCGCGCGAACGCACCCACCACGGTGTCCTTCAGCCGCGAGTTCGGCCCCACCTCGGCGCCCTCGGAGAGATGCGTCGTCCCCAGCAGCTGCGTACCCGGGTGGATCACCGAATCCGGCTCGAAGGTCACCGCCACATCGATGAACACCGACGCGGGATCGATCACACTCACCCCCGCCAGCATCGCCCGCTCCAGCAGCCGGGCGTTCAGCAGCGCACGCGCCTGCGCCAGCTGCACCCGGTTGTTGATCCCGACGATCTCCCGGTGGTCACCGGCGACCGACGCCCCGACCCGGTGACCGGCCGCCCGCAGAATGCCGAGCACATCGGTCAGATACTCCTCGCCCTGGCTGTTGTCCGTACGCACCTTGCCCAGCGCGTCCGCGAGCAGCCGCCCGTCGAAGGCGAACACCCCCGAGTTGATCTCCCGGATCGCCAACTCGGCCTCGGACGCGTCCTTGTGCTCGACGATCGAGATCACCGCGCCGGTGGCGTGATCGCGCACGATGCGCCCGTAACCGGTGGCGTCCGGGACCTCGGCGGTCAGCACGGTGACGGCGTTCTTGTCGGCGGCGTGGGTGGCGGCCAGCGCGGCGAGCGTCGCCCCGGTGAGCAGCGGGGTGTCGCCGCAGACGACCAGAACGGTGCCCTCCGGGGCCGTGCCCAGCTCTTCGAGCGCGGTACGGACGGCGTGCCCGGTGCCGTTCTGCTCGCGCTGCACGGCGGTCCGTACGCTCGCGTCGGCCTCGGCGAGATGGGCCTGGACCTTCTCGCGCTCGTGCCCGACGACCACGACGAGCTGCTCGGGCGCCAGCTCGCGGGAGGCGGCGATGACATGCCCGACGAGCGAGCGGCCGCTGATCTCGTGCAGGACCTTGGGCGTGGCCGACTTCATCCGGGTGCCCGCACCCGCCGCGAGAACGACGACGGCGGCGGCAGCCGAGGGAGCCTCTCCCCCTGTTTGCGCGGAACCGAGACCTTGGGGGGGAGTGGCGCTCACGGTGGTGCCCTTCGGGTGCGGGTGGGTGGATATCCGCAGAATACCGGGGGGCCGGGAGGTGGAAATGGGGGCGGGTCCCGACCTGGCAGGTCAGGACCCGAACCACTCATTGCTCCGCCGCTAGGATTCGAACCTAGACCGAACATCTCCAAAGGATGCCGTGCTGCCGATTACACTACGGCGGAACGCGCGTCAACCGGGCGAGGAGTGCTCCCCGGCCAAAACGCTGGCATCTACTATGCCGTACCACCAGCCCTCGACGCGACGATAAAGGCCGGCGCTCTTTCGAACCCGGATGACAAGACAGCCGCGGTAGTCGGCGCCGACGTTCTTGCGCACGGTCTTCGCGTTGTGCTTCTTGAGGGTGGTCCTGCCGAACGACGAGGCATCGCTCCCGACGAGCGCCGCCCAGTACTCCTCGGCGGCGGCCACGTCGGCGGACTCATGAATCAGTACGCGGAAGTGGAGCAGCTCGCGGTCCACTCCGAGAAGATCCAGCCAAGCCAGGAACACCTGAATCATGCTGGGGTCACTGTTGACGAACGCGACGCTCTCACGTCGGGCGTGAGGCTTGTCCTTGGTCCCTTCGGCCCAGTAGAGCGCGGTCCCCACCATCATGAGTTCCCGGTCGGACAGCGCGCCGACCGCTTCCCTGGCCGCGCGCTTGGTCTCCTGGCGTTCCGCATCGCGCCGCTGCAGCGTGGCCTCCCAGCCGCGCTTCGCGATCGCCGATGCGTCCTCGCGCGTACGCCGGGGAGGCTTCGGCAGATCCCGTACCCACAGCGAGATCGAACTCTTCGAGCACCCCAGCTCCAGCTGTATCCGGTCGTACGTCAGGCCCTGCAGCCGGAGTTCCCGGGCCTTCGCCCGGAGGCCGTCCTTCGCGTTCGGGCGTTTCGTCCACTCGGGGGCGGGCTCGCCGTCCAGCAGGCGGTTGAGGATGTCGTTGTTGTCGACGAAGAGCCGGTCGCGGATCTGGCGGCGGCTGAGCCCCTCCCGGCGCAGCGCGACGGCCTGGGCACGCAGTCCTTCGAAGTCGGAGTACTTGCTGCTTTTGTTGCGGATACCGGTCATGGTGGCAGCATCGTCCGGAATGCGGACGTCCGGTTCGAAAGCCTGCTCGATTCACTGGATCGAGTGATCGGGGTGTATTGCGCGTAACCTCCCACATTGAAATTCGTGGGGCAGGGGTGCGCCCGCCCGTACGCTGGTTGCCATGACCGCAACGGGGGCGCAAGACGCCACGGCCACGGGGCTGACCGCCCGTGGCTGGTGGTGGTGGGAACGGCGGCGCAGTGCCGTGCTGGATGTGGGGCTGGGTGTCGTCTCGGCTCTTGAGTGTGCGTTGGAGGGTGTTGATTTCTCCGGGCAGGCCGGGCTTCCCGTGCCGCTCGGGGTGGTGTTCGGGCTGCTGGCCGGTTTCGTACTGGTGCTGCGGCGGCGGTGGCCGATCGCGGTGGTGCTGGTGTCGGTCGCCACGACGCCCGCCCAGATGGGTTTCCTGATGGGCATCGTCGGGCTCTATACGCTCGCCGCTTCCGATGTGCCGCGCCGGCTGACCGGTGCGCTGACCGTGATGGCGACGCTCGGGACGCTCATCGTGACGTTCGTGCGGCTGCGCCACGGGGTGGGCGCCGAGGACGGGACGCCGGGGCCGGTGTTCGTCGTGCTGGGGTCCGTCTTCATGTCGCTGGGGCTGACGGCGCCGCCGGTGCTGTTCGGGCTGTACATCGGGGCGCGGCGCCGGCTCATGGAGAGTCTGCGGGAGCGTGCGGACAGTCTGGAGCGTGAGCTGTCGCTGCTGGCGGACCGGGCCGAGGAGCGGGCCGAGTGGGCGCGGACGGAGGAGCGGACGCGGATCGCGCGGGAGATGCACGATGTGGTCGCGCACCGGGTGAGTCTGATGGTGGTGCATGCGGCGGCGCTGCAGGCGGTGGCGTTGAAGGATCCTGCGAAGGCGTCCAGGAACGCGGCGCTGGTGGGGGACATGGGACGGCAGGCGCTGACCGAGTTGCGGGAGATGCTCGGTGTGTTGCGGTCGGGTGAGCCGGTGCGGGCTCCGGCTGCGGCGCCGCCGGCTGCGGTGCCGCTGGCGGCTGTAGGGGTGGCGGCGGCCGCTGCCGCGGCGGCCGCGGTGGAGGACGGGCCGTGTCTGGATGAGCTGGATGTGCTGGTGGGGCAGTCGCGTGCGGCGGGGATGGTGGTGGAGCTGCTGGTGGAGGGTGCGGCCGGGGCGTATGACGCGCTGGTGGAGCAGACGGCGTACCGGGTGGTCCAGGAGGCGCTCACCAATGTGCACAAGCATGCCGCCGGGGCGAAGACGCGGGTGCGGCTGGCGCACCGGGGGGCCGAGGTGGCGTTGCAGGTGGAGAACGGTCCGTCGGATGCGGGGGCGGCGGATGCGGGGTTGCCGAGCGGGGGGAACGGTCTGCTGGGGATGCGGGAGCGGGTGACCGCGCTGGGCGGGGTGTTCGTGTCGGGGCCGACGGAGGCCGGGGGGTTCCGGGTGTCGGCGGTGCTGCCGGATCAGCGGTCTGCCGAGCGGGCCTGACGGGGCGGTGGGTCCGCGGTTCTCCTGGCCGGAGGCAGACGGAGGCAGCAGACAGGGGCAGACGGAGGCAGGCTGGGGCAGGCGGAGGTACGTGACGGCAGGCCGGGGCAGACGAGGGCGGGCCGGGGCAGGCGGAGGCACGCGGCAGGCGAGGGGCGGGCCGGGGGCAGGCCGGGGCCAGGCGAGGGCCAGGCCGGGGCAGGTCCGGGATCTATGCGCCGGTGCTCTGTGCGGAGCCGAGTCTGACCGGTTGGAGTCCGGTGATGAGGGTGGCGAGTGCCTGGTCGATGTCGTGGCCCAGGTACCAGTCGCCGGTGTGGTCGATGCTGTAGATCCGGCCCTCGGCGTCGATCGCCAGCAGCGCTCTGCCGTCTGCTTCGTCGCCGAGCGGGGCGATCTCGGTGCCGAGCGCGCGGCCCAGGTCGGCGAGGGTACGCGCGAGGTGGAGGCCGCTGAGGGGGTCGATCCTGACAGGGGACGGGGCTGTCTGGCGGCCGGGTGCGGGGCCGGTGATGCACAGTCCGCCGAATTCGGCCCAGGCTTCGACGGCCGCGGGGAAGACGGCGTGCTGGTGGCCGGCGGGTGAGACGTGGGCGCGGAGGGTGTCGGCCCACTGTTCGGCGCCCCGGATGTCCCAGCGGCCGGGCAGCCAGCCTGCTTCGCGGAGCGTGGTGTCCACGGTTTCGGGGAAGCGGGTGCCGGTGGCGGCGGGTGCGTCCGGTGCGTCCTGCGGGTGCGGCGGCATCGGCGGTGGTTCAGCCCTTCTCGGTGGTCGGGTCGACTGCGCGTACGCCGAAGTGGGCGAGCATCGCCGTACAGGAGCGGCAGGGTGGTGCGTAGCTGCCGTGGAGTGGATCGCCGTCCTCGCGGATGTGGCGTGCGGTGATTTTGGCGTGTTTGAGGGTGCGGCGGGCTTCGCCGTTGGTGAGGGGTTTGCGGGAGGCGCGTTTGGAGCGGGTGCTTTCCACGCCGGTGAGGTGGCGGGAGAGCAGGATCGCCTCGGGGCAGCGTCCGGTGAATCGTTCACGCTGGCCGCTGGTGAGGGTGGTGAGGAAGTCCTGGACCAGGGGGTGGAGCGCGGGGGGCTGGTCGGCTTTGCCCGCGGTGGAGGTGAGGGTGTCGGCGCCGCGTACGGAGAGTGCGGCGGCGACGGTGGGGAGGATGCCGTCCCTGCGGTGGCGGAGTTCGGGCGGGCGGGAATCGGTGCTGCTCCAGCGCAGGCGTGGGTCGCCCGCAGGTCCGGTGCGGTGCGGCGGCGGTGCGGTGTGCGGTGCCGGGCCGGTTTGCGGTGCCGCCTGTGCCGCCGGTGATGTGTGCGGTGCCGCCTGTGCCGCCGGTGATGGCTGCGGTGTGTGCGGCGTGTGCGGTGTCTGTGCGGTGTGCATGGTCGTGCTACCCCTCCCACCCCGCGGCGGCTGCCGCCGGTGTTGCGCCCCCCGTGTTGCGGGGTCAGCCTGCCAAATGGGGCACCGGGTGGGGAAGCTGGGGCCTGTGATCGGCGTGGTGTGTCGGCTGCGGGTCACTCGAACGTGACCGTCCGTTACGTGGCTGTGCGGGGGCCGGGACTGTGCGGCGACGGGGCGGGACCGGCTCTTGCACCACCGCATAGGCTGTCGTTCCAAGCCATTCGCAGCAGGGGGCAACCGCCATGACGACAGGTCGGCTCGGGCAGCAAGCCGCGCCACCGAACGCGGCCTATGCCGGGCAGCTCGTAAGCTTCCCGGACCCGGTCCGGGCCGCGCGCCACCCCCGCGGTGTGCGGGTGGACGGGAACGGCTTCCCGGATTTCTCGCCGTACGCGCGCGCGGCCGCGGAGATCGCGGAGCCCCCGGAGGGGTTCGGCGTGGACGAGCTGCGGCTCACGGACTATGTGTCGGCCAATGCCGCGCTGGCGGCGTCGGGGCACGAGCTGTGGGACACGATCCCGGCGGTTGCCACGCCGCACGGCTGGACCTGGCACCACGTGCCGGGCGGGCGCCGGCTGGAGCTGGTGCCGGTCGAGGTCAAGGCGTTGCTGCGGCATCACGGCGGGCTAGCGACGGCCGCTGTGGACCAGAACAAGCGGGGTACGCGTCCGCTGCAGGACACCCGGCCCGCCCATTTCGGGCTGCCCAGAGGGTCGGTGGCGGTCGGTGAGCAGCTGGTGCTGGCCGCCGAGGAGGATCTGGGGTACCGGCTGCCTGCCGCGTACCGGTCGTTCCTGAAGGCGGCGGGTGGCTGTGCGCCGGTCGGTACGGCGCTGGACGCGGAGTTGGGCCTGCTGGTGGACCAGCCGTTCTTCACCGTGCGGGACGAGGCCGCCGTCAATGACCTGGTGTACGTGAACAAGTGCCTTCGGGACCATCTGACGAAGGACTATCTGGGCGTGGGTTTCGTCCAGGGCGGGATTGTCGCCGTGAAGGTCAAGGGCGGTGGTGTGGGCACGGTCTGGTTCTGTGCGTACGACGATGCCCGTGACCAGGACGCGTGGCCGCCGCCCGAGCGGGTGGAGCGGCTGCTGCTGCCGTGCGGTGAGGATTTCGACGCGTTCCTGGAGCGGCTCGCGGGGAATCCGCCGGAGCTGGAGACAGTGGCGAACCTGATGGTGGACGGCGGCTTCGCGCAGGCCGTCCCGGTCTCGGCCGAGGGGTGATGAGCCGATGGTGACCTTTGCGCAGGCGCAGGAGCGCGCGGAAGAGTGGGTCAATGGGGACGTTCCCGCGTATCAGCACCGTGAGGTGCGGGTACGGGAGTTCGACCTCGGTTTCGTGGTGTGGGCGGAGGACCGGGCCGACGGGCCTTCGGGCGGTGGCGGCCGGCAGCGGCTGGTGATCGCCAGGGACGGCGGTGAGGCGACGCTGTGGCCGGGGCTGCCGGTCGGTGAGGTGGTGCGGCGGTACGAGGAGGAGTACGGGGCCTCGGGCGATGCGCCGGCGGCGCCGGAGCCGTCGCAGCGGATCGATCTGAACCAGACGTCGTTCCTGCTGACTCCGCCGGAGTGGCTGCAGGACGCGGCGGACAAGCTGGGCATTCCTGACCGGCGGTCGGGGGCCACCGGGGCCGGTGCGTCCGATGTGCCGGGCGGTGCTGGTGCGTCAGGCGGCTCTGGTGGGGCAGTTGGTGCTGGTGCGTCCGGCGGCGCTGGTGCGTCCGGTGCGGGCTCCGGGGCCGACGGGGATCATGAGCCCACGGCCCGTGAGGGTGTTCCCGCGGACGGGACGCCGTGGGCCGGGACCGACACGAATGCGGTGCCCGGGGGGCAGGACGGTTCGGTTCCGCTGCCCGCGACCGTGTTCGCGCCGCCGCTGGCCGGTTCGGACGACGAGGGGGCCCCGCCGCCCGGTGTCGCGCCCGAGGCCAAGACAGCGCTGATGTCCGGGGGCAGCGGGCTGCCGCGGACGACTGTCGCGCCCGCGCTGGACGGTTCCCAGCCGCCGCCGCAGTTCCAGCAGCCGGAGCCGTCTCCGGAGCCGCAGCCGCTGTCTCAGCAGCAGTCCCAGCAGCTTTCGGGTTCGCCCCAGCAGCCGCCGGCCGGCCAGCAGCCTTCGCAGCTGCCGTCACCTCCGCCGGGTGCGCCCCTGCCGCCGCCCGCCGCCGGCCGGCTTCCGG
>NZ_JAAGLN010000235.1 GCF_010548145.1 Streptomyces sp. SID10853
GGAGGCCGGCCGCCTTGGCCGGGGCGCCCTCGTCCAGGGCCCGCGCGCCCTCGCCCGCGAGCCGCTCGAACCGGTACAGATCGACGTCGTCCGCCTCGGCGCACAGCCGGTACCCGCCGTCGGCCGATGCCACGGCCGCATGTCCGAGCACCCTCCGCAGCCGGGCCACGAGCGCCTGGAGCGCGCCGGTGGCGTCGGCGGGCGGTTCGCCGTCCCACACCTCGTCGACCAGTACGCCCGCCGGGACGCTCCGGCCCGCCCGCAGCGCCAGTACGGTGAGCAGGGCACGCAGCCGCGCCCCGCCGAGCGCGACGGCCGTGCCGTCGGGGCGGAAAGCCTGTGTGGTCGAGAGGATCCGGTAGTGCACGGGCCCATTGTCCGTTACCGCGCCCACTTCAACCGCCCGGTCTCTCAGTCATGCTCCTAGCCTGCCCGGAACCCATGTCCGGCCGCGAGACGTTTACCGCGTGTCACCTGTACGGTCGGGGCTCTTGAGGCCCGGCCCCCACGTATCAGGAGCTCCGTCCATGACCACCGCTTCCACCCGTCGCAGCGAGCGGCGGATCAGTCCGGTCTTCCTGGGGATCGTGGCCGTCATGGCGGTCACCGGCTGGGCGGTGTGGGCGGACTTCTCGAAGGTCCCCGGCTTCTCGGTGTTCCTCTTCGTGACGTCGGCGTGGGTGGTGTCGCTCTGTCTGCACGAGTACGCGCACGCCCGCAGCGCCCTGCACAGCGGTGACATCTCGGTCGGTGCGAAGGGGTATCTCACCCTCAACCCGATGAAGTACACACACGCGATGCTGTCCATCGTGCTGCCGCTGGTCTTCCTGGTGCTGGGCGGGATCGGGCTGCCCGGTGGCGCGGTCTTCATCGAGCGGGGCCGGATCAGGGGCCGCTGGCGGCACAGTCTGATCTCGGCGGCGGGCCCGCTGACGAACGTGCTGTTCGCGTTCGTCTGCACGGCCCCGTTCTGGCTGCACGGGCTGGACGGCATTCCGCCGCTGTTCCGGTACGCGCTGGGGTTCCTCGCGCTGCTCCAGTTCACGGCGGCGATCCTGAACGCCCTTCCGGTGCCGGGCCTCGACGGGTACGGCGTGGTCGAGCCCTGGCTGCCGTACAGCATCCGCCGCCAGGTCGAGCCGTTCGGTCAGGTGGGGATGCTGGCGGTCTTCGCGCTGCTGTGGATTCCGTCGGTCAACCACGCGTTCTTCGACCTGATCGACACGATCCTGCGCGGCGTCGGGGTCAACGGCAACGACACGTACTGCGGGCAGCAGTTCTACCGCTTCTGGTACGGCAAGCCCGAGAGCTTCTTCTGCCCGACCGGGTGACGGCGGCGGCCGGAGCCGTACGGCCGGGCCCGGTACCACGCACGACGCCAGCGGGCAGGGGCGGACGGCGCCAGCGCGTGGCGGGAGCGGACGGCGTCAGCGCGTGGCGGGGGCGGACGGTGTCAGCGCGTGGCGGGGGCACCCGCCGACTTCGCGGCGCGGCTCCTGCGCAGATAGAACCAGGCCATGTTCGACGAGAGTCCCGCCAGCAGGATCCAGACGATCCCGATGAGGCTGCCCTGGACGAAGGAGACCACGGCCGCTGCCACGGCGAGGGCGCAGACGACGAGGGCGTACAGAGCGAGGCGGGGCATGGGGGCGGCTCCTGTCCGGGGGCAAAGTCTGTTCGCCCCCCAGTGTCCCCCATGCCCCGATCGCGCTCACACGTCGGTGACGCGCAGCCCGGCGTGGGCCTTGTAGCGGCGGTTGACCGAGATCAGGTTGGCGACCAGCGACTCGACCTGGTGGGCGTTGCGCAGCCGTCCGGCGAAGACGCCGCGCATTCCGGCGATCCGCCCGGCGAGCGCCTGCACGATCTCGACGTCGGCGCGCTCCTCGCCCAGCACCATCACATCGGTGTCGATCTCCCCGATCTCCGGGTCCTGGAGCAGGACGGCCGACAGATGGTGGAAGGCGGCGGCCACCCGGGACTCCGGCAGCAGGGCGGCGGCCTGCTCGGCGGCGCTGCCCTCATCGGGCTTCAGGGCGTACGCGCCCTTCTTGTCGAAGCCGAGCGGGTTGACGCAGTCGACCACGAGCTTGCCCGTCAGCTCGTCGCGGAGCGACTCCAGGGTCTTGGCGTGCCCGTCCCAGGGCACGGCCACGATGACCACGTCGCTGCGGCGTGCGCACTCGGCGTTCTCCGCGCCCTCGACGCCGTGCCCCAGCTCTCCGGCCGCGGTCCTGGCGCGCTCGGCGGCGCGCGAGCCGATGATCACTTTCTGGCCGGCCCTCGCCAGCCGGTAGGCGAGCCCGCGGCCCTGGTCACCGGTCCCGCCGAGGACGCCGACGACCAGGTCCGAGACATCGGGGAGGTCCCAGGGATCCCGGGCGGCCGGCTGCTGTGCGCTGTCGGTAGAAGTCATGGGCCGACCCTACTTGTTGGGACCCGGCCCCCGTACGGATGAGTACCGGTCAACGGGCCCCGCGGGACGGCCCGGTGCGGCAGGATGCCGGGGCATGGATGCCGTAAGGGTGGCGCTGCTCCGGGAAGTCCTCGCCGGGACGGAGTGGCCGCGCGCAGCCCGCCGCTTCGCCACCGCGCTGCGGTCGTCGGTGGTGCCGCACGGCGGTGGGCTGCTCCTGGTGGGGACCGAGCGGTACGAGCCGTGGCATCTGGCGGCGCATCTGGTGGACGAGGCCGCCTGGTCGGGGCTGCCCGAGCTGGCTCCCACGCTCGTACGCCACCGGGTCGGGGGCGGTGAGCCCGCGCATCTGGCCGTGGGGCTGGGCCGGATCGAGGCGGCGGGGCGGGGCGAGACACTGCTCGTCGTCGCGCCGGAGCTGCCGGGCGAGGGGCTACTGGAGCGAGTGCACGGGGCGCGGCGGGCCGGTGCCACCGTGCTGGCATTGGACGGCGGGGATCCCGAGGTGCACGGTCTGGCGCACGAGACGCTCACGGTGGCGGAGGACGGTGAGGTGGATCTCGACACCGTGCAGCACCTGGTCAGCGCCGCGGCCGGCGAGAACACCCTGCCCGCGCAGCGCGGCAGGCCACGCTTCCGCGACCGCCTTTCCCGCCTCGCCGACCAGCTGACCGCTCCCCCGCCGGACCGGTGGTGACCCGGCCGCCCGCACCACGCCGCGCCGCCGGCAATCAGGCCGCCGGTAAGCAGGTTGCACCCGGACGCGGCGCGCTGGAGCCGGTCGGGCCGGTCCCGGGTACTGCCGATCGTTTTGGTCTGCAGGTCGGCGTACTCACCGGCGCACGCCGGCCGACGCAAGTTCAGGCCGGGAAAACCTGAGCCCCCGCTCGGGGAGCGGGGGCCGGACGTTTACCGCGGGAGCGTGATCAGGGCAGCAGGTTGGACTGCCCTGCCCGGACGCTCTTCGTGAACAGGTTGTAGTCCTCGCGGGAAACGATCAGCACCTGGGCGTCCGGATCGCCCACGTCCACGGAGTCACGTAGAGCCACGACTCCATCCACGAACGCGACCTCCAGGCAGTTGTTGCCGCCGCTGGACAGCTCACTCTTCGCCCACTCGGCGTTGGTCAGGTCGACCTGCTTCTTCATGTCTCGAAGTCCTTGATCATTTTCTGGATGTAGCGACGCGATGCAGACGGATCGAGGGCTTGCCTCCGGAGGTCATCGAACGCAGATTGATACCGCTCCACGGCCGCATCTTCCTCCAGGTACACGCTGGTTGTCTTGGCCTCGACCACGGCAACCGGTGATCCCACCTGGAACCTTAAGAGTTGGAACGAGCCGTCGACGCCCGCGTGAGCACCTGCGTCGAAGGGGAGCACCTGCACGTCCACATGCTTGCGCTCCCGCATAACCGTCAGTAGCCAGTCGAGCTGCTCTTGCATCACTTTCGGCCCGCCCACGACCCGCCGCAGCGCCGCCTCATCCAGGACGCACCACAGGTTGAGCGGCTCTCCTCGGGACAGAACGGCCTGCCGGGCCAGCCGGAGATCAACGAAGCGGTCAACCTCCCGCTTAGAGGACCACACCTTGCTCCGTTCCACGATCGACGTTGCGTACGCCCTGGTCTGGAGCAGGCCCGGAATGACTTGGAGAAAGAAGACGTCGGCGTCGGTCGCCATTCCCTCAAGGTGCAGATAATCCTCGAAGGCGTCGGTCTGGATCGCGTCCTGGAACTCGTCCAGCAGATTCGTCCGCTTACCCGAGGCCGCAAGCGCGGCCATAGCTTTGACTTTACCCCTGGTCTCCTCGGACTCGACGGCATAGACCTGGAAGAACGCGGTCAAACCCAGGCCCGTAACCCGTTGCTTGCCGTTCTCGATCTTGCTCAGGGCGGGCTTACCGGACAACCCGAGGCGTTCCGCGGCCTCCTCCATGCTGTAGCCGACCGCTAGACGGAGTGACCGCAGGGCCGAACCGAACCTTCGCCTGTGCACGTTGGGCCGCGCTTCCACCATGTCCACCTCCCTCGCGCCCGCAGGGTATCGCGAGCCTCATGACCGGCATATGTCAACTTTCGATTCGAGCAACGTTTCTCTTATTGAGGGGTTGCTAGAAACGTTTCTCATGAGCCATCGTTGCTCACGGAGTGACTGTGTGACCACGTTCCGTAGTCACTCTCGTGCATTGGCCGTGCTCTGTCCTCCGCCAGGGCCGCCCACTCAAGCCTTCCCGGAAGGACGGCCTGTGAGCATGACCGCGACCCCGCGCAACGCAATGGGCAACCCCGGTTGCAGCGAGACCGGGCCCTGCGAGCCTGCGAGCGCCTCGGCGGTCCGATGGAAAGGCGGCGCTCCCTGAAGCGGGAGTATCTGCTGCCCAAGTTCCTCTCCGGGCATCCGCTCGGAGAGGCCCGTGCACAATCGTTGGAGGTTCCATGAGAAGCACAACAGTCATTCCGTTCGCCGCCCGTGCGGCTGCCCCGCCGTGCCTGGTCACCACGTCGATCGAGGGAGTCGTCTGGGACGAGGGGCATCAGCTCAACATGCGGACGGACGGAACTCCCTGGCACACCGCCGACCACGCCGCATCGACCACCGACACCAACCAGGACGGCAAGGGTGACGACGTGACCGACCCCTACTTCGCTCCCGCTTCCTGATGGGCGCCGCCCGGCCGGTGCTCGTCGTTGCTGAACGGCTCGATGCCTCCGCTGACATGGTGGTGGACCAACTGAATCAGCGTGATGTAGCCGTGCTGCGATTCGACTCAGCCGACTTTCCCCAGCACGTAACGCTGGCCGCCCGCCACCGGCCGACGACCGCGGGATGGGAAGGTGTACTGACCGACGAGCGCCGATCGGTGCGGCTCGGGGACGTCCGGGCCGTCTACTACAGGCGGCCTGGGCGCCCCGTCATCGCCGACACCGTGACCGAACCGTACGCGGCCTGGGCCCGGAACCAAGCGGACGCAGCCATGCTCAACCTGCTGTCAGCCCTGCCCGTCCGCTGGATCAACAACCCTCACCATGACCGCATCGCCGCGCACAAGCCACAGCAACTCGTCGCGGCGGCCCGGGCGGGCCTGCGTGTACCGCGCAGTGTGATCACGAACGATCCCGACGAAGCCCGCGCCTTCGCGAAGGCCCTGGACCGGCCCTTGATCTGCAAGCCAGTCCTCGGAGGGCGTCTGAACACGGGCGCGGACCGACAACTGATGGTGGCGACCCACCGGGTGGACCCGGCCGACTTCGACGACAGCATCCGGCTGACCGCACATTACTTCCAGGAAGACATCCCCAAGAAATACGAAGTACGCCTGGTCGCCGTGGACGGCGCTCTGTTCGCCGGGACCATCATCGGTACCTCCGAGAAGGCACGGACCGACTGGCGCACCGACTACGAGAACCTGGAGTACGGCACAACCACGGTGCCCGACAAGGTCGCTACGGCTGTTCGGCGTTTCATGGCCTCGTACGGGATCGTGTTCGGCTCCTTCGACTTCGCCGTCACCCCCGATGACGAGTGGGTGTTCTTCGAGAACAATCCGGCCGGCACATGGTCATGGGTCGAGAACCGCACCGGATTACCCATCGCTGCCGCACACGCTGATTACCTGCAGGGGACCACCACATGACGCACACGAACGACCCCGCACCGGCCCGACTGCGCGCCCAGTTCGCCGCCGCACTCGGCGAGGGGCAACAGAGCGAATGGCTGGCAGCGTTCGCCGAGGTTCCGCGGGAACACTACGTCCCACGCTTCTACCAGCAGGACGAGCAAGGACGGTGGCGGGAGGTATCCAGCGGAGATCCGGGCTACTTGGAGACCGTGTACTCGGACACCGCGCTGACTACACAGCTGGATGAGCATGGCGTCCCCACCTCGTCATCAAGTGAGCCCCGCCTGATGCTGACCATGCTCGACGCCCTGGATGCGAAGCCCGGTCACCGCTTGTACGAGCTGGGCCTCGGTACCGGGTACAACGCCGCCCTGGCCGCGTCGCACCTCGGAGGCGACAACGTCGTGAGCGTGGACGTTGATCCCGGTCTCGTCCATCTCGCCCGGAGCCGCCTGGCGAAGGGGGCGTACCACCCATTCACCTTCACTGGCGACGGCGCGGAGGGCTATCCAGCCCGAGCGCCCTACGACCGCATCATCGCTACCGTCGGCCTCCGCTCTCTCCCGCCCGCCCTACTGGCCCAGACCCGCGAGGGTTCAGTCATCGTCGCGCCGATCGGATTCGGCGTCGCGAAAGTCGTCGTCGGAAGCGATGGGGAGGCGTCAGGGAGATTTCTCCCCGTACCTGCGTTCTTCATGCCGCGTCGGACCGCCTCCCACGGTCCCGACTTCGCAGGACTGGAAGCCCAGGCCGGCACGGCCGCCGCTGTACAGGCAACGGATGTGCTCAACCGGCTGAAGTTCCCGCTGTCACTCGCGCTCCCCGGATATCACTCGTGCTCCTGGCAGGACGAGTCGGGAAAGGTGACCGGTGTCGGACTGTGGACCGAGGACGGATCCACGGCCACCGCTCACGTGTCGGGAAAAGCCAGGCAGATCGGCCCACAGCGGCTCTGGGACAAGGTGGAGGAGTTGGCCTCCGTCTTCCCCGGAGGCACTCCTGCCCGAGAGGACTTCGGCCTCACGATCACGCCGGGACGTCAGCGAGTCTGGTACCGGGAGCCAGAAGGCCCTTCCTGGTCCCTGCCCACTGAGTAGACGAACTCGTGGCCCTTGCATCGTGCCGGTCCTCGCCCCCGCCGAGCCGCTGGTAGTCAGACCGCCGGTAATCCGTTTGCACCCCGGACGCGGAGCACCCGAATATGACCTCTCGTGGCTTCCCGCACGCGGCTCGGCGCGCTCCTTCCCGATCTCACCCCCTGGCGGTCCTCCCGGGAGTTCCGGCTGCTCTGGATCCAGGGTCTGATCGCCTTCTTCGGCAGCTCGATGGCGCTGATCGCGCTGCCGCTCCAGATCAAGGACCTCACCGGATCCCCTGCCGCCGTGGGCGCGATGGGGGCGGTGGAGCTGGTGCCGCTGGTCGTCTTCGGGCTGTACGGCGGTGCGCTCGCCGACGCGGTCGACCGGCGCAAGGTCATCCTGGCCACCGAGGCGGGGCTCGGGGTGCTGGCCGTGCTGCTCCTGGTGAACGCGCTGATCCCCGCGCCGATGCTCTGGCCGCTGTACGTCGTGGCCGCCGGGGTCTCGGCGCTCGCCGGGCTCCAGCGGCCCGCGCTCGACTCGCTGCTGGCGCGGATCGTGCCGCACGACCAGCTCACCGCGGCCGCGGCGCTGAACGCGCTGCGCTGGCAGACCGGCGCGATCGCGGGCCCGGCGCTGGCGGGCGTGGTCGTGGCGTACGCCGGGTACCCCACCGCGTTCAGCGTCACGGTGCTGGGCTTCACCGTCTCGGTGGCCATGTGCTCACGGCTGTCGCCCGCACCGCCCTCGCACGACGCCGAGCGGCCGTCGCTGCGCGGGATCGCGGAGGGCGCTCGGTACGCGTGGAGCCGCCCGGTGCTGCTGGGGACCTACGCGATCGACCTGGCCGCGATGTTCTTCGCCTACCCGAACACCGTCTTCCCCTTCCTCGCCGACGATCTGCATGCCACCTGGGCGCTGGGTTTGATGTATGCGGCGGGGTCGGTGGGGTCGGTGCTGCTCAGTCTGACCAGCGGCTGGACCTCGCGGGTCAGACGGCACGGGCTCTTCGTGGTCTTCGGGGCCGCGGGCTGGGGTCTGGCGATCACGGCCGCCGGCTGGTGCACCAACGTCTGGCTCGTGCTGCTCTGTCTGGCCTTCGCGGGCGCGGGCGACATGCTCAGCGGCCTCGGCCGCTCCACCATCTGGAACCAGACCATCCCTGAGGAGCTGCGGGGCAGGCTGGCGGGCATCGAGGTGCTCTCGTACAGCATGGGGCCGCAGCTGGGCCAGGTCAGGGCCGGCACCCTGGCGGGCTGGACCGGGACCCGGAACGCGATCTGGAGCGGCGGCCTGGCCTGTGTGGCGTCGGTGGGTGTGCTCGCCGCCGTGCTGCCGAAGCTGCTGACGTACGACGCGGACACCGACGCCGACGCGCGGCTGCGCCGCACCCGCAAGGAGGAGGCGGCGGCCGCGGCGGCGGCTGTCTGATCAGACCCGATCAGACCCGGTCAGGACGTTCCGGCCCGGTCAGGACGTTCCGGCCAGGTCGGCCGGGGCGGCCGGATCGCCCGGGTCGGCGGGATCCGCCGGATCGGCCAGGTCGGCCAGGTCGGCGGGCGCCCGGTCAGCTCTCCTCGTCCGTGGGGGCGCTCTTGTCGTGCCACTTGGGGTCGGTCTCCCACTCCAGGTTGCGCTCGGCCGCCGTCTCCATGGCGTGGGTCGCCTCCTCGCGGGTGGCGTACGGGCCGAAGCGGTCCTTGGCCGGGCACTCGGGGCCCTCTTCGACCTTTTTGTGCTGGATGCAGTAGTACCACTCGCCCGGCTTCGCGGCCGTGCGCCTCTTGAACAAAGCCATGGTCGGCTCCTCTCTCATACACTCGCTGGCATGTCTGGCCAGTCACTGCTCGTACCAGGGGAGCTCTCTCCCACCCGTTCCGTACCCGGAAACATCCGGCGTCCCGAGTACGTGGGCAAGCCCGCGCCGACGCCGTACACCGGTCCGGATGTCCAGGACGCCGACACCGTCGAGCGTATGCGCGTCGCGGGCCGTATCGCCGCACAGGCGATGGCGGAGGCCGCCAAGCACATCGCGCCCGGTGTGACGACGGACGAACTCGACCGGGTCGCCCATGACTTCATGTGCGATCACGGGGCCTACCCGTCGACCCTCGGCTACCGCGGGTTCAAGAAGTCCCTCTGCACCTCGGTCAACGAAGTCATCTGCCACGGGATCCCGGACTCCACGGTGCTCAGGGACGGCGACATCGTGAACCTCGACGTCACCGCGTACATCAACGGGGTGCACGGGGACAACAACGCCACCTACCTCTGCGGGGACGTCGACGAGGAGTCCCGGCTCCTGGTGGAGCGGACCCGGGAGTCGCTCCACCGGGCCATCAAGGCGGTCAGGCCGGGGCGCCAGATCAACGTCATCGGGCGGGTCATCGAGTCGTACGCCAAGCGCTTCGGATACGGGGTCGTCAAGGACTTCACCGGACACGGCATCAGTACGTCGTTCCACTCCGGTCTGATCGTCCCGCACTACGACAGCCCGTACGCCACGGAGCTCATCCGGCCCGGTATGACCTTCACGATCGAGCCGATGCTCACTCTCGGCAGCTACGAGTACGACATGTGGGAGGACGGCTGGACCGTGGTGACCAAGGACCGCAAGCGGACCGCGCAGTTCGAGCACACGCTCGTGGTGACGGAGACCGGGGCGGAGATCCTCACGCTGCCGTGATCCGGATTGGCCGGGGGCGGGGCGGGGTACGGCTGTTACCGACAGGACGTCGGGAACCATTGACTTAGGTAAGCCTAAGCATAGAAGATCGAGCCAGGTTCCCGTCCCCCTCGGCCCCGGAGGTCCGCCATGGACGCCTTTTCGACGCTCATCCGCACCGCCTCTCACGAGCTGCACGACCAAGCCAATTCCGCGACGTTCATGAGCGACATGCTGAGCGGCAGGCTCGGGGTGGACGCCTATGCCCGGTACACCGAGCAGCTGTGGTTCGTGTACCGGGCACTGGAAGAGGGCGCCGACGCGCTGGCCGGGGACCCCGCGGCGGGCCCCTTCATCCTCCCCGAGCTGATGCGCACGGCCGCCCTTGAACAGGACCTGGCCCATCTGCGCGGGCCCGGCTGGCGGGCGGGTCTGAGGCCGCTGCCCGCCACCACCGCATACGCCGAGCGGGTGACGCACTGTGCGCGGACCTGGCCCGGCGGCTATGTCGCCCACCACTACACGCGCTATCTGGGAGACCTGTCCGGCGGTCAGATCGTCCGCGACGCGGCGGAGAAGGCGTGGGGCTTCCCGCGCAAGGGCGACGGTGTGCGGTTCTACGTGTTCGACCTGATCCCCAACCCGGCCGCGTTCAAGCGTGATTACCGGGAGCTGCTGGACACGGTGGACGCGGACGACCTGGAGAAGCGGCGGATCGTGGACGAGTGCAAGCATGCCTTCACCCTCAACACGGAGATCTTCCGCGAGCTGGGCCAGGAGTTCACTCCGATCAGTGCCTGAAGCCCGCTTGAAGTTCCCCGGCCGGGGCGGGAGTTCGCCCCGGCCACCGTCCGGCATGTGGCGGCCCGGCGGGAGTTCGCCCGGCGGAGGTCCGACCGGCCGTGGTGCCCGGGTCAGCGCCCGGCGGTCCTGGTGGCCCGGTCCGGGGCGCGCGAGCCGGTGAGCA
>NZ_JAAGLN010000236.1 GCF_010548145.1 Streptomyces sp. SID10853
CCGCCGCCGGCCGGCGGGCGCGGGCGGTCGGAGGCCCGTTCAGCTCGGCGGTGCGGTGGCCGCCGCCGACGCCTGCGCCTGGCCGCGCGCCACGATCTGGCGGAAGGTGAACTCCGCCACGTCGTCACCGGCCGTGAAGACGGTCGCGTCGGACTGGGTGACGTTCTTGCCGCTGGTGAAGCCGCCGACCGTGAAGTACGCGTACCGGCCGTAGGCGTTGGCGGTCCTGCGGCAGACCGAGCCGTTGCGGCAGAAGGTGGGAACGCCCGCGCCGTTGAGCGAGGCGATGCCTCCGGCCGACTGCTTCATCGCCTTCTGGGCCTGCGCCTCGGTGTCGAAGACGGCCACCCCGATGGTCACCGCGACACCGCCCTTGCTGAACGTCGCCCGGATGACCTGCCCGCAGCCGTTGTCGGCCAGTACGGACCCGAGCGCGCCCTGGGTGACGGAGGCGCAGGCCGTGGTGCGGTGGGTGGCGGCCTTCGCGTACGTGTGGTCGCCGACCGCGATCTTCGCGCCGGGGAAGAGGGTGGCGGCGCTGAGCGGCGCCTTGTCCTTCTTCGAGCTGGAGATGAAGTCCTTGGGGTTGGGCGGCGGAGCCGGGGCCTTCGGCGTGAAGGACGGCAGGGCGTCGCCGCTCCTGGTCGGCAGGGCCTCGGGGGAGGGGAGGTCCTTGCCCGAGGTGTCGGATCCGCTGCCCGCCGCCACCACCACGGCGGCGACGAGGGCCCCCACCACGGCGGTGGCCAGCACCCCGCCGCCGATGTACAGCAGCTTCTTGCGCCGGCCGCGCGCGGCGCTCTCGTCGGCCAGCGCCGCCCAGTCCGGTGTCCCGCCGGACCCCTGGCCGTCCGGCTGCCACCGTCCGCCCGCGTTGTTGTTCCGCTGTGGATCCCCCGGCCCCCAGGAGGGCCCCCCTTGCCCGAAGCTCATGGCGCGCATACTAATCCGGTTCAGCCACCCCGCAGCCCACAGGGGCAGCGGAATCCGTTTGCCTTCCGGGGGCGTCCGTGGGTGACAATCCGATGCATGGGACATCTTGAAGCGGGTCATCTCGAGTACTACTTGCCGGACGGGCGGGTGCTGCTCGGTGATGCCTCGTTCCGGGTGGGTGACGGCGCCGTCGTGGCGCTGGTCGGTGCCAACGGCGCCGGCAAGACCACCCTGCTGCGGCTGATCGCCGGGGAGATCCAGCCGCACGGCGGGACGGTGTCGGTGAGCGGCGGGCTCGGCGTGATGCGGCAGTTCGTCGGCTCGGTCCGCGACGACCGTACGGTCCGCGACCTGCTCGTCTCGGTCGCCCAGTCCCGGATCCGCGAAGCGGCCCGCGCGGTGGACGCCGCCGAGCACCTGATCATGACCGTGGACGACGAGTCCGCGCAGATGTCGTACGCGCAGGCCCTGAGCGACTGGGCCGAGGTGCAGGGGTACGAGGCCGAGACCGTCTGGGACATGTGCACCACGGCGGCGCTCGGCGTCCCGTACGACAAGGCGCAGTTCCGTCAGGTGCGGACACTCTCCGGGGGCGAGCAGAAACGGCTGGTCCTGGAGGCGCTGCTGCGCGGCCCCGACGAGGTGCTGCTCCTCGACGAGCCGGACAACTATCTCGATGTGCCGGGCAAGCGCTGGCTGGAGGAGCGGCTCAAGGAGACCCGTAAGACGGTGCTCTTCGTCTCCCACGACCGGGAGCTGCTGTCGCGGGCCGCCGAGAAGATCGTGAGTGTGGAGCCCGGCCCGGCGGGCTCGGACGTGTGGGTGCACGGCGGCGGCTTCGACACCTACCACGCGGCCCGCAAGGAGCGCTTCGCGCGGTTCGAGGAGCTCAAGCGGCGCTGGGACGAGGAGCACGCCCGGCTGAAGGCCCTGGTGCTGCGGCTGCGCAACCAGGCGGCGAGCAGCCCCGACATGGCCTCCCGCTACCACGCCATGCAGACCCGCTTCCAGCGCTTCGAGGAGGCGGGGGCGCCGCCCGAGCCGCCGCGCGAGCAGGAGATCAGCATGCGGCTGCGCGGCGGCCGCACCGGCGTACGGGCCGTGACCTGCGAGAACCTTGAGCTGACCGGGCTGATGAAGCCCTTCTCGCTGGAGATCTTCTACGGCGAGCGGGTGGCGGTGCTCGGCTCCAACGGGTCCGGCAAGTCCCACTTCCTGCGGCTGCTGGCCGGCGGCGACGTCGCCCACACCGGCGAGTGGAGGACCGGCGCCCGCGTCGTACCTGGCCACTTCGCCCAGACCCACGCGCACCCGGAACTGCTGGGCCGCACACTCGTCGACATCCTGTGGACGGAGCACGCCAAGGCCCGGGGCGCGGCCATGGGCGTGCTGCGCCGTTACGAGATGGAACGCCAGGGCGACCAGCTCTTCGACCGGCTCTCGGGCGGCCAGCAGGCGCGCTTCCAGATCCTGCTCCTGGAGCTGGCCGGCACGACCGCGCTGCTCCTGGACGAGCCGACGGACAACCTGGACCTGGAGTCGGCCGAGGCGCTCCAGGAGGGTCTTGAGGCGTACGAGGGGACGGTGGTCGCGGTCACCCACGACCGCTGGTTCGCGAAGTCATTCGACCGGTATCTGGTCTTCGGCTCGGACGGTGTCGTACGGGAGACGCCCGAGCCGGTGTGGGACGAGCGGCGCGTGGTGCGCGCCAGATGACCGGGCCGGTACGTCCGACGAGCCCGCGCGAGCTCCACGCGGACGCTGCCCGTCGGGCCTGAGGGCGAGCCGGGCCCGGTCGCCGACGACTGAGGGGCCCGGCCAGGGTGCTGAGGCGTTTTGACCCGGGCGGCGCGGCGCGGGTACTCTCGGGACTTGTTATACGTATTGGCTTCGTCGTTCTCACGCGAAGGGCCCTTACGTAGGTTCCCTGGAGCAGTTACCAGTGGCTCGCATACGGGCAGCGTCCCCGGCACTGTGAGCCCCAGCTGCACGATCGCTTCAGCGGTGCCATGTGTCTGGACCCCATCCACTGAAGAAGCGAAGGCTACGAAGTGCGTACGTACAGCCCTAAGCCCGGCGATGTCACTCGCCAGTGGCACATCATCGACGCCCAGGACATCGTCCTCGGCCGTCTGGCGACGACCGCCGCCACCCTCCTCCGGGGCAAGCACAAGGCGATCTACGCCCCGCACATGGACATGGGCGACTTCGTCATCATCATCAACGCCGACAAGGTTCACCTGTCCGGCAACAAGAAGACCCAGAAGATGGCGTACCGCCACTCCGGCTTCCCGGGTGGTCTGCGTTCCGTCCGTTACGACGAGCTGCTCGAGAAGAGCCCCGAGAAGGCCGTCGAGAAGGCCATCAAGGGCATGATCCCCAAGAACACCCTGGGCCGTCAGGTGCTCTCGAAGCTGAAGATCTACGCGGGGGACCAGCACCCGCACGCTGCCCAGCAGCCTGTCCCGTTCGAGATCACCCAGGTCGCGCAGTAGTTCCGGCCACCCCCTAAGACGTACAGAAAGATCTGAGGAGAATCGTGGCCGAGACCACTGCAGAGACGCCCACCGACGACGTGGCGGGCACCGAGGGCGAAGAGACCTTCGCCGAGGTGACCACCTTCGAGTCCGAGGTTCCCGTCGAGGGCGAGTACACCAGCGAGTCGCTCGCGGGCCGCTTCGGCGACCCGCAGCCGGCCGCCGGACTTGGCCGTCGCAAGAACGCCATCGCCCGCGTCCGGATCGTCCCGGGCACCGGCAAGTGGAAGATCAACGGTCGCACCCTTGAGGACTACTTCCCCAACAAGGTGCACCAGCAGGAAGTCAACGAGCCCTTCAAGGTGCTCGAGCTCGACAACCGCTACGACGTCATCGCCCGTATCTCGGGTGGCGGCGTGTCCGGTCAGGCCGGCGCCCTGCGCCTCGGTGTGGCCCGCTCGCTGAACGAGGCGGACGTGGACAACAACCGCGCCACGCTGAAGAAGGCCGGCTTCCTCTCCCGCGACGACCGTGCGGTCGAGCGCAAGAAGGCCGGTCTCAAGAAGGCCCGTAAGGCCCCGCAGTACAGCAAGCGCTAAATACGGCTTGCAGGGCCGCATGCACGACCCTGTTCGTACGTTCGCCCCGGCGGCACCTTCTGTGCTGCCGGGGCGTTCGTTTATCAGGTCCTCCGGCGTATAACGGCACAAGACGTTCACAGCGCTCAGAGACCTGGGTATTCGGAATTTCGCGGAGCTTTTCGGAGGACAGCAGTGGGACGACTCTTCGGCACGGACGGTGTGCGCGGTGTCGCCAACGTGGACCTGACGGCGGAGCTCGCGCTCGGTCTCTCGGTCGCGGCGGCGCACGTACTCGCGGAAGCGGGCACCTTCGAGGGCCATCGGCCGAAAGCGGTGGTCGGACGCGATCCTCGTGCGTCCGGAGAGTTCCTGGAGGCCGCCGTCGTGGCGGGCCTCGCCAGCGCGGGCGTGGACGTCCTGCGCGTCGGTGTGCTGCCCACCCCCGCGGTGGCGTATCTCACCGGTGCGCTGGGCGCCGACTTCGGCGTGATGCTCTCCGCCAGCCACAACGCCATGCCGGACAACGGCATCAAGTTCTTCGCCCGCGGCGGCCACAAACTCGCCGACGAGCTGGAGGACCGCGTCGAGACGGTCTACGACCAGCACCGCACCGGCGAGCCGTGGGAGCGCCCGACAGGCGCGGGCGTCGGCCGGGTCCGCACGTACGACCAGGGCTTCGACCAGTACGTCGCCCATCTCATCGGCGTCCTGCCCAACCGGCTCGACGGCCTCAAGGTCGTCCTCGACGAGGCACACGGCGCGGCGTCCCGTGTCTCGCCCGAGGCGTTCGCCCGGGCCGGCGCCGAGGTCGTCACCCTGGGCGCCGAGCCCGACGGGCTGAACATCAACGACGGCTGCGGCTCGACCCATCTGGCGCTGCTCAAGGCCGCCGTGGTCGAACACGGCGCCGACTTCGGCATCGCGCACGACGGCGACGCCGACCGCTGCCTCGCCGTGGACGCGGCAGGCGACGAGGTCGACGGCGACCAGATCCTCGCCGTCCTGGCCCTCGCCATGCGCGAGGCGGGCACCCTGCGCGGGAACACCGTGGTGGGCACCGTGATGTCCAACCTGGGCTTCAAGATGGCCATGGAACGCGAGGGCATCGAGCTGGTCCAGACGGCCGTCGGTGACCGCTACGTCCTGGAGTCGATGAAGGAACACGGCTACGCGCTGGGCGGCGAGCAGTCCGGCCACGTCATCGTCCTCGACCACGCGACGACCGGCGACGGCACGCTCACCGGACTGATGCTGGCCGCCCGGGTCGCGGCCACCGGCCGCACCCTCGCCGACCTGGCGGGTGTGATGGTGCGGCTGCCGCAGGTCCTGGTCAATGTGCCGGACGTGGACAGGTCACGTGTCGCCACATCGGCCGAGCTGCGGGCCGCGGTCACCGAGGCCGAACGCGAACTGGGCTCGACCGGCCGGGTGCTGCTGCGCCCCTCGGGCACGGAGCCGCTGGTGCGGGTCATGGTCGAGGCCGCGGACATCGACCAGGCGAAGACGGTGGCGGCACGGCTGGCCGACGTGGTCAAGTCGGCGCTGGGGTAGAGCCAGGCCGGCCTTTCGAGCCCGCCGCGGACCGTTCGACGTAGCCAGGTGCCCGCCCGCGACGCCGTGGGCGGGCACCTGTGTACGTACGCCTGTGTACGTACGCCTGTGTACGCAGAGGTCTGTCTCGTGCGGCGGACCGGTGCCGGGCCAGGTGCGCCCTCAGGTGCGCCGCGCGCGGCCGCGGCGTACCGACAGCAGTCCTTTCTGGACCAGCAGCGTCAGGGTGCCCGCGACCACGATCCCGCCGAGGTTCGCCAGCAGCTGGCTGGCCGAACCCCAGGTCTGGCCGTAGTCGCCGTACTTGAACGCGACCGCGGCATTGGCGGCCGCCGGCACCGTCGTCACGGAGATGGCCACACCGATCAGCGCCCCCGACTTCGCCGACGTGAGCGACAGCGTCCCCGCGATCCCGGCGAGGAACGCCACCACGAAGGACATCCGGTCCGGCTGCCAGATGAACGAGGTGCTGGGGCGGTCCGCCTCGACCATCCGCAGGGTGAAGAGCCCGAAAGCGTTCATCATCCAGGCGAACCCGGCCGTCAGCACCATCGCGATGGCGAACCCGCCGATCAGCGCTGTCAACGACCGTCCCACCAGCCGTGGAGCCCGCTGCACCAGGGCCGTCGAGATCCCCGCCAGCGGCCCGAAGTCGGGCCCGACGGCCATCGCCCCCACGATCAGGATCGCGTTGTCGAGCATCACACCGCAGGCGGCCAGCATCGTCGCGACGGTCATGAACGCCACATAGGTGACGCTGAACGTGGACTCCTCGTCGGTCGCCTGCGTCAGCTCCTCCCACAGCACCGCGTCCGAGCCCTCACCGGGCGCCTCGGCCTCCGCCCTGTCGGCGTGCGCGGAGAGGGTCAGGTCCATGTTCTCGGCCGTGATCGAGCCGGACCTGTCGATGCCGAGCCCGCGCAGCGCGCCGATCAGGTCGTCGCCCGCCTCGCGCGCCACATCGCACATCACCAGGTCGCCCTCGGGATTGCGGGCGGCCCCCGGCAGCACCACGAGATGGGTGGTGCCCACGGTGCGGCCCAGCAGCCGCAGCACCTCGTCCGTACGGTCGGCGGGCACGATCAGGCGCAGATGCAGCACGCGGGTACTCCAGGAGATCAGAGCTTGCGCAGCGAGAGACGCTGGACCTTGTGGTCGGGTCCCTTGCGCACGACGAGGGTGGCACGGCTGCGCGTCGGTGCCACATTCTCCACCAGGTTCGGCTTGTTGATGGTCCGCCACATGGTGCGCGCGTACTCCAGTGCCTCCTCCTCGGACACCTGGGTGTACTTCCTGAAGTACGAGGACGGGTCCTGGAAAGCGGTCGCGCGCAGCTTTCTGAACCGGTTGAGATACCAGCTCTCGATGTCCTCGGCGCGCGCGTCCACGTACACGGAGAAGTCGAAGTAGTCGGCGAGCCCGATGCGGGTGCGGCCGTCGCTGCCGGGGAGCGCGGGCTGCAGCACGTTCAGCCCCTCCACGATGAGAATGTCGGGGCGGCGTACGGTCAGCCGCTCGTCCGGCACGATGTCGTAGATCAGGTGCGAGTAGACGGGGGCGGTGACCTCGTCCCGGCCGGACTTCACGTCCGCGACGAACCGGGTGAGGGCGCGGCGGTCGTACGACTCGGGGAAACCCTTGCGGGCCATGAGCCCGCGCCGCTTCAACTCCTCCATCGGATACAGGAATCCGTCGGTGGTGACCAGCTCGACGCGCGGGTGCTCGGGCCAGCGGGCGAGCAGCGCCTGCAGCAGGCGGGCGACGGTGGACTTGCCCACGGCGACGCTCCCGGCGACCCCTATGACGAAGGGGGTGCCGTGCTGGGTGCCGTGGCCGTTGCCCGCGTCACCCAGGAAGGTGTTGAGAGACCCGCGCAGCCCGTCCGACGCCTGGACGTACAGGTTGAGCAGCCGGGACAGCGGCAGGTAGATGTCCCGCACCTCGTCGAGGTCTATGACGTCCCCGAGCCCGCGGAGCCGCTCGACCTCGTCGGCGGTGAGCGGCAGCGGGGTCTTCTCGCGCAGGGCGCTCCACTCGGTACGGGTGAGGTCGACGTAGGGAGTCGCCTCCGGCCTGGGCCGGTGGGCGCTCCGCGGCGGCGGGGAGACCGGAGAGATCACCCGTTCATTGTGGCCGCTGTGCTGCGGCTGTGTTGCGGCGGTGGCGGGTGGGGTGCGTCACTCGGGGCTGTATGACTCGGGGCTGAACCGGGTCCGGGGCGTCCCGGGGTGGGCTGTTCGGGGTGGGCTGTTCGGGCTGCGCCACCCGGGCCGTCCGGTCCCGGACGGGCGACCGTTGCGGGCCCGGTGAAGTCCGGTCCGCGGGCGGGTCCGCCGTAGGCTGCCGGGATGTGCGGAATCGTGGGGTACGTCGGCGGGCAGTCGGCGCTGGATGTTGTCATCGCGGGTCTCAAGCGGCTGGAGTACCGGGGCTACGACTCGGCGGGCGTGGCAGTGCTCGCCGACGGCGGGCTGGCGGCGGCGAAGAAGGCCGGGAAGCTCGCCAATCTGGAGAAGGAGCTGGTCGAGAGGCCCTTGCCGGCCGGGGTCACGGGTATCGGGCATACCCGCTGGGCCACGCACGGGGCGCCCAACGACGAGAACGCGCACCCGCACCTGGACAACGCGGGCCGGGTCGCCGTCGTCCACAACGGGATCATCGAGAACTTCGCCGCGCTCCGCGCCGAACTGGCCCGACGCGGCCACGACTTGGCGTCCGAGACCGACACGGAGGTCACGGCGCATCTGCTGGCCGAGGCGTACTCCTCGTGCGGGGACCTGGCGGAGGCGATGCGGCAGGTGTGCCGCCGGCTCGACGGGGCGTTCACCCTGGTCGCGGTGCACGCCGACGAACCGGATGTGGTGGTCGGCGCGCGGCGGAACTCGCCGCTGGTGGTGGGCGTTGGAGAGGGTGAGTCCTTCCTGGCGTCGGACGTGGCCGCGTTCATCGCCCATACGCGGTCCGCGATCGAGCTGGGGCAGGACCAGGTGGTGGAGCTCCGCCGGGACGGCGTGCTCGTCACCGACTTCGAGGGGGCACCGGCCGACGTCCGTTCGTACCACGTCGACTGGGACGCCTCAGCGGCGGAAAAGGGGGGTTATGACTACTTCATGCTCAAGGAGATCGCCGAGCAGCCGAAGGCTGTCGCGGACACCCTGCTGGGGCGTATCGATACCGGCGGGCTGCTGACGCTCGACGAGGTCCGGATTCCGGCCGCGGTGCTGCGCGAGATCAACAAGGTCGTCATCGTCGCCTGTGGGACCGCGTTCCACGCGGGGATGATCGCCAAGTACGCCATCGAGCACTGGACCCGGATCCCCTGCGAGACCGAACTCGCCAGCGAGTTCCGCTACCGGGACCCGATCCTCGACCAGCAGACGCTGGTGATCGCCATCTCGCAGTCCGGCGAGACCATGGACACCCTGATGGCGCTGCGCCATGCCCGTGAGCAGGGCGCCAAGGCGCTGGCCATCTGCAACACCAACGGGTCGACCATCCCGCGGGAGTCGGACGCGGTGCTCTACACGCACGCCGGACCCGAGGTGGCCGTCGCGTCGACCAAGGCTTTCCTGACGCAGCTCGTGGCCTGCTATCTCGTCGCCCTGTATCTGGGCCAGGTGCGCGGGACGAAGTGGGCGGACGAGATCCGGGCCGTCATCCGCGAGCTGTCGGCGATCTCCCGTCAGGTCGAGCGGGTGCTGGAAACGATGGGGCCGGTAAGGGAGTTGGCGCGGTCGCTCTCCGGCAAGGACACCGTGCTGTTCCTGGGTCGGCACGTCGGGTATCCGGTGGCCCTGGAAGGTGCGCTGAAGCTGAAGGAACTCGCCTATATGCACGCGGAGGGGTTCGCCGCGGGCGAGCTCAAACACGGTCCTATCGCGCTGATCGAGGAGGATCTGCCGGTGGTCGTCGTCGTACCGTCGCCGCGCGGGCGGTCGGTGCTGCACGGGAAGATGGTCTCGAACATCCAGGAGATCCGGGCGCGCGGTGCGCGGACCATCGTCATCGCGGAGGAGGGGGACGAGGCCGTCGTGCCGTACGCCGACCATCTGATCCGGATCCCGGCCACGCCCACTCTGCTGCAGCCCCTGGTCGCGGCCGTCCCGCTCCAGGTCTTCGCCTGCGAACTGGCGACCGCCCGGGGCAACGAGGTCGACCAGCCGCGCAACCTGGCGAAGTCGGTGACGGTCGAGTGACCGGGGGAGCGACGGGGGCGTGAAGTACGTGAAGCACGTGAAGCACGTGGGGCACGTGGGGCACGTGAAGTGCGTGGGGCAGGGGGATCACGTGAAGTGCGTGGGGCAGGGGAAGCGCGTGAGGCATGTGAGGTATGTGAGGCATGTGAAGCAGGGGGTGGCCGGGTGATTGTCGGAGTCGGGATCGATGTCGCGGAGATCGAACGCTTCGCCGCGGCGCTGGAGCGGACCCCGGAAATGGCCCAACGGCTCTTCCTCCCGGAGGAGTTGCTGCTCCCCGGCGGTGAGCGCCGGGGCATCGCGTCACTGGCCGCCCGCTTCGCGGCCAAGGAAGCGCTGGCCAAGGCGCTCGGCGCACCCGGGGGGCTGCGCTGGACGGACGCGGAGGTGTTCGTGGAGGACGGCGGCCGCCCCCGGCTGCGGGTGACCGGCACGGTAGCGGCGCGGGCCGCCGAACTGGGTGTGCAGTCGTGGCATGTCTCCCTCAGCCATGACGCGGGAGTGGCCTCGGCCGTCGTGATCGCTGAGGGGTGACGAGGGCGGCCACCCGCGCCCGTTGGCGGGTGGCCTCAGCACGGCAAACCCCGGGGTGGACTCCTCGGCGTGGGCGGCCTCAGGGGGGGGCAGCGCTTCGGCGCGGGCAACCTCGGCGCCGGCAACCTCTGCGCCGGCAACCTCTGCGCGGGCGGCCGGGTGAGGTCGGCGTGGCGCGGGTCGCGGGCGGTTGAGTGCGGCGGGACGACAGTGGAGGGTTGAGACATGCGTACTGCTTACAGCGTGGAAACCGTACGGACCGCCGAGCGCGAACTGATGGCGAGGCTGCCGGAGGGCGCCCTCATGCAGCGGGCCGCGGCCGGGCTCGCCGCGGCCTGCGCGGACCTGCTGGGGAAGGTGTACGGCGCACGGGTCGTGCTGCTCGTCGGCAGCGGGGACAACGGGGGAGACGCCCTGTACGCGGGCGCACGGCTGGCCCGGCGCGGCGCCGGTGTG
>NZ_JAAGLN010000237.1 GCF_010548145.1 Streptomyces sp. SID10853
CCGCCGGTGCCGTGACCCGCCGCCGCCCGCGCCCTGCCCCGCCGTGACCCGCAGCCGACCCGCCCGCACACGGCCCGCTGGCAGTTAGCCGCCATGGCACCTATCCGCCAGCCCATTCGCCCCACGGCCGCCGCCCGCGCCCCGAGACTCTTCGCAGCGCCCGGGCCCCTCGTCAGCCCGGGCCCCCGGAGAGAGGGGCACCATGACCAGAGCACCTGCGTGGCGAAGAGCCAGATGGCTCTCCGCCGGACTCGCGCTCGTACTGCTCCCGGCAGGCCAGGCACTCGCGGCGACCGGAGCGGGCAGGGCCTCCGCGCCGTCCCCTGCTGTGCCGTCCCGTACCGCGCCGTCCGCCACCGCCCGCGCGACGCACACGGTCACACTGATCACCGGTGACCGTGTCACCGTCACCGGCCTCGGCGGTGGCCACAGCACCGTGTCCGTCGAGCGCCCGGAGGGTGCGAGCGGCGCCGTCCGCACCCAGACGTCCAACGGGCGGATCACCGTGCTGCCCGACGAGGCTCTGCCCTATCTCCGCTCGGGCGTCCTCGACAAGCGGCTCTTCGACGTCACCGGCCTGATCGAGCAGGGCCTCGCCACGGCCGGCAAGGCCACGGCCGGCAAGTCCGCGGGCAGCAAGTCCGCCGGCGACAAGGCCAAGACCAAGACCAAGACCGACACCGGGACCGCGGCCGGCGGGGACGACGGGCTGCCGCTGATCGTCACGTACGGCAAGGGCGTCCGCAGCGCCGCACCGCACGGCGCCACGACCGTCAGGTCCCTGCCGAGCGTGGGCGGCGCCGCGGTGCGGGCCGCCTCGCCCGGCACCTTCTGGAAGTCGCTCACCGACTCCCGTACCCGGCAGGCCGGTTCCTTCGCCGAAGGAGTGGGGAAGGTCTGGCTCGACGGCCGGGTCAAGGCCGACATGGCCGAGAGCAACGCCCAGATCGGCACGCCCGCGGCCTGGCAGGCCGGGCTCACCGGCAAGGGCGTCAAGGTCGCCGTCCTGGACACCGGGGTGGACGCCGACCACCCCGACCTCAAGAACCGGATCAGCGACTCCAAGTCGTTCATCGCCGGTGAGGACACCACCGACCGCAACGGCCACGGCACCCACACCACTTCCACCGTGGGCGGCAGCGGGGCCGCGTCCGACGGCAAGGAGAAGGGCGTCGCCCCGGACGCCGACCTGGCCGTCGGCAAGGTCCTCTCCGACGAGGGCTCCGGCACCGACTCCGAGATCATCGCGGGCATGGAGTGGGCCGCCGAGGACGTCCACGCCAAGATCATCAGCATGAGCCTGGGCTCCCAGGAGGCCAGCGACGGCACCGATCCCATGGCCGCTGCGGTCAACACCCTCTCCAAGGACACCGGGGCGCTGTTCGTGGTCGCCGCGGGCAACACCGGCGCCCCCACCTCCATCGGCTCGCCCGGCGCGGCGGACTCGGCGCTCACCATCGGCGCGGTGGACTCCGCCGACCAGCCCGCCTACTTCACCAGCCAGGGACCGCGGCTCGGCGACAACGCCCTCAAGCCCGACCTGTCGGCGCCCGGCGTGGACATCCTCGCCGCCCGCTCGCAGTACGCCGATGGCAGCGGCCCGTACCAGACCATGAGTGGTACGTCGATGGCCACCCCGCACGTCGCGGGCGTCGCCGCGCTGCTCGCCCAGAAACACCCGGACTGGACCGGGCAGCAGCTCAAGGACGCGCTGATGTCGACGTCCAGGACGCTGTCCGAGCCGGTCTACACGCTGGGCGCCGGCCGGGTCGACGTCCCCGCGGCCACCACCGCGAGCATCACCGCGACCGGCAGCGCCGACCTCGGCTTCTACTCCTGGCCGTACGGCGACGGCAAACCGGTCACCCGCACGGTGACGTACGCCAACTCCTCCGACGCTCCGGTGACTCTGGCGCTCGCCGCCGACGGAGCCGCCGACGGCGTCGTCAAGCTGGCCGACACGAGCCTGACCGTGCCCGCGCACTCCACCGCGCAGACCACCGTCACCGGCGACGGCGCCAAGGCGCCCGTCGGCAACACCTCGGGGCAGATCACCGCGAGCACCGGCGGCAAGGTCGTCGCGCACACCGCCTTCGGCCTGGTCAAGGAGGAGGAGCGGTACACGCTCACCGTCCATGTGAAGGACCGGGACGGCGCGCCGACCGCCGCCGACCTCGCCGTACAGGAACTGGCCAAGGGGACCGACCCGTACAACGCGGCCGTCGGCGACTCCGGCACCCTCACCCTGCGGCTGAAGCCCGGCACCTACTCGGTGGCGTCCTTCCTCGACGTACGCGGCGCCAAGGGCAAGGACTCCCTCGGCCTCGGCTTCCTCACCGATCCGCAGATCGTCGTCGACCGCGACCGTGAGATCACCCTCGACGCACGCCGGCTGCACCAGATCAAGGCCCAGGTCCCCAAGCGCACCGAGACCCGGCAGCTGCTCATGGAGTTCGACCGCAAGGCGAACGGCGCCGACTTCGGCGGAGCGGTGCAGGTGCCGCTCACCTACGACAGCATCTTCGCCGCGCCCACCAAGAAGGTCACCGACGGGACCTTCGAATACCGCACGGTCTGGCGCCTCGGCAAGCCGCTGCTCGAAGCCGTCGCGGACGGCAAGCGGCTCGGCGACACCGTCGTACAGGCCGGGTCCACCATCCTCGAAGGCCGTCACCGGGCCGGCGTCGCCGACCTCGGGACCGGCACGGCCGCCGACTACCAGGGCAAGAACGTCCGCGGCAAGGCCGTCCTGGTACACGCCACAGCCGATGTGACTCCGCAGCAGCTCACCGCCGCCGCCCAGCAGGCCGGAGCGGTGTCGCTCTTCGTCACCGACGACACGCCGGGGCGGCTGAGCACCTGGTTCGGCGCGGACGACGGGTCGGACACCCCGCTCCAGGTGGCCTCCGTGAACGCGGCGGACGGCGCGCTGCTTGCCGCCACCGCACGCCGCCACGGCACGGTGGAGCTCACCGGGACCCGCTACACGCCCTACGTCTACGACCTGTCCGACGGTCACCCGGGTGCGGTCCCGGCGAACCTGACGTACCGGCCGGGCAAGAAGGACCTCGCCACCCTGGACACCACATTCCACGCCGCCAAGCCCGTCGACGGCGGCGAGTTCCGCTACTCGATCACCGGCACCTTCCCCATCGGCTTCGGATTCGCGGAGAGCACGCACTACCCGGCCCGGCGCACCGACTACGTCAGCACCGGCACGGGCCAGACCTGGATGCAGTCCGTCACCGCGGGCCCGACCTCGCTGGAGGAGCGCAGCGGCCTGGTCGCCTACAAGGGCGGCAGCCGCGGCGCACTGGACTGGTTCAAGCCCGTGCTGCACCCGTGGCTGGGCACCGGACTCGGCTGGGGCCAGCAGCGCACCGGCAACGACCTCCAGTTCAACACCCCGGGCTGGGGCGACTCAGGGCCCGACCACACCGGATTCGGCGATGTCTGGAGCGACGACTCCATGACCCAGACCACCGACGTGTACGCGAACGGGGTCCAGGTCGACCACAAGACCAGCTCGGGCGCGTACGCCTGGGACGCCGACCCCGCCGAGACCACGTACAAGGTGGTCACCGACACCACACGGGACCCGGCCACCTGGGTGCTGTCCACGAAGGGCCACTCCGAGTGGACCTTCAGGTCGGCCGAGACCCCGGCGGACCACGCCACCTATCTGCCGCTGCTGAACCTGGGCTTCGACGTGGCCACCGACATCGCCGGTGACGTCCGCGCCGGGCGGAACCTGCCCGTCGGAATCAGCGCCGAGTACGTCAAGGGCGCCCCCGACACCGGGCGGATCAAGTCCGGTTCCCTGGAGGTCTCCTACGACGACGGCAGGACCTGGCAGCCCGTCGGGCTCAGCGCGGTCCACGGTGACTCCGCCGCCTGGAAGGGCACACTGCGGGTACCCAAGGACGCCGGGTACATCTCACTGCGCGCCTCGGCCGCCGACAACCGGGGCGGCTCGGTCGAACAGGAGATCATCCGGGCAGTGGGCGTGAAGTAGCAGAAGGAGCACATCACCGGACAGCCCCTGGCGGTCCGGACCTGAGCCCGGTGCGGCACATGCCGTACCGGGCTCCCGTACGGACGAGAGAGTCCAAGGTCACAGTGGTTCTCTCAAGTGCACACCTGGCCCCCTCGCCTAGCATCTGAGCATGACGGTCCTGCCCGACAACGGGTTCCCCCTGGCCGCCGGATTCCCGCATGCGACCCATGAGCAGTGGCAGCGCCTTGTGGAAGGTGTGCTGCGCAAATCGGGTAAGGATGTCTCGGGTACGGCGGCGGAAGAAGCGCTCTCCACCGAACTGGACGACGGTCTGGTCGTCCAGCCGCTCTACACCGCGCCGGACGGCGGCGGCCCGGCCGCGCCGACCGGGCCGGACGGACTCCCCGGGTTCGCGCCCTTCACCCGCGGCAGCACCCCGGGCGGCCGGGTGGCCGGCGGCTGGGACGTACGCCAGCGGCACAGCAGGCCCGACGCCGCCCGCACCAACGAGGCCGTGCTCGCGGATCTGGAGAACGGCGTCTCCTCCGTCTGGCTCACCGTCGGCGACGCCGGTGTCCCGGTGACCGGGATCGCCGCGGCTCTCGAAGGTGTCCACCTCGACCTGGCACCGGTCGTCATCGACGCGGGCGCCGAATCGGACGCCGCCGCACGGGAATTGCTGCGGCTCGTCGACGAGCACGGTATCGCCCCCGAGGACGCGCTCGGCACCCTCGGCGCCGACCCGCTGGGCCACGCGGCCCGTACCGGCGAGCACGACGGCGTGGCCGGGCACACCGCGCAGGCCGTGGCGCTGGCGCAGCTGTGCCGGGAGAAGTACCCGCAGCTGCGGGCCCTCGTCGTGGACGCTCTGCCGTACCACTCGGCGGGCGGGTCGGCGGCCCAGGAGCTGGGCTGCTCGCTCGCCACCGGGGTCGCGTATCTGCGCGCACTCACCGCGGCCGGACTCGATGTCGCGGCGGCCTGCGGACAGCTGGAATTCCGCTACGCGGCCACCGCCGACCAGTTCCTGACGATCGCGAAGCTGCGTGCGGCGCGGCGGCTGTGGGCCCGGGTGGCCGAGGCGAGCGGCGCACCGGCCGCCGGGGCGCAGCACCAGCACGCGGTGACCTCACCGGTGATGATGGCGCGGCGCGACCCGTGGGTGAACATGCTCCGTACGACGGTCGCCTGTCTGGCGGCAGGCACGGGCGGGGCGGACGCGGTGACGGTGCTGCCCTTCGACCACACGCTGGGGCTGCCGGACGACTTCGCCCGCCGTATCGCCCGTAACACGTCGACCATCCTGGTCGAGGAGTCCCATCTGGCACGGGTGATCGACCCCGCGGGCGGTTCCTGGTACGTGGAACGGCTCACCGACGAACTGGCGCAGGCGGCCTGGGAGTGGTTCCAGGAGATCGAGCGCGAAGGCGGCCAGGAGCAGGCCCTGCGCTCAGGACTGATCCCCGGCCGGATCGCGGCCACCTGGGAGCGGCGCAGCGAGAAACTGGCCGGCCGGCGCGAACCGGTCACGGGCGTCAGCGAGTTCCCCCAGCTCGTCGAGCGCGCCGTCGTCAGGGACCCCGCGCCCGCGGCTCCCGGCGGGGGCCTTCCGGTGGTCCACCGCGACGATGCCTTCGAAGCGCTGCGGGCCCGCTCGGACGCCCATCTGGCGGCGACCGGGGCGCGTCCCCGGGTGTTCCTCGCCGTACTCGGTCCCGCCGCCGCGCACACCGCGCGGGCCGGCTTCGCCGCCAACCTGTTCCAGGCGGGCGGCATCGAACCGGTGCAGGGCCCGGTGCCCGGCACCCCCGACGGAGCCGCAGCGGCGTTCGCCGCATCGGACACCACCCTGGCCTGTATCTGTTCCAGCGACGCCGTCTACGCCGAACAGGCACCCGGCACCGCCACCGCGCTGAAGGCCGCCGGCGCGCGGCAGGTGTTCATCGCCGGCCGCCCCGGAGACCTGCGGGACACGTATCTGGCCGCCGGAGTGGACGAGTTCGTCTTCGCCGGGGCAGACGTGGTGGCTGTGCTGACCTCCGTCCTCGACCGTATGGGAGTGGCGTAATGCAGATCCCGGACTTCACCGAGATCGACCTGGGGCCCGGTGCGTCCGCCGGTGCCACCGACGAGCAGTGGCGCGCGGCCGTGAAGGAGTCCACCGGCCACAGCGTCGACGAGCTGGTCTGGCAGACCCCCGAGGGCATCCCCGTCAAACCGCTGTACACCGGCCAGGACACCGAGGGGCTCGACTTCCTCGGCACCTACCCGGGGATCGCGCCGTACCTCCGCGGCCCCTACCCGACGATGTACGTCAACCAGCCCTGGACCATCAGGCAGTACGCCGGATTCTCCACCGCCGAGGAGTCGAACGCCTTCTACCGCCGCAATCTGGCGGCCGGTCAGAAGGGCCTCTCGGTCGCCTTCGACCTGCCGACGCACCGCGGCTACGACAGCGACCACCCGCGCGTCACCGGAGATGTCGGCATGGCGGGCGTCGCGATCGACTCGATCTACGACATGCGGCAGCTCTTCGACGGCATCCCGCTCGACAAGATGTCGGTCTCCATGACGATGAACGGAGCCGTACTTCCGGTACTCGCGCTCTACATCGTCGCCGCAGAGGAGCAGGGCGTACCGCCGGAGAAGCTGGCCGGGACCATCCAGAACGACATCCTCAAGGAGTTCATGGTCCGCAACACCTACATCTATCCGCCGAAGCCCTCCATGCGGATCATCTCCGACATCTTCGCGTACACCTCGCAGAAGATGCCGCGCTACAACTCCATCTCCATCTCCGGTTACCACATCCAGGAAGCGGGCGCGACGGCCGATCTGGAGCTGGCCTACACGCTGGCCGACGGCGTGGAGTATCTGCGGGCCGGTATCGCCGCCGGGATGGACGTCGACTCCTTCGCGCCCAGGCTCTCCTTCTTCTGGGCGATCGGCATGAACTTCTTCATGGAGATCGCGAAACTGCGCGCGGCCCGGCTGCTCTGGGCCAGGCTGGTCGAGCAGTTCGACCCGAAGAACGCCAAGTCCCTTTCGCTGCGCACCCATTCGCAGACCTCGGGCTGGTCGCTCACCGCGCAGGACGTCTTCAACAACGTGACCCGCACCTGTGTCGAGGCGATGGCCGCCACCCAGGGCCACACCCAGTCGCTGCACACCAACGCGCTCGACGAGGCGCTGGCCCTGCCGACCGACTTCTCCGCCCGGATCGCCCGCAACACCCAGCTGCTGCTCCAGCAGGAGTCGGGCACCTGCCGGGTCATCGACCCGTGGGGCGGCAGCGCGTACGTCGAGAAGCTCACGCACGATCTGGCGCAGCGCGCCTGGCAGCACATCGAGGAGGTCGAGGCGGCCGGCGGCATGGCGCAGGCCATCGACGCGGGCATCCCCAAGCTCCGGGTGGAGGAGGCGGCCGCCCGCACCCAGGCGCGGATCGACTCCGGGCGCCAGCCCGTCGTCGGCGTCAACAAGTACCGGGTGGAGACCGACGAGGAGATCGACGTACTCAAGGTCGACAACTCATCGGTGCGCACCCAGCAGGTCGCCAAGCTGAAGCGGCTGCGCGAGGAGCGCGACGAAGCGGCCTGCCAGGAGGCGCTGCGGGCGCTGACCGACGCCGCGGGCCGCGACCCCGGGCCCGGCCTGGACGGCAATCTGCTGGCGCTCGCGGTCGACGCGGCGCGGGCGATGGCGACCGTCGGGGAGATCTCCGACGCCCTGGAGAAGGTCTACGGGCGGCACGCGGGACAGATCCGTACCATCTCCGGTGTGTACAGGACCGAGGCAGGGGAGTCGCCCTCCGTGGAGCGGACGCGCCGTCTGGTGGACTCCTTCGATGAGGCCGAGGGGCGCCGTCCGCGTATCCTCGTCGCCAAAATGGGCCAGGACGGCCACGACCGCGGCCAGAAGGTCATCGCCACCGCCTTCGCCGACCTGGGGTTCGACGTGGACGTCGGCCCGCTCTTCCAGACGCCGGGTGAGGTGGCACGGCAGGCGGTCGAGGCCGATGTGCACATCGTCGGTGTCTCCTCGCTCGCCGCGGGGCACCTCACGCTCGTCCCCGCGCTGCGGGAGGAGCTGGCGGCCGAGGGCCGGGAGGACATCATGATCGTCGTCGGCGGCGTCATCCCGCCCGCGGACATCCCGGCCCTGCACGAGGCGGGCGCCGCCGCGGTCTTCCCGCCGGGCACCGTGATCCCGGACGCGGCGTACGACCTGGTGGTCCGGCTCGCGTCCGCACTCGGCCACGAGCTCTGACGGATGGCGCTCCACATCGATCCGGACCGCTACGCCCAGGGCGTCATCGACGGGTCACGTGCCACCGTCGCCCGGGCCATCACCCTGGTCGAGTCCTCCCGGGCCGACCACCGGGCCCTCGCCCAGCAGCTCCTGACCGCGCTGCTCCCGCACTCCGGGAAAGCCCGCAGGATCGGCATCAGCGGGGTGCCCGGCGTCGGGAAGTCCACCTTCATCGACGCCTTCGGCACCATGCTCACGGGGCTGGGCCACCGGGTGGCGGTGCTCGCCGTCGACCCGTCGTCCAGCAGGACCGGCGGCTCCATCCTGGGCGACAAGACCCGGATGGAGCGGCTGGCCGTCGACCCGGCCGCCTTCGTCAGGCCGTCACCGACCGCGGGCACCCTCGGCGGAGTGGCGCGTGCCACCCGGGAGGCCATGGTGGTGGTGGAGGCGGCCGGTTATGACGTCGTCCTGGTGGAGACCGTCGGCGTCGGCCAGTCCGAGACCGCCGTGTCGGACATGGTGGACTCCTTTCTGCTGCTCACCCTGGCCCGCACCGGCGACCAGCTGCAGGGCATCAAGAAGGGCGTCCTGGAGCTGGCCGATGTCATCGCCGTCAACAAGGCGGACGGCCCGCACGAACGCGACGCGCGCTCGGCCGCCCGCGAACTCGCGGGCGCGCTGCGGCTGATGCACCCGGCCGACGCGGCCTGGACCCCGCCGGTGCTCAGCTGCAGCGCCCGCGAGTCGGCCGGTCTCGACACTGTGTGGGAGCGGCTCGAACAGCACCGCAAGGTCCTGGACGCGTCGGGCGGGCTGGCCGCCAAACGGCGTGACCAGCAGGTCGACTGGGCCTGGGCGATGGTGCGCGAAGGGCTGCTCAAGGAGCTGCACGACCACCCGGACGTCAAGCGGCTCACCCCGCGGCTCGAACAGGAGCTGCGCGGCGGGACGTTGACACCGACCCTCGCCGCCGAGCGCATCCTCGGCGCGTTCCGCGGGTCGTCACCGGGCTGAGAGGCCGGCGGGCCCGGAGACCGGAGGGGCGGGCGCCGTGGCTGCTCACCAGGTGGTGAGCAGCAGGTGGTTGACGAGCAGGGCGAGGACCGCCTGGAGCGTCAGCCAGCGGCGCCGGTCCGCGGCCGGCAGCAGAGCCGCGGCCGGCAGCAGCCAGAGCGCGAAGGGGATCCAGATGCGCTCCGTCTCCGCCTTGCTCATGCCGGAGAGATCAGCGGCGAGCAACGCCACCAGGACGGCCAGGACGAGCAGCCCCAGCCGGTCGGCGGCGCTGTCCCTGGCCCCGTACCAGCGGCGCACCGCACCGGGGAGCGCGGCCCCCGCCCGCCGCAGTCCGGCGACGGACGCGAGGCCCGTGATCACCACAGCGCAGGCGAGATTGCCCCAGACCCAGTAACTCTGCGGCCGGTCGCCCCCGACGCCCTGGTAGTAGCGCTGCACCAGCAGCCCGTACGCCTCCCACCAGTTGAAGCCCGCGAGTGTGAACGCGAGCGCGACCAGTGCCACACCGGCCAGCGCGGGCGCCAGCGGCCGGGCATTACGGGCGAGGATGAGGACCGCGACGGCGGGCAGCGCGAAGAGGGTCAGCCCGTACGAGAGGTAGAGCGCCCAGCCGAAGAGCAGCCCGGACACCAGCGCGACGAGTGCGGGGGCTTGGACCGTACGGGAGGCCGCCAGGGCCAGCAGGGCGACGGCCCAGGCGACGACCGCCGCGAAGTAGCCGTCGGCCGATGTGCCGGTCCAGACGGCGGCCGGTGCCAGGACGAGGAAGGGCGCCGCCCGGCGCGCGGTCCGCTCGCCGGTCAGCGCGCGCAGCGCCACCAGCACCGCGACCGCCGCCGACCCGCCGACCGTGATGCACCAGGCACCGGCCCAGCCACCGCCGCCCAGGCCGATCCGGTCCAGCCAGACGAAGGTCAGCGTGGCCCCCGGCGGGTGACCGGCCACATGCGCGGGCCAGTTGTGCGGGTGCCCGATCAGGATGTGCGCGTCGAAGGTCCGCAGCGTCGGCCCGATGTGCGCGAACCGGTCGATGACACTGAGGTACTCGTTCCGGTTCGTGAGCCGGTTCGCGACGCCCCGCTGCCAGCCGTCGACCAGGGCCAGCGACCAGATCCACGCCATCGACGCCCCGCAGACCACCAGCGTCAGCGGCCGCCACGACAACCGGGCGGCGAGCACCGGCCCGTAAACGATCACCGCGGCCGCGACGGCGAGAGCGGCAGGGGTGCCGGGCCCCACATGCGGGAGCCAGTACGCCAGCAGCGGCGGCCACGACACGTGCAGGGTGCCGTCGGAGTTCTCGATGACCGTGCCGACGACGGCGGCCGCGGCGACGAGCAGCGCCGCGGCGAGCGCGGCAGAT
>NZ_JAAGLN010000238.1 GCF_010548145.1 Streptomyces sp. SID10853
CGGCGGTGCCCCCGCGGGTGCCGGGCCGGGCGGGCCAGGCGGCAAGGGCAGGCAGGCGGCGAAGGCGGGTGTCGCCGTCGTCGTGGTGGCGGCCGTCGTGGGCGCCGTCACCTACGTCAACTCCGGTTCGTCGTCCGGTGGCAGGACCAAGGTCGGGCTCTCCCTGTCCACCATGAACAACCCGTTCTTCGTACAGATGAAGGCGGGCGCCCAGCAGGAGGCCAAGGCCGAGCACATCGACCTGACCGTCACCGACGCGCAGAACGACGCCTCCCAGCAGGCCAACCAGATCGAGAACTTCACCAGCGCCGGCGTCAAGGCCATGATCATCAACCCGGTGGACTCGGACGCGGCCGCTCCCTCCGTGCGCGCGGCCGACAAGGCGGGCATCCCGGTGGTCGCGGCCGACCGCGGCGTCAACAAGGCGGACACCGCGACCCTCGTCGCGTCGGACAACATCGCGGGCGGCAAGCTCGCCGCGAAGACCCTGGCGGCCAAGCTCGGCGGCAAGGGCAGGATCGTCGTGCTCCAGGGCACCGCGGGCACCTCGGCCAGCCGCGAGCGCGGCCAGGGCTTCGAGGAGGGCATGAAGGCGTTCCCTGGCATCAGGATCGTCGCCCGGCAGCCCGCGGACTTCGACCGCACCAAGGGCCTCGACGTCATGACCAACCTGCTCCAGGCCAACCACGGCATCACCGGCGTCTTCTCCGAGAACGACGAGATGGCCCTCGGCGCCATCAAGGCCCTCGGCTCCAAGGCGGGCACCTCCATCCCGGTGGTCAGCTTCGACGGCACGCCCGACGGACTGAAGGCCGTCAAGGCCGGCACCCTGTACGCCACGGTCGCCCAGCAACCCGCCGAGCTGGGCAGACTGGCGGTCCAGAACGCGCTCAGGGCCTCGCACGGCAAGAAGGTCGGCAGCATGGTGAAGGTGCCGGTCAAGGTCGTCACCAAGAAGAACGCCGCCGACTTCTCCTGACTGCCGGCTTCTCCTGACGGGCAGCCGGCCCGCAGGCCCGGCCGCGTCATCGCTCTTTGCACTCCTTCGAAAGCAGGACAACCATGTACGACTACGACCTGCTGGTCGTGGGGTCGGCCAACGCCGACCTGGTGATCGGCGTCGAACGCCGCCCCGCACCCGGCGAGACCGTGCTCGGCTCCGACCTGGTCATCCATCCGGGCGGCAAGGGCGCCAACCAGGCGGTGGCCGCTGCCCGGCTCGGCGCCCGCAGCGCCCTGCTGGCCAGGATCGGGGACGACGCCAACGGACGGCTGCTCCTGGAGTCCCAGCGTGCGGCGGGCGTCGACACCGTCGGTGTACTCGTCGGCGGCGCGCCCACCGGCGTCGCCCTGATCACGGTGGACCCCTCGGGCGACAACAGCATCGTGGTCTCCCCCGGTGCCAACGCCCGGCTCACCCCGGCCGACATCCGCGCGGCGGGCAGCCTGTTCGAGGCCGCGGGCGTGGTGTCGACGCAGCTGGAGATCCCGCTGGAGTCGGTCACCGAGCTGGTACGGGTGCTGCCGGCCGGGACCCGGTTCGTACTGAACCCGTCCCCGCCGCAGCCACTGCCCGACGAGATCCTCGCGGCCTGCGACCCGCTGGTGGTCAATGAGCACGAGGCCAGGACCGTGCTGGGCGACGCGGCGGGCGAATCCCCCGACGAGTGGGCGCGGGGACTGCTCGCGCTCGGCCCGCGCTCCGTGGTGATCACCCTCGGCGCCGAGGGCGCCCTGGTCGCCGACGGCCGTACGGGGACGAGCGCGCACGTACCGAGCCTGAAGGTCGACGCAGTGGACACCACCGGTGCGGGTGACGCCTTCACGGCGGCGCTGGCCTGGCGGCTCGGGCTGGGCGAGGACCTGGCGCAGGCCGCCGCGTTCGCCGCGCGGGTGGGTGCGACCGCCGTGACCAGGCCCGGTGCGCAGGAGTCCTATCCGACCGCCGAAGAGGTACGGGCGGAATGAAGAAGTCGGGAATCCTCAACCGTCACCTCGCGGGCGCTCTGGCCGAGTTGGGCCATGGCGACGGTGTGCTGATCTGTGACGTGGGGATGCCGGTACCGCCCGGCCCGCGCCTGGTCGATCTGGCGTTCCGCGCCGGGACCCCGTCGTTCGCCGAGGTGCTCGACGGCCTGCTGGCCGAGCTGGTCGTGGAGGGTGCGACGGCCGCCCAGGAGGTACGGGAGGCGAACCCGGCGACGGCGGAGCTGCTGGACGCCCGCTTCCCCGGCCTGAGCCTGGTCCCGCACGACGACCTCAAGGGCCTGACGGCGGGCACCCGTCTGGTGGTCCGTACCGGCGAGGCGCGTCCGTACGCGAATGTGCTGCTGCGGTGCGGGGTCTTCTTCTGAGCGGACGCGCCCGGGGACGCACCCGAGCGGACGCACCGCGCAGGGGCCCGGTCCGGTGGACCGGGCCCCTGCGGTTGCGGCTGTGGCTGCGGCCGCCGCCCGGTCAGACGCGGTCGGCCGCGATCAGCAGGTACTGGAACGAGCCGTCCTTGTACGAGTTGATGAACGCCTCCTCGATCCCGGTGACCAGCGAGGACGTGGCCCGCAGCTCCCAGTAGGGCAGAGTCGCGGCCGTCAGGTCGACGATGGTCTGCGGGACGAGCCGGTTGTCGGCCATGGCCTTCAGATACTCGCGGCGGGAGTGGATGTTGCACTCGAAGTGCGCGTTGATCTGCGAGACCCACTTCGACGGCTGGCCGTAACGCGGGTTCCAGCAGCCGGTGATGGTCACATAGCGGCCGCCGACCCCGAGGATGCGGGAGTGCTCGGCGAAGAGGTCGTCCAGGTCGACGTACATGCTCGACTCGTTGTTCCACGACCCGGCGGCCTGGCCCGTCTCGAAGGGCGTGGCGAGCATGTTGCACACCCGGGCGCGGACGTGGTCGTCGATACCGAGTTCGCGTGCGCGGCGGTTGCCGAAGTCGGCCTGCTTGGCCGACAGCGTGACGCCCTCGACCGTGCACCCGAACCGCTGGTGCGCCATCACCATCGAACCGCCCCGGCCACAGCCGGCGTCCACGAGCGTGTCGTCCCGTCCGATGGATCCGAGCTGGTCCAGGAGGACTTCGGCCTGCGCCGACTCCAGCCGGTGCAGCTCGGCGATCAGCTTCTTCTCGTACTCGCTGTCGCGGGCGTCCCCGAGAGCGGCGTGGTCGACATCGCCGATGCCGTAGTGGTGGTGGTAGAGCCCGTCGACGTCACCGAGACGCAGATTCACGGGCCTGGCCTCCGTGTCCCAGTAGCGGGCGATGTCACCCTGGTAGGGCGACGCCGGGGCCGGGACGAAAACGGAGGCGTCGGTGGTGAGCTCGGTGCTGGTCATAGTGAAAGTCCGCTCCTTACCAGAAATCGGGCAGGCTGTATCGGTAGGTGTTGGTCTGGTGCCAGTAGTGGTTGCCGTCGACCCACGCGGCCACGCCCCGGAGAAAACGCAGCACAGCGGGGACGGGGCAGTCGGCAGCCAGGGTGGCGGCTTCGTTCTCGAAGCCGTGCATGAGGTCGTTGTGGACCTCGACCGCCTTCAGATAGGCGTCCCGGTCGGAGACCCCCTCACGTTCGGCGATCACCACGGGCAGGTTCAGGTGGGTGCCGGGGCTGTCGAGCTCCTTGGTGTACGAGTACAGGTCGTTGACGATCGTGGTGGCGTTGCCCGCGAGCGCGATGACCCGCTGCATGGCCGGCTGGGCGTGCAGGTCGGCGGGGAGTTCGTAGCCGCCGACGGTGTCGGTGATGGTGGGGCAGGGGCGGAAGTTGTTGAACTGGCGCATCGCCAGGTACTCCCACACCTCGGGCACGTGGTCCTCCTGCGCCCACGCGGCCTCGGCCAGGTAGCCGAGGTGCAGCCGGGCCATGTCGTGCCGGTACCGGTCGGTCTGCGAAGGGGTGGCCTGCCGGGTGAAGTACTCCATGGCGGAGCGGTAGGCACGCCGGGGCGCGTCCGACTGCAGCGACCGCACCCAGTCCGGCTCGTACTCCTGCGTGGTGTGCAGGGGGTCGAGAGCCGTGTGGGCCAGCAGCAGGCGGCTGCCGAGGCCGATGGGCGAGCCGCCGTGGTCCTCGCAGTAGCAGTCGTCGACCGCGTTCTCCGCGACCATCAGGCGGGTGGCGACCATCAGATGCTCGACGGTGGGTGCGTCCGGGTGGCAGGCGACCATGTAGCGGCCGACGGAGAAGCCGTCGAACTGGTCCTCCCACTCGGGTGGGTACGCCTGGACCTCGTCCACCGCCCACGCCTTGATCCGCCGGCTGACCTCCTCCACCCGCGCCGGGTCGGGGGGCGGCACCGGGTGGTAGTAGAGACCCGGGATCGGTGTGCCCTCGTCGGGCTGCGCGGACCCGGGCTGCTCGGGCTGCTCGGGCTCGGCAGGAGCGGGCGGTTCCGCGCGCCGCGCCAGGTGCAGACCCGCCGTGCCCAGACCGCTGGGGCCGCACAGGATCCGTTGCAGGGCAGCGCTCGGCTGCAGAGGTGAAGGCCCGGGATCGGGCATCCGTAACTCCTTAGCTCCTTGGTCAGGTGGGTGGACCGGCCGGACTGGCAGGGACTGGTTCTAGGACCTGCGGGCGATCTGCACGTTCTCCAGCACGCCGAGCGCGTCGGGCAGCAGAACGGCGGCGGAGTAATAGGTGGTGACCAGGTACGAGATGATCGCCTGCTCGTTCATCCCCATGAAGCGCACCGACAGGCCCGGCTCGTACTCCTCGGGCAGGCCGGTCTGCCGCAGGCCGATGACGCCCTGGTTGTCCTCGCCGGTTCGCATGGCGAGGATCGAGCTGGTGTTCTCCTTGCTGATGGGGATCTTGTTGCAGGGCAGGATCGGGACCCCGCGCCAGGCCGGGACCTGCTGGCCGCCGAGGTCGACGTGGTCCGGGTAGAGCCCGCAGGCGTTGAACCCGCGCCCGATCGCCGCGATCGTCCTGGGGTGGGCCAGGAAGAGCTTGGTGCCACGGCGGCGGCTGAGCAGCTCGTCGAGGTCGTCCGGGGTCGGCGGGCCCGACTGGGTCTGGATCCGCTGCTTGAACGCGGCGTTGTGGAGCAGCCCGAACTCGCGGTTGTTGACCAGCTCGTGCTCCTGGCGCTCACGCAACGCCTCGATGGTGAGCCTGAGCTGCTCCTCCGTCTGGTTCATCGGCCCGTTGAAGAGGTCGGCGACCCTGCTGTGGACCCGCAGCACCGTCTGGGCGACGGAGAGTTCGTACTCACGCGGCTGGAGTTCGTAGTCGACGAAGCTGCCCGGCAGCTCGGCCTCTCCGGTGTGGCCCGCCGACATCGCGATCTCGGCCTCGCCGTGCCGGGTCTGCGGCCGGTCGGCGAGCGAGCTGAACCGCTCGATGTGCTCCTGGAGGGCCGGTGCGGCGGACAGTACGGCGTCGAAGTCGGCGCGGGACAGCGTGAGGAGGATGCCGGCCGTCTCGGCCGTGGCGGTGTAGTCCCACCTCGCGTCGGTGTCCAGCAGGGCGTTCTCACCGAACCGCTCGCCGTCGGCGAGCAGGGCGACGGAGACCTCGTCGCCGTACTTGCCGACGGAGGTCTGTTTGATCCGGCCGTGGGCGATCAGATGGATCTGCTCGGCGAGGCCGCCGCGCTCGGCCAGCACCTCACCGGCGCGGAAGTCGCGCTGGACGCACCGGTCGGCGATGGCCTTCAGTACGTCGGCGTCGTCGAAGCCGCGCAGCAGGGCCAGTTCGCCCAGCTCGCGCGGGACCACCCGGACCCCGGCGCCGTCCTGGACGAACTCGATGACGCCGTCACCGACGGTGTAGCTCAGCCGGCGGTTCACCCGGTAGGTGCCGCCCTTCGTCTCCACCCAGGGGAGCATCCGCAGCAGCCACCGCGAGGTGATCTCCTGCATCTGCGGGGCGGACTTGGTGGTGGTGGCGAGGTTACGGGCTGCCGCGGTACTCAGACTGGACTGCGCGGACGGCTCCAGCTGTGCTTCCGGGCCGGTCTCAACGGTCATCGGGCGGGTTCTCCTTAGCGACGGCGGCGGTCGGCGCGGGCGCACCGGCCACGGAAAGAGGAAATAAGCGGATGAACCGCTGGCAATCCGTCCAGATCCATGGGAACGCTAACGGGCTCCGCGCCCAACTCGCCCGGGCCGACAGCGGAGTTACCTCGATACGGCGATCTCGACCCGCATGACGTTTATCAGGTGACCGACAGTATTCGGCCGAACACAAGAAGGCGGCCGGACAGGTGCTGTCCGGCCGCCCCTCCCGCTCCGTCCCGGCTTTCTACATCGCGTACCGCACGAACCTCTCGGCTGTCTCGCGCAGCAGCGTCACGCCGTCCAGCGCCCACAACTCCTCGTTGAACAGCTCCACTTCGACCGGTCCCGTGTACCCGGCCGCGTCCACCCGCTCGCGCCAGCCGCGCAGGTCGACCGAGCCATCGCCGAGCCGGCCGCGGCCGTTCAGCACCCCGGCCGGCAGCGGAGTGGTCCAGTCCGCCAGCTGAAACGTACAGATGCGGCCACCCTCCCCCGCCCGTGCCACTTGCGCGGGCGCCCGGTCGTCCCACCAGATGTGGTACGTGTCGACGGCGACGCCCACCTGGTCGGCCGGAAAGCGTTCCGCCAGGTCCAGGGCCTGGGTCAGGGTGGAGACGACACAGCGGTCGGCGGCGAACATCGGGTGCAGCGGCTCGATCGCCAGGCGCACCCCGCGCTCGGCCGCGTACGGGCCGAGTTCGGCCAGCGCGTCCGCGATCCGTTCCCGTGCGCCGTGCAGGTCCTTCGAGCCGGCCGGGAGGCCGCCCGAGACCAGCACCAGCGTGTCCGTGCCCAGCGCCACCGCCTCGTCGACCGCCGTACGGTTGTCCGCCAGCGCCGCCGCCCGCTCGGCCGCGCCCGTCGCGGTGAGGAAGCCGCCCCGGCAGAGCGTGGTGACGCGCAGGCCCGCGTCCCGTACGAGTGCGGCCGCCGCCGCCACCCCGTACCGCTGGACCGGCTCACGCCACAGTCCGACGCCGGGGACGCCCAAGTCGACGCAGGCTGAGACGAGTTCCGGTAGGCCGAGCTGCTTCACCGTCATCTGGTTGATGCTGAAGCGGGTGAGGTCTGCGGTCACTGCGCGACTCCGTACACACTGAGCAGGGATGTCATCCGGCTCTCGGCGAGCGCCGGATCGGGGAACAGACCGATGCGGTCGGCCAGTTCGTACGCCCGCGCCAGATGCGGCAGCGGGCGCGCCGACTGGAGGCCGCCCACCATCGTGAAGTGCTCCTGGTGCCCGGCCAGCCAGGCGAGGAAGACCACGCCCGTCTTGTAGAAGCGGGTCGGGGCCTGGAAGAGATGCCGGGACAGCTCGACCGTGGGGTCCAGGATGTCGCGGAACCCCTGGGTGTTCCCGGTGTCCAGGACCCGGACCGCATCGGCGGCGAGCGGGCCGAGCGGGTCGAAGATGCCGAGCAGCGCGTGGCTGAAACCGCGCTCGTCGCCCGCGATCAGCTCGGGGTAGTTGAAGTCGTCCCCGGTGTAGCAGCGCACCCCGTCGGGGAGCCTGCGGCGCAGGTCCACCTCGCGTTCGGCGTCGAGCAGCGAGACCTTGATGCCGTCCACCTTGTCCGGGTGGGCGGCGATGACGTCGAGGAAGGTGTCGGTGGCCGCGTCCAGGCCGGACGAGCCCCAGTAGCCGTCGAGCGCCGGGTCGAACATCGGGCCGAGCCAGTGCAGGATGACCGGCTCCGCGCACTGGCGCAGCAGATGCCCGTAGGTCTCCAGGTAGTCGTCGGGGCTCTTCGCCGCGGCGGCGAGCCCGCGCGAGGCCATCAGGATCGCCTGTGCGCCGGTCTCCTCGACGACGGTGAGCTGGTCCTCGTACGCCTCGGCGACCTGGTTCAGCGTCACCTCGCCCGGCGGGAGCTGGTCGGTGCCGACGCCGCAGGCGATGGCACCGCCCGCCGCCTTCGCCTCGGCCGCCGACCTGCGGATCAGCTCCGCGGCGACCGGCCAGTCCAGGCCCATGCCGCGCTGCGCGGTGTCCATGGCCTCCGCCACGCCGAGCCCGTGGGACCACAGATGGCGGCGGAAGGCGAGCGTGGCGTCCCAGTCGACGGCGGGCGGGCCGTCCGGCGACACATCGGCGTACGGGTCGGCGACGACGTGCGCGGCGGAGAAGACCGTACGGGAGGCGAGCGGCGCACCGCCCGCTGTGAACGCGGCGGGTGCGGTGCGGGGGGTGTAGGCGTACGTACCGCCGGAGCCCGCACCGCCCGCGCGGGGCAGCAGGATCGTCACAGCGAGATCTCCGGGACGTCGAGCCGGCGGCCTTCGGCGGACGACTTCAGCCCCAGCTCGGCGAGCTGCACTCCGCGCGCACCGGCCAGCAGGTCCCAGTGGTACGGCTCGTCGAGCGCGATGTGGCGCAGGAACAGCTCCCACTGGACCTTGAAGCCGTTGTCGAAGTCGCCGTTGTCCGGGACCTCCTGCCACTGGTCGCGGAACGCGTGGGTGGCGGGCAGGTCCGGGTTCCACACCGGCTTCGGGGTCGTGCCGCGGTGCTGGACACGGCAGTTGCGGAGCCCCGCGACGGCCGAGCCCTCCGTGCCGTCGACCTGGAACTCGACCAGCTCGTCGCGGTTGACCCGCACCGCCCAGGAGGAGTTGATCTGGGCGACCGCGCCGCCCTCCAGCTGGAAGACGCCGTACGCGGAGTCGTCGGCGGTCGCCTCGTACGGCTCGGACCGCTCGTCCCAGCGCCGCGGGATGTGGGTGGTGGCGAGCGCCTGTACGGAGGTGACGCGGCCGAACAGCTCGTGCAGGACGTACTCCCAGTGCGGGAACATGTCCACGACGATGCCGCCGCCGTCCTGTGCGCGGTAGTTCCACGAGGGGCGCTGGGCCTCCTGCCAGTCGCCCTCGAAGACCCAGTAGCCGAACTCGCCCCGGACGGACAGGATCCGGCCGAAGAAGCCGCCGTCGATGAGCCGCTTGAGCTTCAGCAGCCCCGGCAGGAACAGCTTGTCCTGCACGACGCCGTGCTTGATTCCGGCGGCCGCGGCGAGCCGGGCCAGCTCCAGGGCGCCGTCGAGACCGGTGGCGGTCGGCTTCTCGGTGTAGATGTGCTTCCCGGCGGCGATGGCCTTGCGCAGCGCCTCCTCGCGGGCGGATGTGACCTGGGCGTCGAAGTAGATGTCGACGGCCGGGTCGGCGAGGACGGCGTCGAGGTCGGTGGACCACTGGTCGAGGCCGTGCCGCTCGGCCATCGACCGGAGCGCGTGCTCGCGGCGGCCGACGAGGACGATCTCGGGCCAGAGCACGGTGCCGTCGCCGAGGTCGAGGCCGCCCTCCTCGCGGATCGCGAGGAGGGAGCGGACCAGGTGCTGGCGGTAGCCCATCCGGCCGGTCACGCCGTTCATGGCGATCCGCACTGTCTTACGTGTCACGAAAGGTCCCTCCACACGGTCCCGCACGGTCATAGCAAGCGCTTTCTACGCGCTATGAAGCTAACCTGCGCACACCGGCCCCGACAAGGGATCGCGTGAATCGCGTGACAGGAGATGCGGGCGAGTGGCACGGAGGCAGAAATGACAGCGACCCTCTCGGATGTCGCGGCCCGCGCACGGGTCTCCCCGGCGACGGTGTCGCGCGTGCTCAACGGCAACTACCCGGTGGCGGCGGCCACCAGGGAGCGGGTGCTGGCGGCCGTGAACGAGCTGGACTACGTGCTGAACGGCCCGGCCAGCTCACTCGCCGCCGCCACATCCGACCTGGTCGGCATCCTGGTCAATGACATCGCCGACCCGTTCTTCGGGATCATGGCGGGCGCGGCCCAGTCCGAGATCGGCGGCCAGGAGGGCAGCGGGCGCGCGGGCGGCGAGAAGCTGGCGGTCGTCTGCAACACCGGCGGCTCCCCGGAGCGCGAACTCACCTATCTCACGCTCCTCCAGCGCCAGCGCGCCGCCGCCGTCGTGCTGACCGGCGGCGCCATCGAGAACCCGGAACACACCGCGGCGGTCTCCGCGAAGCTCGCGAAACTGACCGACGCGGGGACGCGCGTGGTGCTCTGCGGCCGCCCGCCGATTCCCGGCAGCGAGTCCGCGGTGACCGCGCTGCCCTTCGACAACCGGGGAGGCGGGCAGCGGCTCACCGAACATCTGCTGAGCCTGGGCCACCGGCGGATCGGTTACGTGGCCGGTCCCGCCGAACGGACGACGACCCGCGACCGCCTCGCGGGCCACCGGCTGGCGCTGGCCGCCGCCGGCCTGCCGGACGGCCGGTCCCGCCTCACCGTCCACGGCCCGTACGACCGCCGTTCCGGCTATGACGCCACGCTGGAACTGCTGCGCAGGGAACCGGGGTTGACGGCGGTCGTGGCGGCGAACGACACGGTGGCGCTGGGGGCGTGCGCCGCGCTGCGCGAGCAGGGGCTGCGGATCCCCGATGACGTCTCGGTGGCCGGTTTCGACGATCTGCCGTTCTCGGTGGACGCGGTACCGGCGCTGACGACGGTGCGGCTGCCGCTGTACGAGGCGGGGGCGCGGGCCGGACGGCTGGCGATGGGCCGGGAGGCGGTGCCCAGGGGCGGGGTCGCGGTGGTGCGGGGCGAGCTGGTGACCCGCGCGTCGATGG
>NZ_JAAGLN010000239.1 GCF_010548145.1 Streptomyces sp. SID10853
CGGCCGGCCGATGGACGCCGTGGATGTCGCGGCCGCCGCTGCCGCCGCGCTGGACGGGGCGGTGCTGAACGGGCTGCCGCCCTCCCCGCTGGTCGCCGATCTGACCCAGGGCGTCTCCGTCGAGCGCCCCGATGCCACCCCAACCGGGGCGCAGTCCGCGGCGCCCGTACCGTCCGCCCGGGAGTCGGCGGGGGCCGCGAAGCCCGACGAGGCGGGCACGGGCGTACCCGACCTGACGAAGAAGTCCCCGAAGCCCCCCGAGTCGCAGCCGCTGCCGTCCCGCGCCGAACAGCTCCAGCTCTCCGGCGACATCACCTACTCGCTGCCCTCACTCGACCTGCTGGTGCGCGGCGGCCCCGGCAAGACCCGCAGCGCCGCCAACGACGCGGTCGTCGCCTCGCTGTCCAACGTCTTCCGGGAGTTCAAGGTCGACGCTGCCGTCACGGGCTTCACCCGCGGTCCGACCGTCACCCGCTACGAGGTGGAGCTCGGCCCGGCCGTGAAGGTCGAGCGGATCACCGCGCTCACCAAGAACATCGCCTACGCGGTGGCCAGCCCGGACGTGCGGATCATCTCCCCGATCCCGGGCAAGTCCGCCGTCGGTATCGAGATCCCGAACACCGACCGCGAGATGGTCAACCTCGGCGACGTGCTGCGCCTCGCGGACGCGGCCGAGGACGACCACCCGATGCTGGTGGCGCTCGGCAAGGACGTCGAGGGCGGCTACGTGATGGCCAATCTGGCGAAGATGCCGCACGTCCTGGTCGCGGGCGCGACCGGCTCCGGAAAGTCCTCCTGCATCAACTGCCTGATCACCTCGGTGATGGTGCGGGCGACCCCCGAGGACGTACGGATGGTGCTGGTCGACCCGAAGCGCGTCGAGCTGACCGCGTACGAGGGCATCCCGCACCTCATCACCCCGATCATCACCAACCCCAAGCGCGCCGCCGAGGCGCTCCAGTGGGTCGTGCGCGAGATGGACCTGCGGTACGACGACCTCGCGGCCTACGGCTACCGGCACATCGACGACTTCAACCAGGCCGTGCGCAGCGGCAAGGCCAAGGCGCCGGAGGGCAGCGAGCGCGAGCTGTCCCCGTACCCGTATCTGCTGGTCATCGTCGACGAGCTCGCCGACCTGATGATGGTCGCGCCGCGTGACGTCGAGGACTCCATCGTCCGGATCACCCAGCTGGCGCGCGCCGCCGGCATCCACCTGGTGCTGGCGACCCAGCGGCCTTCGGTCGACGTCGTCACCGGTCTGATCAAGGCCAACGTGCCCTCGCGCCTCGCCTTCGCCACCTCATCGCTCGCCGACAGCCGGGTCATCCTCGACCAGCCGGGCGCCGAGAAGCTGATCGGCAAGGGCGACGGACTCTTCCTCCCGATGGGGGCGAACAAACCCACCCGTATGCAGGGCGCCTTCGTCACCGAGGAAGAGGTCGGTGAGATCGTCCAGCACTGCAAGGACCAGATGGCGCCGGTCTTCCGCGACGACGTGGTGGTCGGGACGGCCAAGAAGAAGGAGATCGACGGAGACATCGGCGACGACCTCGATCTGCTGTGCCAGGCCGCCGAACTGGTCGTCTCCACCCAGTTCGGCTCGACATCGATGCTCCAGCGCAAGCTGCGCGTCGGCTTCGCGAAGGCGGGCCGGCTGATGGACCTCATGGAGTCGCGGAACATCGTCGGACCCAGCGAAGGATCCAAGGCCCGTGACGTGCTGGTGAAGCCGGACGAGATGGACGGCGTCCTCGCGGTGATCCGCGGCGAGACCGAGCCGTAGCCGACCGGCGGGCAACCGTTTCCCCCGGCGATACGTCAAGTTGAAGAGATAGCAGAGAAGAAGGGCCGGGGATGTCCCGCAGACGGGTTGTCTCCCGGCCCGCCCGGCGGGTCGTCCGGTGATTCGCCGACCTGATGGCGTACAAAGTGCGCGCTCAGGTTGCCCCACCCTTTCACCACCCCCCTAGACTGAACATCCAGCAGGTGGCTCACGCTCGAAAGGCGCCCCCGTGTCCATCGGCAACTCCCCCGAAGACGACCGGCCTTCGATCGGTCACGCCCTCCATCAGGCCCGGATCGCCGCCGGTCTGTCGGTAGAGGAAGTCAGCTCGGCCACACGGGTGCGCATCCCCATCGTGCACGCGATCGAGCAGGACGACTTCTCCCGCTGCGGCGGCCAGGTGTACGCCCGCGGTCACATCCGTACGCTGGCGCGCGCCGTCGCCCTCGACCCGACGCCGCTGGTCGACCAGTACGACGCGGAACACGGCGGCCGTCCCGAGCCGACCCCCGTCGCGCCGCTCTTCGAAGCGGAACGCATCAAGCCCGAGCGCCGCCGCCCGAACTGGACCGCGGCCATGGTCGCCGCGATCGTCGTCGTGCTCGGCTTCGTCGGTTTCACCATGTTCACCGGCGGCAGCGGCGACAAGAAGAGCAACCAGGTCGCCGAAGGCCCCACCACCGGCACGAAGGGTGCCAGCCCGAAGCCCAGCAAGCCGGCCGACCCGAAGCCCAGCACTCCCGCCGCGTCGGACAGCGCCATCGCCGCCGTGCCGAAGGACAAGGTGACGGTGAAACTGTCCGCGGTCGACGACAAGAGCTGGATCTCCGCGAAGGCGCACAACGGCAAGCTGCTCTTCGACGGTGTGCTCGCCAAGGGCGAGTCCAAGACGTTCACGGACGCCCAGCAGGTCGACCTGATCCTCGGGAACGCCGGCGCGATCCAGCTGTTCGTGAACGGCAAGGACGTCCACAACGACTTCCAGACCGGCCAGGTCGAGCGTCTCTCCTACACCAAGGGCGACCCCGAGGCGGGCTGATCACCCTCGCGGAACGGGCGCGGGCCGGGACAAAGTAGTCTTGAGCCCATGCCCGAACGCCGTACCGTCGCCCTTGTCACTCTTGGCTGCGCCCGTAACGAGGTGGACTCGGAGGAGCTCGCAGGCCGCTTGGCAGCGGACGGCTGGGACCTCGTCGAGGACGCCGCCGCCGCGGACGTGGCCGTCGTCAACACCTGTGGATTCGTCGAAGCCGCCAAGAAGGACTCCGTCGACGCCCTGCTCGAAGCCAACGATCTCAAGGATCACGGCAAGACGCAGGCCGTCGTCGCCGTCGGCTGTATGGCCGAGCGGTACGGCAAGGATCTTGCCGAAGCGCTGCCCGAGGCCGACGGAATCCTCGGATTCGACGACTACGCCGATATCTCCGACCGCCTCCAGACCATCCTGAACGGCGGGATCCACGCGTCGCACACCCCGCGCGACCGCCGCAAGCTGCTGCCGATCAGCCCGGCCGAGCGCCAGGACGCGCCCGGTGTGGCGCTTCCCGGCCACGCGCAGGACACCCCGCCCGAAGACCTGCCGGAGGGGATCGCCCCGGTCTCCGGGCCACGCGCACCGCTGCGCCGCAGACTCGGCAACAGCCCCGTGGCCTCCGTGAAGCTGGCCTCCGGCTGCGACCGGCGGTGCTCCTTCTGCGCCATCCCGTCCTTCCGAGGCTCCTTCATCTCGCGGCGCCCGTCGGATGTGCTGGGGGAGACGCGCTGGCTGGCCGGGCAAGGGGTCAAGGAGGTCATGCTGGTCTCCGAGAACAACACCTCGTACGGCAAGGACCTCGGCGACATCCGGCTCCTTGAGACGCTGCTGCCGGAGCTCGCGGAGGTCGAGGGCATCGAGCGGATCCGGGTCAGCTATCTGCAGCCCGCCGAGATGCGGCCCGGGCTGATCGACGTCCTGACGTCGACCCCGAAGGTCGCCCCGTACTTCGACCTCTCCTTCCAGCACTCGGCGCCCGGTGTGCTCCGCGCGATGCGCCGCTTCGGGGACACCGACCGGTTCCTCGAACTGCTCGGCACGATCCGCGGCAAGGCACCGCAGGCCGGTGCGCGCTCCAACTTCATCGTGGGCTTCCCCGGTGAGAGCGAGAGCGACCTGGCGGAGCTGGAGCGCTTCCTCACCGGGGCGCGGCTCGACGCCATCGGGGTCTTCGGCTACTCGGACGAGGACGGCACGGAGGCGGTCGGCTACGAGAACAAGCTGGACGCCGAGGTCATCGCCGAACGGCTCGAACACATCTCGCGGCTGGCCGAGGAGCTGACCGCGCAGCGGGCCGAGGAGCGGCTCGGCGAGACACTCTCGGTCCTCGTGGAGTCCGTGGACGGCGAGGACGGTGCGGTCGGCCGGGCCGCGCACCAGGCGCCCGAGACGGACGGGCAGGTGGTGTTCACGGCAAGCGAGGGCCTGGTCCCCGGCCGTATGGTCGTGGCGAAGGTGGTCGGTACCGAAGGTGTCGACCTGGTGGCCGAATGTCTTGGTGAGGAGGCAGCCAGATGACCGGAGTCCCGGCATCCGCTACGGGCGGCGGTACCGGTGCCAAGCCGGCGCCCGCCGGAAAGCTGGGTGCCGCGGTGGTCAATCAGGCCAGCCTGTGGAACGTCGCGAATCTGCTGACCATGGTGCGGCTGGTGCTCGTGCCCGGCTTTGTACTGCTGCTGCTCCACGACGGCGGCTACGACCCGGTCTGGCGGGCCTGGGCCTGGGCGGCCTTCGCCGTCGCGATGATCACCGATGTCTTCGACGGCCATCTGGCGCGGACGTACAACCTGGTCACCGACTTCGGGAAGATCGCCGACCCCATCGCCGACAAGGCGATCATGGGGGCGGCGCTGATCTGTCTCTCGTACCTCGGTGATCTGCCCTGGTGGGTGACCGGCGTGATCCTCTTCCGGGAGCTCGGGATCACCCTGATGCGGTTCTGGGTGATCAGGCACGCGGTGATTCCGGCCAGCCGCGGAGGCAAGATCAAGACGCTCGCGCAGGGCACGGCCGTCGGGATGTACGTCCTGGCGCTGACCGGCCCGCTGGCCACCCTGCGGTTCTGGGTGATGGCGGTCGCCGTGGTGCTGACCGTGGTGACCGGCCTCGACTACGTACAGCAGGCCGTGACCGCCCGCCGCAAGGGTCTCGCGGCCGAGCGGGCCGCCCGGTGAGTTCGGCGGCCCGGGTGCTGGAGCTCCTGGCGGACCGGGGGGAGACCCTCGCCGTCGCCGAGTCGCTCACCGGCGGCCTGCTGGCCGCCGAGCTCACTTCCGTCCCAGGTGCCTCGCGGGTCTTCCGCGGGTCCCTCACGGCGTACGCGACGGCCCTCAAGCAGGAAGTTCTCGGCGTCGACGGGACTCTGCTGGCGGAGCGCGGGCCGGTGGATCCTGCGGTCGCCCGGCAGATGGCGGCCGGAGTGCGACGGGTGCTGGGCGCGGACTGGGGGATGGCGACCACCGGCGTGGCCGGTCCCGCCATGCAGGACGGGCAGCCCGTCGGGACGGTGTACGTCGCGGTTTCCGGGCCGGGCGGGGCAGAGAATATGGCCTCACTGCGGTTGAACGGGGACCGGGCGGAAATCCGTAGAGAGAGCGTGCTGGGCGTTCTCGGACTGCTCTGCGATGAACTCCGCGCGAATGCGCGGACACAGGATACGGAAGAGAACGGGGGGAATTGATGTTTGCAGCCCTGAGTGAACACGACATCGCTCCCCGCACGGCCGCGGCGCAAGGCGGTACGGTGGGGCGTGAAGGATGCGGCTACGCGGTCCGAGGAGGGAGCCACCGATGATTCTGCTCCGTCGCCTGTTGGGTGACGTGCTGCGTCGGCAGCGCCAGCGCCAGGGCCGTACTCTGCGCGAAGTCTCCTCGTCCGCCCGAGTCTCTCTCGGTTATCTGTCCGAGGTGGAGCGGGGGCAGAAGGAGGCATCCTCCGAGCTGCTCTCCGCGATCTGCGACGCGCTTGACGTACGGATGTCCGAGCTCATGCGAGAAGTGAGCGACGAACTGTCGCTCGCGGAGCTGGCCGAGTCGGCAGCGTCCACTGAGCCCGTGCCTGTGCCGGTACGCTCGATGCTCAATTCCGTTTCCGTGACGTCGGTCACGGGTGTTCCTACCGAGCGGGTGACGATCAAGGCGCCCGCCGAGGCCGTGAATGTAGTAGCGGCCTAGTACGTGCTTCCCGGCTCCGGCTGGTCCTCAGGGACCGGTCGGAGCCGTTTTCTGTCCAGGGCCGCCCCGGATATCCCCTTTGCGGATATTTGTGCCATGGTGGTGGAAACGTACGAACATCTGGGAGGACCCGCATGTCTGGCGTGAAGAGCTCTCTGTCTGAAGCCGATCTGAAAGTGGTCGGAGATGCCCTCCAGGGTGCGCTGGCCGATCTGATCGATCTGTCGCTGGTCGCCAAGCAGGTGCACTGGAACGTGGTCGGCCCGCGCTTCCGGTCGGTCCATCTGCAGCTCGACGAGGTGGTCGACACCGCGCGGCAGTACACGGACACGGTGGCCGAGCGGGCCTCCGCGATCGGTGTGACGCCGGACGGCCGGGCCGCCACGGTCTCCAAGACGAGCGCGATCCGGGAGGTGCCGGACGGGCGGATCAGCGACACCGACGCCGTACGGACCCTGGTGGCCGCCCTCGGGGCCGTCATCACCCGGATGCGGGAGCGGATCGCGGCCACCGATGTCCCGGACCCGGTGACCCAGGATCTGCTCATCGCGGTCACCGCGGCTCTGGAGAAGCACGCCTGGATGTACCAGGCGGAGAACGCGTGACGACGTCGACGGTGTGACAGCGAAGAACGTGTGGCAACGGTGCGGATATGCGCCGGGCGGGCACCTCGTGCGCTCTCCCGCCGGGTGATGGGACCCGGTCGGCGCCGTGGCCGGAGAGGGGTCGTGGGCGGTATGCCCCGGCCGGTCTCTCCGGGTGCGGCTCCGGCGTCAGCCGGAGGAGGCGGCCATGGTGCGGCGGTGGATGCCGGCGGTGATACCGGCTCTCGTACTCGGCGGTCTGTGGTGGTGGGCCGTCCTGCGGCTGGTGCTGGTGCCCGGTGAGTCCGGGCCGCTGGAGGGCACCGTCGTGATCGGCGGGTGGGGGCTGAGCCTGCTGCCGGTGCATGTGGTCGCGCTGCCGGCCGGCCGCTCGCGGACCCGGCGGCGGGCGGGTGCGAGCTCCGCGGGGGTGTGGGGGAATGGCCCGGCCGTGGAGTGCTCTGGTGGGGTGCCGGGGAGTGGGCCGGCCGTGGGGCGTTCCGGTGGGGTGCCGCAGGGCGGGTCGCGGATGTGGCGGCACAGCGGGGTTGCGTGGGCCCGGGCTGTGGTGCGGCTTGTCACCAGGGCATCGCGACGCCGCCGTTAGGACGCAGGATCTGTCCCGTTGTGAACGCTGCGGCGTCTGACGCCAGGTGCAGTACGGCGTGTGCGATCTCCTCGGGCACGCCCACCCGGCCCAGCGGCGACATCCGGGACATCAGGGCCGCGGTGTGTGCCTGGGCCTCGCTGTTGTTGTGCCGCTCGGTCATGGGCGTACGGATCCAGCCGGGGGCGACCGCGTTGACCCGGATCCCGTGTGGCCCCACCTCGGTCGCGAGAGTCTTCGTCAGCTGGACGACGGCCGCTTTCGTCACGCCGTAGCAGAGCAGTCCCGGTCCTCCGGTGTCCACGGCGCCGGATGCCATCGTGACGATGCTGCCCGCCGTCCCCGTCGCGATCATGCTGCGGGCCGCTGCCTGGCAGGCGTACAGCACGCCCTTGAAGTTGACGGCGAGGACGCGGTCCAGGTCCTCGTCCCGTGTCTCCAGGACCGGACTGCTGTGCATGATCCCCGCGACGGCCGCCAGGATGTCCAGCCGGCCCGAGGCCGTGGCGGCCGCCTCGACAGCTGCCTCCACGGCGCTGCGGTCGGAGACGTCCAGGGCGTGGAGGTGTGCGGTGCCGCCCGCTTCGGTGATGGTGGCGCCGGTCGCGCGCAGGCCCGCTTCGTCGCGGTCCGCGCAGTGGACGGTGGCGCCTGCCTCCGCGAGAAGGACCGCGCAGGCACGGCCGATGCCGCTCGCGGCGCCGGTGATGAACGCGGTGCGGCCGGTGAGGTCGTACGCCGTGACGGGCATGACGGGACCGTACGACTGAATCTGACGGGTCGTCAACTGCCTGGCGGTGCCGGGCGTCGCGCGGCAGGCGGCACTTTGACGACAGGCTCTAGGCGGGTGTCGTGGGGTTGGCGGGGGTGATGGAGCTGGTGGGGCCTGTCTGGCAGGTGGGGCACCAGTAGGTCGGGCGTTCGCGGGTGCCGGCGCTGGTTCCGGTGTGCCGGCCGTTGCTGTCGGCCCGGTATGCCCGGCGTACCCGCGTTCCGCAGCGCAGGCAGGGGCGGGGGGCGCGTCCGTAGACGTACAGGCGCTGGTCCTGCCGGCCCGTCGTGGTGCGGACGGGGCGGTCGCGGTTGGCCTCCAGCAGTTTCTTGGCGACGGTCACCGCCCTTTCGGGGCGGGGGAGTTCGCCGACCGGCAGCCAGGGGGTGGCGCGCAGTACGAAGCAGATCTCCGCTGCGAAGACATTGCCGATGCCTGCGAGATTGCGCTGGTCGAGAAGGGCTTCGGCGATCGGCCGGCCGGGCTCTGCCAGCAGGTTGGTGAGGGCCTTGCCGGGGTCCCAGTCCGGGCCCAGGAGGTCCGGGCCGAGGTGGCCCACGACCGTGCTCTCGTCGGCGGTCCGCAGGAGTTCGAGTACGGGGAGGCGGTAGCCGACGGCGGTGTGTCCGGTGGTGCCGATGACGGCGCGGATCTCGTACGAAGGGCCGCCTCGCCAGTGTTCGCCCGGGGTGTAGACCTTCCAGGCGCCTTCCATGCGCAGATGGCTGTGCAGGGTGAGGCCGCCTTCGGTGCGCATCAGCAGATGTTTGCCGCGCGGGGTGACGTCGAGGACGGTGCGCCCGGTGAGATCCGCGGTCGCGAAGCGGGGGACGCGCAGGTCGAACCAGGTGAGGGTGTGGCCGGCGAGCGCCGTGTGCAGCCGCCGGGCGGCCTGGTGGACGCTGTCTCCTTCGGGCATCTCTCCATGATGCGGGCTTGTTGCCGGGCGCGGCGGCCGGATGGCCCGGTGGCCGGGCGGTGGGGCAGGTCCGGGTGGGGCGTCGCGTTGCCGGGTTCCGGGTTGCCAGGCGGAACGTTGTTCCGTATTGTTAGTGGAACAACGTTCCGCTTTTGGTTGCGTCCCGCGCCGCCCGCGTTGAACTCGAAAGGACCAGTGGTCCCATGCCGCAGTCACCACAGCCCCGTTTCGGGATCATGACCGCCCCCTCGCAGGTCGACTACGCCGACATCCTGCGGGTCTGGCGCGAGGCTGACGCGATCCCGGAGATCGAGCACGCATGGCTCTTCGATCACCTCATGCCGATCGGGGGCGACCCGCTCGGGGTGGCCTACGAAGGCTGGACGCTGCTCTCGGCCCTGGCCGCGCAGACCCGGCGGCTGCGCCTCGGTGTGCTGGTGACCAGCAACCGCTTCCGTCCGCCCGCGATGCTGGCCAAGATCGCGGCGACCGTCGACGTCATCTCGGACGGGCGGCTCGACTTCGGAATCGGCGCCGGCTCACGGCCCGGCCACCCCGTGGCACGGCGGGAGTACGAGGCGCACGGTCTGCCCTTCCACGATGCCGCTCACGCCGTCGCCGGTCTCGCCGAGGCGTGCACGGTGATCCGGCGGCTGTGGACCGAGCCGGAGCCGTTCGACTTCGACGGTGACCACATCCGGCTGACCGGTGCGTTCGGCAACCCCAAACCCGTTCAGCGCCCGCACCCGCCGATCCTCATCGGCGGACGCGCGTCAGCGACGCTCCGAGTGGTCGCCGAGCACGCCGACGTATGGAACTTCCCCGGTGGCGACGTGGAGGACGCCGCCGCTCGCAGCGCCCTGCTCGACCGCTACTGCACCGAGATCGGGCGCGACCCCGCCTCGATCACCCGCTCGCTCGTGCTGCCGGTCTCCTACGACGATCCCGGTGCGACCCGGGAGGCGATCGGCAGGGCGACCGCGGCCGGCTTCCAGCACATCGTCCTGGGGCTGGCGGCGCCCTACCCCGCGGACGTCGCACGATGGGTCGCCGACGAACTCATCAACGCGACGGCCCCCGAACACCGTCCGGCATGATCCTGCCTGCCGCAGTGTGACTTTGGCGGACCCGGTATGACCCGACCGCCTCGGTGTGACGGCGCCCCGCTTGTCCGGATCCCTGTTCAGGCTCTCAGCCGCAACCCCCTCGGAGTGGCGACGAAACCGGCTGCCTCCAAGGTCCGGCCCAGGTCGGATGTGAGAGCCGCCGCGCCGTTGGTGCGCTCCACGGTCACGGTGCCGAGCGCCCCCGAAGCCGCCGCCGCGGCGAGCGCCTCTCCGGCGGCCAGCAGCGCCGGGTGGTCGGGCTCGGTGGGCCAGGCCAGCAGGCTCTTGCCGCCGCGCTCCATGTAGAGGATCAGCTCGCCGTCCACCAGGACGACCAGGGCGCCCGCCTTACGGCCGGGTTTGTGGCCCACTCCGCCAGGCGATTCCGGCCAGGGCAGCGCCGCCCCGTAGGCGTTCGCCGGATCCGCCGCGGCCAGCACCAGCGCCCGGCCCGGCGTGCCCGCGTCCGTACG
>NZ_JAAGLN010000023.1 GCF_010548145.1 Streptomyces sp. SID10853
CGCCAGGGAACGGATCGAGGAACTGGGCCGGGCCGTGGGGATCGGGGCCTCCGTCATGCGGGCGAGCCGCATCGACCTGTGGGGCGGGTCCGCGCTGGCCGCCAGCTCCAGCGGCACCCGGCGGCTCGCCACCGCCGTGCTCGACCAGGACGAGGTGCTGAGGGTGCGCAGAGAAGCGGGCGGCACCTCCAACGACGTGCTGCTCGCGGTGGTCGCGGGCGGGCTGCGCCGCTGGATGCTGGAGCGCGGTGAGCGACTGCCGGGAGCCGATCCGCGCGCCCTGGTCCCGGTGTCCAGGCGCCGCCGCGGCGCCCCTGCGGGCTCGGCCAACAAGCTGTCCGCGTATCTCCTCGGCCGGCCCGTATCCGACCCCGACCCCTGGCGGCGGCTCGACCGTGTCCGGGCCGCCATGAACCGCAACAAGGCAGCGGGACCCGCACGCGGCGCGGGCGCGGTGGCGGTGCTGGCCGACCGGCTCCCGCCGCTGGCCCACCGGGTGGGCGCCCAGCTGGCCGGGAACGCGGCGCGGATGCTCTTCGACGTGCTGGTGACCAGCGTGCCGCTGCCGCGCTCGACGCTGTCGCTCGGCGGCTGCCCGCTCCGGGCGCTCTACCCCCTGGCGCCGCTCGCCCACGGGCAGTCGCTCGCCGTCGCGCTCTCCGCCTACGGCGGGCGGGTCCATATCGGCCTGGTCGCGGACGGGAAGGCGGTGCCGGACGCGGAGCGGCTCGCCCAGTGTTTCTCGGACGAGCTGACCGAACTGCTGAAGGTGACGGACGAGAGGTCAAGCGGGGCTGTTTCAGGCAGAGGTGTTGACGCCCTGAAGTGATCCGATGAATATTCGTCTCATGCGGCGCAACAAGATCGGCAACAGTACGGTCGGCACCACCGAACTGTCCTTCGGGGCGGCCGGGATCGGCAATCTCTTCACCCCGGTGGGCCCGGCAGCGGCCAGGGCGGCGGTCGACGCTGCCTGGGAGGCGGGGATCCGGTACTTCGACACGGCCCCGCACTACGGGCTCGGCCTCTCCGAGCGCAGGCTCGGGGACGCCCTGCGCGAGCGGCCCCGCGACGCGTATGTGATATCCAGCAAGGTCGGACGACTGCTGGAGCCGGGGCCGGGTCAAGGCGATGACCTCGCCAACGGATTCGCCGTCCCCGCCGACCGTCACCGGGTCTGGGACTTCAGCGCGGACGGAGTACGGCGCAGCGTCGAGGAGAGCCTGGTGCGGCTCGGTACCGACCGGATCGACATCGCCTATCTGCACGACCCGGACGACCACGCCGACGACGCCTTCCGGCACGGCTACCCGGCGCTGGAGCAACTGCGCTCCGAGGGGGTCGTCGGCGCGATCGGCGCCGGGATGAACCAGACCGCGATGCTCACCCGCTTCCTCCGCGACACCGATGCCGACGTGGTCCTGTGCGCCGGGCGCTGCACCCTGCTCGACCGGTCCGCGCTCGATACCCTGCTGCCCGAGGCGCAGGCGCGCGGCAGGAGCGTCGTCGTCGGCGGCGTCTTCAACTCCGGCCTGCTGGCCGACCCCCGGCCCGGTGCCCCGTACGACTACGGTGCGGCGCCCGCGGGCGTACTCGACCGGGCGTTGCGGATGAAGGACGTCTGCGGGCGGTACGGGGTCCCACTGCGCGCGGCGGCCCTCCAGTTCCCCCGGCGCCAGCCGGCGGTGGCGAGTGTGCTCGTCGGCACCCGCTCGGCCGCCGAGGTGCGCGACGCCGCCGAGATGCTGCGGCTGGAGATACCGGAGGCGCTCTGGGACGAGCTCGCCGAGCCGGGGGAGGGCTGAGAGCCGATGCGGATCATCGACGCCCATCACCATGTGTGGGACCTCGCCGTACGCGACCAGGACTGGATCACCGGTCCCGAACTCGCGCCGCTGCGAAGGGACTTCGGGATCAGTGAACTCGCGCCGCAGGCGCGGGCCGCGGGGGTGGCGGCCACCGTCCTCGTCCAGACCGTCACCGTCGCCGACGAGACCCCCGAGTTCCTGTCACTCGCCGGGCGGAGCGACCTGGTCGCCGGTGTCGTCGGCTGGACCGATCTCACCGACCCGGCGATCGCGGACACCCTCGCCGCGCTGCGTGAACTGCCCGGCGGGGACAACCTGGTCGGCATCCGCCACCAGGTGCAGGGCGAACAGGACCCGGCCTGGCTGCTGCGGCCCGACGTCCGGCGCGGGCTCGCCGCCGTCGCCGCGGCCGGGCTGGCCTACGACCTGATCGTCCTCGACCACCAGCTGCCCGTCGCCGCCGCCGTCGCCGCACAACTGCCCGAACTCACCTTCGTACTCGACCATCTGGGCAAGCCGCCCATCGCCGGCGGCGCGCTCCAGCCCTGGGTGTCGGATGTGCGGGCCCTGGCCGCCCGCCCCAACACCGTCTGCAAGCTCTCCGGAATGGTCGCCGAAGCGGGCCAGGGCTGGACGGTGGACGGGCTCCGTCCGTACGCCGGCACGGTGCTGGAAGCCTTCGGCCCCGGCCGGCTGATGTTCGGCTCCGACTGGCCGGTCTGCACGCTCGGCGCCTCCTACGGTGAAGTCGTCGACACCGCGCACCGGTTGACGGACGGGCTGAGCGAGAGCGAGCGCGCCGAGGTGTTCGGGGCCACCGCCGCGCGGGTCTACGGCATCTGAGGCCGCGTGGCAGCACCGCTTCGCCGCACCCGCGTCAGGTCCTACACTCCGGGTCATGCTGCGCGTACTGGCCGTGGACGACGAGGAGCCCGCCCTGGAGGAGCTGCTCTACCTGCTCCGCAGTGACCCCCGGGTCCACAGCGCGGAGGGCGCGCTGAGCGCCACCGAGGCGCTGCGCCGCATCGGCGGCGCGCTCGGCACGGGGGCCGGTGCCGACACGGCGGCCGTCGATGTCGTCTTCCTCGACATCCATATGGCCGGGCTCACCGGGCTCGACATCGCCCGGCTGCTCGCGGGATTCACCCGGCCCCCGCTGATCGTCTTCGTCACCGCGCACGAGGGCTTCGCCCTGCAGGCGTTCGACCTCAAGGCCGTCGACTACGTACTGAAACCGGTACGCAGGGAGCGCCTCGCCGAGGCCGTGCGGCGGGTCGCCGAACTCGTCACCGACCGGACGGCCCCCGTCCTGGACGCGGCCGCCGACCAGATCCCGGTCGAACTCGGCGGTGTCGTACGCTTCGTGGCCGTCTCCGACATCGCCTACGCCGAGGCCCACGGAGACTACGCCCGGCTGCACACCGCCGACGGCAGCCATCTCGTCCGCGTCCCGCTCTCCGCCCTGGAGGAGCGCTGGCGCGCACGCGGGTTCGTACGCATCCACCGCAGCCACCTCGTCGCGCTTGACCGCATCGACGAACTGCGCCTGGACGCCGGCTCCATGAGCGTCCGCGTCGGTGCGGCCGAACTCCAGGTGAGCAGACGCCATGCCAGGGCGTTGCGCGACCGCCTCATGCACCGCCGCTGAACCCGGGCCCTGGTGACGGCCGTTGATCCCCGCCGGTGCGCCCCCGCCGTTGCGTTCGGACCGCTGGACCGGGTGCTCCTCACGCGTTCGGCTGCCGCCGGCACGCCGCGCTGCGTACACTCCGCGCCATGTCCGCAGAGCCGCTCCCCCGACGCGAGACCGTGACGGGCCGGCCCCGACAGGTGCGCCCGCTGCCCCGTCACCGGGCGCAGTCCGAGATCGACGAACAGACCGCGCTCGGCGACGCCTACGTACGCTCCCTGATGCGCGGGCAGCTCCGGGCCGGGCTCGGGGCGTTCACACTCATTGCCCTCCTCGCCGGCAGCCTGCCGCTCGCCTTCGCCGCGCTCCGCAGCGAGCCGGCCGTCTGGATCGTCCTGGGCCTCGGCGCCTATCCGCTCCTGGTGGGCGTCGCCTGGTGGTACGTGCGCCGCGCCGAGCGCAACGAACAGGACTTCGCCCGCCTCGTGGAAGGCCGCCCCGCACGGTGAGCCGGACGTACGCCGTGGTGGCGGTGGCCGTCGTCGTCCTCGCCACGGTCCTGGTCGGCGGCTTCGGCCTGCGGATCTCCCGGACGACATCCGACTTCTATGTGGCGTCGCGCACCGTGGGTCCCCGGCTCAACGCCGCCGCGATCAGCGGTGAGTACCTCTCCGCCGCATCCTTCCTCGGGGTCGCCGGACTCGTCCTCGTCCACGGCCCCGACATGCTCTGGTACCCGGTCGGCTACACCGCCGGATATCTGGTGCTGCTGGTGCTCATCGCCGCGCCGCTGCGCCGCTCCGGCGCCTACACCCTGCCCGACTTCGCCGAAGGGCGCCTGGAGTCACGGCAGGTACGCGGCCTGGTCGGAGTGCTCGTCACCGGAGCAGGGTGGCTCTATCTGGTGCCCCAGCTCCAGGGCGCCGGGCTCACCCTGGACATCCTCACCGGGGCGCCCGGCTGGCTCGGCCCGGTGATCGTCGCCGCGGTCGTCGTGCTCTCCGTCGCCGCGGGCGGAATGCGCAGTATCACCTTCGTCCAGGCGTTCCAGTACTGGCTCAAGCTCACCGCCCTGCTGGTCCCCGCGCTCTTCCTGGTGCTCGCCTGGCAGGGCGACGGGCGGCCCCGGGTGCCGCCCGTCGGCCCCCAACTGGCGGCCGCCGCGGGCTTCGACCGCGCCGGTCATCCGCTGTACGCGACCTACGGGCTGATCGTGGCGACCTTCCTCGGCACCATGGGGCTGCCCCATGTCGTCGTCCGCTTCTACACCAGCCCGGACGGCCGCACCGCCCGCCGCACCACGGTCGTGGTCCTCGCACTGATCGGCGCCTTCTATCTGCTGCCCCCGGTGTACGGGGCGCTGGGACGGCTGTACGCGTCGGAGCTGTCACTCGGCGGCGACGCCGACGCGGCCGTGCTGCTGCTGCCGGGCCGGGTGATCGGCGGCACCGGTGGCGCCCTGCTCGGCGCGCTCGTCGCGGGCGGTGCGTTCGCCGCGTTCCTCTCCACGGCGTCGGGGCTGACCATGGCGGTCGCCGGAGTCCTCACCCAGGGGGCCCGCGGCATACGGCACTTCCGCCTCGCCACCCTGCTGGCCATGGGGATCCCGCTCGGCGCCGCCCTGCTGGTCAGCGGCGTACCGGTGGCCGACGCCGTAGGCATGGCCTTCGCCGTCTCCGCCTCGTCCTTCTGCCCGCTCCTCGTCCTCGGCATCTGGTGGCGCCGGCTCACCCCGCCCGGCGCGGTCGCCGGGCTGCTGCTCGGCGGCGGCTCCGCGCTGATCGCCGTGTCGGTGACGATGGGCGGCGGCGTACGGCCGGGCTGGGCCCATGCGCTGCTCGCCTGGCCCGCCGTGTGGTCCGTACCGGTGGGCTTCCTCGCCATGAGCCTGGTGTCGCTGGCCACCCCGGGCCGTATCCCGCCCGGCACCAGCGCGGCCATGGCCCGCTTCCATCTGCCGGAGGCGCTGACCGCGGCCCGGGGCGGCGGCCGGGGCACGGTCGATCCCGACGTCTTCTACGAGACCTCCTCGTACGGCACCCGGGCCGTGGACGCCCTGGTCCGCGCGGTCGGCATCGACACCGTCGTGACCGGCAGCGACCGCCCGTACGCCCTCCCCGCACCCCCCGATCTCGGCGCCGAAGCCGCCGTCCACGCGCTGCGCGCCGCCAACCCCGCCCGCCTCCTGAGAGGAGCAACCCCGTGACGTACGACGCCGCGCTGCCCGACCGTAATCTCGACAAGCGCGAACTCCAGGCACTGGTCGACGACTTGGCCACCCGCCCGGAGCTCTGGCGCCCCGAGGTCGCCTTCTCGGACACCGACCGGCACTACGCCTCACTGCACCGCGACGAGTACGTGGACATCTGGCTGCTCTGCTGGACCCGGCAGAACGACACCGGCTGGCACGACCACGACATCTCGTCGGGCGCGGTCCGGGTGGTCCAGGGCGTGCTGACCGAGTCGAATCCGCGGATCAGCGGCCGGCACCTCGCGACGGCCGTCGGCGCCGACAGCTCCTTCTGCTTCGGCCCCGACCACATCCACCGCCTGACCGGGGCGACGGACGACGCGGTGTCGATCCACGCGTACTCGCCGCCGCTCTGGCGGCTCGGTCAGTACACCATCAGCGACGACGGACTGATGCGCCGGATTTCCGTCTCATATGCGGACGAACTACGACCAATGGACAGTCCAGCTGCCTGAAGAAGCAACTAAAAATCCTGCACCTATTGACCTTCCATTCATCAAGACACACTCTGCATAGATCGATACATCGCCGGTCGGCACACACACCGGCCGATGATGGCAACGCAGTGGTGAGAGGGAGGCCCTCCGGTGGCAGACCTGGTGGAACAACGGTCGATCGATGTCGTCCCCGACGAGGAGCGCCACGGCAACGCCTTCTCCCAGTTCACGCTCTGGGTGGGCGCGAACCTGCACATCACCGCCGTCGTGACCGGGGCGCTCGCCGTGGTCTTCGGCGGCGGCGCGCTCTGGTCGATCGTCGGGCTGCTGCTCGGCAATCTGCTGGGCGGCACGGTGATGGCGCTCCACTCGGCGCAGGGCCCGCGGCTCGGACTGCCCCAGATGATCTCGTCCCGTGCGCAGTTCGGGGTCAAGGGCGCGGTCGTCCCGCTGGCCCTGGTGATCCTGATGTACATCGGGTTCTTCGCCAGCGGCACCGTCCTCGCGGGCCAGGCGGTGGGCAAGCTGACCCACCTCGGCGACACCACCGGGATCGTCATCTTCGCCGTGCTGACCGCGGCGATGGCCGCCATCGGCTACCGGGTCATCCACACGCTCGGCCGGGTCGCGAGCATCATCTGCGCCATCGCCTTCATCTACCTGGGGATCCGGCTGCTCGACCGCATCGACCTGGGCACGGTCCTGCACGACCACAGCTTCTCGTTCCCGCTGTTCCTGCTCGCCGTCTCGCTCTCGGCCTCCTGGCAGCTGGCCTTCGGCCCGTATGTCGCGGACTACTCGCGCTATCTGCCCCGTACGACCAGCGGCCGCGCCACGTTCTGGTGGACGCTCGGCGGTACGACGCTCGGCTCGCAGTGGTCGATGACCTTCGGTGTCCTGGTGGCGGCGACGGCGGGCGACGCCTTCCTGAACAGCCAGGTCGGCTATGTGGTCGGGCTCGGCGGCGCCGGGCTGATGGCCTCGGTCCTCTACTTCGTCATCGCGCTGGGCAAGCTCACGATCAACGTGCTCAACACCTACGGCGGCTTCATGTCGATGGTGACGTGCGTCAGCGGCTTCCGCGGCCAGAAGACCCTCACCCCGCGCGGCCGCACGCTCTACATCATGGTCATCATGGTGGCCGGCACAGCGGTGGCCCTGGCGGGCAAGGACAGCTTCCTCGACTCCTTCAAGGACTTCCTGCTCTTCCTGCTGGCCTTCTTCACTCCCTGGTCGGCGGTCAACCTGGTCGACTACTACCTGATCTCCCGCGAGCGCTACGACATCCCGGCCCTCTCCGACCCGAAGGGCCGCTACGGCGCCTGGCGGTGGGACGCGCTGGTGGTGTACGGGATCGGGCTGGTGGCCCAGTTCCCCTTCCTGGCCACGTCCTTCTACACCGGACCGCTGGTCAGCAGCCTCGGCGGCGCGGACATCTCCTGGATCGTGGGGCTCGTGGTCCCGGCGGCGCTGTACTGGCTGCTGGCCCGGCGCAACACCTCGCACATCCCGGAAGCCACCATCCTGACGCCGGCAGCCCAGCCCGTACCGGAGCAGGTGCCGGCCCCGTAGCCACGCCGCACGGCGGCCGGGCGGGTGGGAGTACCCCCTCGGATTGGGGGGTTAGCCCCACTGCTCCGCGCGCCCCGGATTCGTACCGTGTACTCCATGGAAGCCAGCGACCAGGAGTTGAAGAAGGAACTCGACGCCGCCCTGCACGCGCGCAGGGAACTGGGCGAGGATTACGACTCGGCTCTGGTCGAATCGTTCCTGGAGAAGGTCGAGCAGCGGCTCGACGGCACGGTGGACCGGCGGGTGCGCCGGCAGATGGCCGAACAGCAGATGGTGGTCGCCCGGGGCAGCAGCCGTCCGCAGCAGCCCGAGAGCGGGTTCGGCGAGCGGTTCGGGTTCGGGATCGTCACGATGATCCTGGCCGTCCCGCTGTCGGCGATCGGGGTGATCAACGCCGGCCTGCCGGGGCTCATCGTCACCTGGGTGGGGATCGTGGGCGTCAACACGGTCCATGCCGCGCGCGACGGCGGCCTGTTCCAGCATCTGCGGTCCCGCTCGAAGCCCAGGCCGGAATCCGACTGGGAGGGCTGACCCGGCCCGCGGGAAACTGACCCGGCCGGGGCACCTGCCGTACGGTCAACGGCCCCGCACACAGATGATCGCGGGGACCGCCGCACCCCCGGCGGACCGGGGGGCGGGACGACGGCGGTCCCCGCGAGGGACGCGGGGCCGGGTCAGGGCCGGCCGACCGCGTCCATGGCGTCCTGGAGGCCGGGAGCCGCTCCGGAGGTCCGTGACGCCGTTCGTGGTGCCGGCTGGTCTCCCTTCCGGCACCCACCAATCTGCCGCAGCCGTGTTAAGACGGTGCTGCGCGAGCGTGTCACCCGTGTACCGCTTGGGCGAATCCTGCTGCTCCGGCTCTGGCGCTCTGCGCTCCCTGCGCTCTGAGCCCCCTCCCCCGGGGACAACGATGTCAGCCTCTGACGTCACGTAGGATCGGCGCCATGAGTCGCTGGGAGCCGAACGGGCGCGGCCGCCTGGAGCAGGCCGCACTGGAGCTCTACGTCGAGCGGGGCTACGAACAGACCACGGTGGCGGAGATCGCCAAGCGGGCCGGGCTCACGGAGCGCACGTTCTTCCGGCACTTCGCGGACAAGCGCGAGGTGCTGTTCGGGGGCGCGGAGGCACTCCAGGAGCTCCTCGTGAGCAGGCTGGCCGAAGCGCCCGCTTCCGCCGCACCGATCGACGCCGTCGCCGCCGCGCTCGATCCGCTGGGCGCCCATTTCCATGAGCTGCGTGAGCACGCCCGGCTCCGCCAGAGCGTCATCGCCGCGAACACGGAGCTCCAGGAACGCGAGCTGATCAAGCTCGCGTCACTGGCAGCGGCGCTGGCCGGCGCGCTGCGCGGGCGCGGCGTGGGGGAACCGGCCGCGAGCCTGGCGGCCGAGGCGGGGGTGGCTGTCTTCCGGGTCGCGTTCGAGACCTGGATCGGCGGAAACGGCGAACGGGATCTGTCGGAGATCGCCAGGGAGTCGCTCGCGGAGCTGAGGTCCGTGACAGCGGGCGCCTGACCTCGCCGCCCGACCCGTCCGACCAGCGGCCGGGCCACCAGGCCGGCAGCCCGGCCGCCCAATCAGCGACCCGGCGACCGGGCCACCCAGTCAGCGACCCAGCAGCCCGGCGCTCCCACGGCCCTGCCGCCCGGCCTTACGCCGTGCGGGCCCTGCGGGCCAGGTACGACAGCAGGTCCTGGCGGCTGACCACGCCCGTCGGTTTCCCCTCCACCAGCACGATCGCCGCGTCCGCCTTGCCCAGCACGGCCATCAGATCGGCGACCGGCTCGCCCGAGCCGACCAGTGGCAGCGGTGACGACATGTGCTTCTCCAGCGCGTCGTCCAGCGAGGCCCGCTGGGCGAACAGCGCGTCCAGCAGCTCCCGTTCCACCACCGAACCGATGACCTCGGCGGCCATCACGTCCGGATGCCCGGCCCCCGGCTTCACGATGGGCATCTGGGAGACGCCGTACTCACGCAGCACGTCGATCGCGTCGCCGACGGTCTCCTCCGGGTGCATGTGCACCAGGTGCGGGATGCCGTCCTCCTTCCCCAGCAGCACATCCGAGACGCGCGGGTCGGTGCCGGGCTGCTCCAGGAACCCGTAGTCGTTCATCCACTCGTCGTTGAAGATCTTCGAGAGATAGCCGCGCCCGCTGTCCGGCAGCAGCACGACCACGGTGTCGTCGGGCCCGAGCTCCTCGGCCACCCGCAGCGCCGCCACGACCGCCATCCCGCAGGAGCCGCCGACCAGCAGGCCCTCCTCCTTGGCGAGCCTGCGCGTCATCTGGAAGGAGTCCTTGTCGGACACGGCGACGATGTCGTCGGTCACCGTCCTGTCGTACGCGGTCGGCCAGAAGTCCTCACCGACGCCCTCGACGAGGTAGGGCCGCCCCGAGCCGCCCGAGTACACGGAGCCCTCCGGGTCCGCGCCGATGATCCTGACCCGCCCGTCGGACACGTCCTTGAGATACCGCCCGGTCCCGCTGATGGTGCCGCCGGTGCCGACGCCCGCGACGAAGTGCGTGATCCGCCCCTCCGTCTGCTCCCACAGCTCGGGCCCGGTGGTCTCGTAGTGCGAGCGCGGGTTGTTCGGGTTGCTGTACTGGTCGGGCTTCCACGCACCCGGCGTCTCCCTGACCAGCCGGTCGGAGACGTTGTAGTACGAGTCGGGGTGGTCGGGGTCGACGGCCGTGGGGCAGACGACGACATCGGCTCCGTACGCCCGCAGCACGTTGATCTTGTCCGTCGACACCTTGTCCGGGCAGACGAAGATGCACTTGTAGCCCTTCTGCTGGGCCACGATCGCCAGCCCGACACCAGTGTTCCCACTGGTCGGCTCCACGATCGTGCCGCCGGGGAGCAGCTCGCCGCTCTGCTCCGCCGCCTCGATCATGCGGACGGCGATACGGTCCTTCACGGAGCCGCCGGGGTTGAAGTATTCGACCTTGGCCAGGACGGTCGCCCTGAGTCCTGCGGTCACCTTGTTGAGCCTCACCAGCGGGGTGTTGCCGACGAGGCCGATCATCGAGTCGTGGATGTGCACCATGGCGGTCAGCGTATTGGACAAGATTGAGCAGCACCGGTCTCCGGGCAGTTAGCTGTTGTACAGCTCGGCCGGCCGGACACCGTACGGCAGGTGTACGGCTATGAGGAGGTGGCAGTGTCGAGGGCGAGGGTGGCGCGACGGATCGCGGCGGGCGCGGCGTACGGAGGGGGAAGCATCGGGCTGGTCGGAGCGGCCGCGGTGGGGGTGCTGCTGGCGGAGGTCCAGCTGGCGAAGCGTTCCGTCGGCGGTGGCCGGGCCCCCTGGGCGCCGAGCGCCGACGGGCGGTACGGACTGGCGTTCGCGGGCCGTACGGGGCATCTGGAGCCGTTACGACTGGCCATGCTCGGCGACTCGACGGCGGCGGGCCAGGGCGTACGGCGGGCGGGCCAGACCCCGGCCGCGCTGCTCGCCTCCGGGCTCGCGGCGGTGGCGGAGCGGCCGGTGGATCTGCGCAATGTGGCGCTGCCCGGCGCGATGTCGGACGATCTGGACCGGCAGGTGGGGCTGGTGCTCGCTGATCCGGGGCTGCTCCCCGAGGTCTGCGTGATCATGATCGGCGCGAACGATGTGACGCACCGGATGCCGGCCACCCAGTCCGTGCGCCATCTGGCGACCTCGGTCCGCAGGCTGCGTACGGCGGGTGCCGAGGTCGTCGTCGGGACCTGCCCCGACCTGGGCACGGTCGAGCCCGTGTACCAGCCGCTGCGGTGGCTGGCCCGGCGGGTCTCCCGGCAGCTGGCGGCGGCCCAGACGATCGGGGTGGTCGAACAGGGCGGGCGGACGGTGTCGCTGGGCGAGATGCTGGGCCCGGAGTTCGAGGCCAACCCCCGCGAGCTGTTCGGCCCGGACAACTACCACCCGTCGGCCGAGGGCTATGCGACGGCTGCGATGGCGGTACTGCCCACGCTCTGCGCGGTGCTCGGCCTGTGGCCGGAGACCGACCACCTGGACGCCACCCGCGACGAGGACATGCTGCCGGTGGCCAAGGCCGCTTCGGCCGCGGCGTCGGAGGCGGGCACCGAGGTCACCGGGGTCCGTGCGCCCTGGGCGCTGCTGAAGCACCGCAGGCGGCGGCGCCTGCCGGAGACGGCGGAGGCCGCGCCGCCCGGCGAGCGCCGGCACCTGCACTGGCCGCCCGGGAACCACCAGTCCGGGAACCACCCGGACGGAAACCACCCCGGCGGGAACCACCCCGTCGGAAACCACCCCGGCGGGAACCACCCGGACGGAGACCACCCGGACGGGAACCACCCCGGCGGAACCCACCCCGGCGGGGACCACCCGCCCGGAAACAACCCGCCCGGGGACCGCCCGTCGGGGCAGCAGCCGCCGGTCGCTCCCGGTCAGGGGCCGGACCGGGAGCCGGGGGTCGCGCAGCCACCGGCCCCGCCATCCTGAGCGGTCGCTTAGAAAAGAGTCCCGCATCACACACCGCCCCCGGTGACCTCGGCGGTACGTCCGGGTAACTTCCAATCAGCCCTGCCGCCAACCGCGTACCGCCCCCGATCAGCCCCGCCTCAGCCCCATGGAGCCGTGATGCCCGAAGCCGTGATCGTCTCAACCGCCCGCTCCCCCATCGGCCGCGCCTTCAAGGGTTCGCTGAAGGACCTGCGCGCCGACGACCTCACCGCCACCATCATCCAGGCCGCCCTCGCCAAGGTCCCCGAGCTGGACCCCCGGGACATCGACGACCTGATGCTGGGCTGCGGGCTGCCCGGCGGTGAACAGGGCAACAACCTGGGCCGCATCGTCAGCGTGGCCATGGGGATGGACCACCTCCCCGGCTGTACGGTCACCCGCTACTGCTCGTCCTCCCTCCAGACCTCGCGGATGGCACTGCACGCCATCAAGGCCGGCGAGGGCGACGTCTTCATCTCGGCCGGTGTCGAGATGGTGTCGCGGTTCGTGAAGGGCAACTCCGACAGCCTCCCGGACACGCACAACCCGCTCTTCGCCGAGGCCGAGGCGCGCACCGAGGCCGTGGCCAAGAGCGAGGGCGCCTCCTGGCACGACCCGCGCGAGGACGGCCTGGTCCCGGACGCGTACATCGCGATGGGCCAGACCGCCGAGAACCTGGCCGGGCTCAAGGGCATCACCCGCCAGGACATGGACGAGTTCGGCGTACGGTCGCAGAACCTCGCCGAGGAAGCGATCAAGAACGGCTTCTGGGCCCGGGAGATCACCCCGGTGACACTCCCCGACGGCACAGTCGTCTCCGCGGACGACGGCCCGCGGGCCGGGGTGACCCTCGAAGGCGTACAGGGCCTGAAGCCGGTCTTCCGCCCCGACGGCCGCGTCACCGCGGGCAACTGCTGCCCGCTCAACGACGGCGCCGCGGCCCTGGTGATCATGAGCGACACCAAGGCGCGCGAGCTGGGACTGACCCCGCTGGCCCGGATCGTCTCGACCGGCGTCACCGGGCTCTCCCCCGAGATCATGGGATACGGCCCCGTCGAGGCGTCGAAGCAGGCGCTGAAGCGGGCGGGCCTGACGATCGGCGACATCGACCTGGCCGAGCTGAACGAGGCGTTCGCCGCCCAGGTCATCCCGTCCTACCGGGACCTGGGCCTCGACCTGGACAAGGTGAACGTGAACGGCGGCGCCATCGCCGTCGGCCACCCCTTCGGCATGACGGGTGCGCGCATCACCGGCACGCTGATCAACAGCCTGCAGTTCCACGACAAGCAGTTCGGCCTGGAGACCATGTGCGTGGGCGGCGGCCAGGGCATGGCCATGGTCATCGAGCGCCTGAGCTGAATCGAGCGCCCGAGCCGGCCCGCCGGAGCCGCCTGGTTCCACCGCCCCACAGCAACCCCACCCCACAGCAACGCAATTCCACAGCGAACCCACAGCAATCGCCCAGCAATACGACAGATAAGCACGCAGTGAATTCAACCCATGACACCGCGTCGCCAAAAGCGCCCCGATTCCTCCACGAGAGGGGTCGGGGCGCTCGCAATTCCATTACCCAGAGACACTGTTGATGACGCCACTGTCACAACTCGACACCACTCACGCCTCTCGCCACTCAGTCGTGACCGAATCTCCCCCAGGATGTGACCTATATCCCGGGGGTACTTCATTCCCGCAGGTCACAGCCGAATCAGTGAGCAAACCAGGGCCCAAAGACCTGTCCAATTCATGACGTAATGCACTGACAGCGGACACACTCTCACGACAAGCTGATGTAGGAAGTCGGGGAACGATTGAATCCGGGAGTAAGTCAGTGAGCACTTTGTCGATTGCCCTGCTGCTGACGACGGCCGCCGCCACGGCCGTCGGCGCTGCGTCCCTGCATGCCGCACACGGCCTGCGCCGCCAGATCGCCGCCCTGCGCGACGACCTCGCGGGTGCGTCCGGCGGCACCCGGGGCGCGACCGTACCGGCCGCCCGTGAGGAGACCCCTGCCGCCGAGATACGCGCGGCCGTGGCCGAAGCTCTGGCCGAGGAGCGCGAGCGCGAGCTGGCCGAGGCGCGCGCCTTCTGGGCCGCGCAGGAGTCCCGCGACGCCGCGGACGCCCCGTCCCTGCTGGGCGGCCTGACCGGACTCGGCGAGGACGCCGCGTTCTTCCTGCCGCGCCAGACGGACTTCACCGGCATCGACCCGGCCTTCGAGACGGACTTCGGCCCCGAGCTGGAACCGGCCGTCGATTCGGGCGCCGACATGGACGACGAGCCGGGCGCCGACGAGTACGCCCCGGACAGCGCCGAGCTGGCCGCGGCCCGCCGCAGGCACCCCTCGCACCCCGACTTCGTCCCGGTGCAGACACCTGTGGTGACCGAGCACGAGCGGATGGTCAACCGCCTCGAAGAGCTGGCCGAGACCCGCACCGCGCTCTCCGACGTCCGCCCCGGCCCGCTCGGGACGCTCGATGTGTACGTCTTCACGGACGGCACCACGCTCTGTATGACGCCGGGCCACCGCGAGACCGCCGAGCGGCTCTCCGAGGCCCTGCGCGCGGGCGACAACCCGGTCCTGCTGGGCGGTTCCGGCATCTCCGGTGCCTACGCGCTGACCTTCACCTGCGGCGAGGAGAACGTCTACATCCTCGCGGACCGCGTCATAGCGTCGCTGTAGAGCGGGCTGCCCAGCCCGGGTGTCACAGCCCCGATCCGGCCTCGGCCGCCTTCACCGACTTCACGGCCTCGTCCAGCTCGACGGACGGGGCCGTTCGCAGCTCTTCGGCCAGGTCGTGGGCCGCGACGGCCACTTGGTCGGCGACGGCGAACACCCCGGCGTCCGGCATGATCCGTACGGCGGCGTCCGGGGACTCCAGGCGCTGGGCGCGCGCCGACAGTTCCCTGGCCAGCTCAAGCCCGACGGCGGCGGCGCCGCGCTGGAGCCGGCTCTGCGGGGCGGAGCGCAACCGGTCGGCGAAGCGGTCAGCTGCGGCGGTGAGGGGCGTCGTATCGAGCACGCCGCGACCCTACGCGCCCGCCCCGGACTGTTGCCAACGGGCCGTAGCTGAGGCACGGTGCAGTGAAGGCACAGCAATACCGACTCAGCGCAATGCCTCCGGAGGCGCCGATGTCCCAAGTCTTCTCCGAAGAGACCCATCGCAACATGCTCTCCCGCATCCCCGAGTGCACGGGCCGTGAAGTGTCCGACTGGCTCCGCGCCGTCGACGAAGGCCCCACCCTCGTCCGCTTCGACGAGAAGGTCAGCTGGCTCAGGACGGAACACCAGCTTGCCTATGGCCACGCCAAGGCGATCATCCACGAGTACGACCTGAGACGGGCCGCACGGCGACTCGTCTAGGCACCCCCGGCGAACACGAAGACGAACACGAAGGCGAACATGAAGGGGCCCGCCCGGACGTATCCGGGCGGGCCCCTTCGCCGACAGCTGCGGCGTCCAGCCGTCTGAAGGTCCTAGTCGTTGCCGCTGAAGATCGCGACCAGCCGCAGCATCTCCAGATAGATCCAGACGAGTGACATGGTCAGGCCGAAGGCCGCCAGCCATGACTCCTGGCGCGGGGCGCCATAGGTGATGCCGTCCTCGATCTGCTTGAAGTCCAGCGTCAGGAAGAAGCAGCCGATCAGGATGGCCAGCACCCCGACGACCGCGCCGAGCGGGCCGAAGTCGCGCAGCCCGCCGTCACCGGCGATGCCGAAGGCGACCAGCAGCAGATTGACCACCATCACCATCAGGAAGGCCATCGCGATGATCATGCCGATGCGGGCGTACCGCGCGGTGACCCGGATCCAGCGCTGCTTGTAGGCCAGCAGGCTCGCGGCCGACACCGCCATCGTGCCCAGCACCGCCTGGAAGGGCGCACCCGACCACTGGCTGTTGTACATCTCGCTGATCACGCCGAGGAAGACGCCCTCGAAGAACGCGTAGCCGAGGATCAGCGCGGGTGCCGGTGTGCGCTTGAAGGACTGCACCATCGCCAGTACGAAGGCCACCAGCGCGGCGCCGATGGCCAGCCCGTAGCTGGTCGAGGAGACCGGCAGCAGCACCCAGGCCAGAGCCGCGCCGACAGCGACCGTGCCGAGCGTGACGGCCGTACGCGAGACGACGTCGTCCATCGTCATCGCGCCGGCGCGGGCGGGCGCCTGGGGGCCGTACGGGTCGGTCGCGTACGGATTCGTCGCGTACGGGTTGGCCGCGTAGGGGTTCTGGCCGGGCGGGGTCTGCGCGTACGGGTTCCCTGCCGCTGGGCCCCCGGCCTGCGGCGCCGCGTTGAATCCCGCGTAGCCGTTGTCGCGGCTGAAGCCCCGTCGCGAGAAGACCGGGTTGCTGCTCCTCATCTCACTCCTCAGTGGCCACGGTGCGTGGCCTCGTGCACCAGAGTAATGGGACAGCAAAGAGAAGGGTGTAGTGCCTGGGAAGGATCTTTCCAGGATCCCGGCCCGGCCGCAGGTGGCTGTGACGGCGGCGACACGGCCCCGGAACTCTGACTCACTCGGCCTTCCCGGCGGGATCGGCCGCCGTCAGGTCTTCGACAACGGATCGATCTACTGGAGTCCGGACACCGGGGCGCACGCCACAGAAACCGGTCGGCCTGCCCGCCCGGGCCGACAGCCGGGTACTGACGGGCGGTGCCGGACATCGGCAGGGTCAGGCAGGGGCGGGGTCTTCCGTGGTGGCGCCGGTGAAGTAACGGCGGGCGTACAGCGCGACGTACACGAGGCCGATCAGCACCGGTACTTCGATGAGCGGGCCGACCACGCCGGCCAGGGCCTGCCCGGAGGTGGCGCCGAACGTGGCGATGGCGACCGCGATGGCCAACTCGAAGTTGTTGCCCGCGGCGGTGAACGCGAGCGTCGTCGCACGCGAGTAGTCGAGGCCCACGGCACGGCCGACCCCCATCGAGCCGGCCCACATGACCGCGAAGTACACGAGCAGCGGCAGCGCGATACGGACGACGTCGAGCGGCTGTGAGGTGATCGCGTCGCCTTGCAGCGCGAACAGCACCACGATCGTGAACAGCAGCCCGTACAGGGCGAACGGCCCGATCCGTGGGACCAGCTTCGCCTCGTACCAGGCGCGGCCCTTCACCTTCTCGCCGATCCGGCGCGTGAGGTAGCCGGCGATGAGCGGGACTCCGAGGAAGATCAGCACGCTGCGGGCGATCTCCCACACCGAGACGTCGAGGCCGGCCTGCTCAAGGCCGAGCCACCCGGGCAGTACGGACAGGTAGAACCAGCCGAGGGCCGAGAACGCGATCACCTGGAACACGGAGTTCAGGGCGACCAGGACGGCCGCGGCCTCGCGGTCGCCACAGGCCAAGTCGTTCCAGATGATGACCATGGCGATACAGCGGGCCAGGCCCACGATGATCAGGCCGGTGCGGTACGCGGGCAGGTCCGGCAGGAAGATCCAGGCCAGGGCGAACATGAGCGCCGGCCCGACGATCCAGTTCAGCAGCAGCGAGGGCAGCAGCAGGCGGCGGTCGCGGGTGACGGTGTCGAGCCGGTCGTAACGCACCTTGGCAAGGACCGGGTACATCATCACGAGCAGGCCGAGCGCGATCGGCAGCGATACGCCGGTCACGGTGACCTTGGCGAGCGCGTCCCCGAGGCCGGGCAGGACGCGGCCGAGGCCGAGTCCGGCCGCCATCGCGGCGAGAATCCACACGGCGAGATACCGGTCGAGGAAGGACAGGCGGCCCGCGACTGCCTGCCCGGGTGCGGCGCTCACGCGGTCACCTCGGCGGGCGCGGGCAGGGCTTCGCCGGCCGGGCGGGTCAGGATGCCCGCGAGGCGGTCGGTCATCTCCGGCAGCAGCCAGTAGTAGACCCAGGTGCCGCGCCGCTCGCAGTCGATCAGCCCGGCCTGCCGCAGCAGCTTGAGGTGGTGGGAGATCGTCGGCTGGGACAGGTCGAAGGCCGGGGTGAGGTCGCAGACGCAGATCTCACCGCCCTCCCGCGAGGCGATCATCGACAGGAGGCGCAGCCGGACCGGATCGCCCAGCGCCTTGAACACTTTCGCCAGCTCAACAGCCTGGTCCTCGCCCAGCGGGGCGGTCAGAAGCGCCGGGCAGCAGCCCTCGTCCCCGGCGGCCCGGCCCCGCACGGCATCTTCTTGCTTCGACATGCGTCTATGTTGACAGGCTTCGACCCAAGGCGCAATGCTGAATCGACAGGCATCAATGCAAGCCGATGGGAGCACCGCCATGTCTCGCGCTCAGCTCGCCCTGCGCGTCAGCGACCTCGAAGCGTCGATCACCTTCTACTCGAAGCTGTTCGGCACCGGACCTGCCAAGCGACGCCAGGGCTACGCCAACTTCGCGATCAGCGAACCGCCGCTCAAGCTCGTCCTGATCGAGGGCGAGCCAGGACAGGACACCCGCCTGGACCACCTCGGCGTCGAGGTCGACTCCGCCGACCAGGTCTCCGCGGCGACCGGACGCCTCAGGGACGCCGGCCTGGCCACCTTCGAGGAGAACGACACCTCCTGCTGCTACGCCCTCCAGGACAAGGTGTGGGTCCACGGCCCCGGCCAGGAGCCCTGGGAGGTCTACGTGGTCAAGGCCGACGCCGACACCCTCGGCAAGAGCGCCGACCCCGGCCCCACCGACAGCAGCCGCCGCACCGGCCGGGCCGACGGGGCGGCACCGGAAGCGGCCGGCTGCACCTGCGGCAGCTGACGCGCCGGCCCCGGCAATGACTCCGCGGCGCCCCATGGCACACCGCGGAGTCCGGAGGAAGGGGAAGCGGGCCGACCGCACACACCCACGGCACACCCAAACGCACACCCGAGGACACAACAGGTGACGCCGGTTCGGGTCGTTTCCGCGGGCCAGGTTCCGTTTACGCGGTGGTGCCCGGAACCGGACTTGAACCGGTATCGACACCCCGCGTGACCTGCGGTGTCTTCCTGATCTGTGAAAACTCCCCCGTCTGAACCCGAATCAACCCGGCTGGGCCCGTACCGACACGTCCCCGTGCTCCCGTGGGAGCACGGGGCTGCCCCCCCCTGCCCATCCGGGTGGCTGAAACTGGCGTGCAGCCGTCCTCCGGGGCTGGAACAGGGATGCCGAGCTTCCCGTCCTGCGGCAAACACGACACTGCCCCGACACCATGTGCCAGGTGCCGGGACCATAGTCGCGGCCGCGCTCAGGTCAGTGACTCCCGAGCTACGGATCAGAGGGTGGCGCGCCAGGTTCCGCGAGCGAGCCGTGTCCGCCCGTCCGGAGTGATGAGCACGTGGGCGCCGCGTACGGGCAGCTCGCCGTGGCGGAGCCAGTACGAGCGGATGTCATCCAGGACGTCCCACAGGTGGCGCGGGCCGCTCTGATGGACGACAGGAGGGCCGTCTGCCTGGCTGGCTGCACGGGCCCATGAGCCGTTCGGGTGAGCGAGCCACGCCGTGCGCTGCTCTGCCTCCTCCTCGTAGCCGTACACGATGCCGGGCACCTCGATACCGAGCATCGACGACAGGTCCCACGCCTGGTCTACGTCGACCACCGGATACCGACTGACCGTAACGAACTCCCCCTTTTCGGTGCGGGCGGCTTCGATCAGCCCGTCCGGCAGAGCGTGGTAGTCGGTGCTGTGCCGGGCATGCATGAATCCAGCCCGGTCCCATTCGACTCGTCCCCGGGCGGTGCCGTCGTCCTGCTTGTCTGCGGTGACGACGAGCGTTGTGCCTGCGATGGTCGTCACCAACCGCCCGCCCGGCTTGAGCGCCGTCAGCCAGCTGGTGGGCACGGGCCGGATGCCGACGGTGGCCACGATGCGGTCGTAGTGCCCCGGCAGCTCACCGCTCGCGTCCAGGGTGTGGAGCTGGGGGCGCAGCCCAGCCTGATCGAGTCGCTGTCCAGCTGCTTCGGTGAGGTACGGATCCACGTCGACGCTGGATACTTGGCGCTCGCCCAGGCGTAAGCAGGCCAGCCCGGTGCCGTATCCCGACCCTGTGCCGACATCTAGCAGGGTGTGCCCGTCGCCGAGCCGAGCGTGCTGGAACATCCGCACCAGCAGGCTCGGCAGCGTGGCCGACGACGTCGGCCGGCCTGCTGGGCGGTCGCCGGGCCGCGCCTGGTCCGCGTGGGCGGCTCCGACCCGGGTGACGAGTGAGTCATCCGCATAGGCGGCGGCGAGCCACCCCTCCTCGTCATCGGCCCCGGCGCGCAGGGCCCAACCGTCGTCCCCTGCCCACCAGCGAGGGACGAACAGGTGGCGTGCGAGAGCAGCAACGGGGCTGTGCCAGCGCGACCCGGTAGGGGTGACGCGGTCCGCCAGGGCTGCCGCGTGGGGCTTCCAGTTCACCGGCATCTCCTAGAACTTGGGGTTGCAGGCGGGGGTACTGGCGGGGCTGCAATCGCCGCCGTCGTTGGGCGGGCACGCGTTCGTCGTCACCTTGGGCACAGCAGACCGGGCATCGGCCCACTGGGGGCCCGCCAGGACATCACGCAACCGGGCGGTGCGTACGTTCCCCGTCCGCAGATGCCGGGACAGGATGCACCCGTACACATCACCGTCCGGGGAAACAGCGACCCGTTCGTGGAAGCACCGACCGCACAGCTCATTCACGCTGGGAATGGTCGTCGAGTCCGGTGCCGCGCGTCCAACCGAGCGCACCTTGTCCACTCGGATGTTCTGCACACCGAGCGACCGGAGTTGAGCTTCGGCCTCGGCGACACGCTGTCCGTCACCGAGATCGACCAGGCCAACGCGTAGCTGGATACCGCGGTTCAGTACCTCGGTGATGTTGGCCAGCGTGCGGGCGTGGCTGCCCCGCCCCCCGGTGATCCGATCGTGCTGCTCGGGGTCGTCGCTGTAGTAGCTGGTCGCGACCCGCACTCCAGTCTGGTCCAGAGCAGCCCACAGGGCGGGCCGGACGTGCGTGAGGTTCGAGTAGACCTCTACGGCCAGGCTGCGTCCGAGCGCGTGGCCGATGAGGGGCACCAATGCCGGGGAGAGAGTCGGCTCCCCGCCGATGAACTGGACGGCGGGGACAGCTACGGCGGCGATGTCGTCGACGACATTCCGCCAGTCGGCGAGGCTCATCATGCCGTGGCTGACCTTCGGCCCGGACAAAGTGCAGCAGTGCGAGCATTCCAGCTGGCAACGGCCCGTCAGCTCACATTCGACGGAGAGGATCCCGTCAGCGGGCGAATCTTTCAGTGCGGGGGTGTCGACGGTGAGGGTCATGCTTGCCCCTTCGGTACAAGTGCGGTGAGAGACCCGCCCCGGCCGGGCTCCTGGGCCCCGGCCGGGGCGAGCGGGAATGCGGCCCTTGACCTGTCGGTCGCCTTGGGCATTGCGCGGCGGGCTCTCTGGATACGGCCACGCGCGTGGTCTGTCAGATGGTGTCGGCGATCGTGGCCAACAGGGCGGCACTCTCGGAGATGTCGTGATTCAGCCGGACCGCGCGGTGCGGCAGCACGGCGAGACGAGAGGCCACCTCGGCGCGTGCGCTTTCCCGGCCGCCGCCGTCAACGCCCTGCGCCAGCTCGAAGACGTCCGGGTACCGGTCCTCCGTCGCCCCTGACATGAAGTCCGCCTGCCCGAGCGTGCGGGTGCTGTCGACCATGTCCGGCGCTGCGTCGGCGTCGACCTGGGGGAAGAGGAGGCCCGCGGCCCGGCCGCCGATGGCCAGGGGGACATCGAAGAGTTCCGGGAACTGGTCGGGGAAGACCTGCACTTTCCTTTCCTTCCCCTTGCCGTCCCACAGCGGCGTGTGGTCGCCGTTCAGCACCGCCTCGGTCACCGATTCGTACTGGGTCGGGTGGAAGGCGCCCCCGGACCGGAGGTGCTCGCGCGCGATGGTGTCCCAGCCGAGCGCGTGGAGAAGGCCGAGGCCGAGCGCGGCGGCGGACGGCCACGGTACGACCTCGATGCCCCGCTCGCCGGTCGGTCGGACCAGGACGCGGTCGTTGGCGAGGAGGTGCCAGCCGTGGGAGGCGAGCAGCAGAGCTGTGGTCGTTTTCCCGGCGCCCTTGTCGCCGAAGGTGAGGAGTGTCGCGCCGTCGTCCGGTCGTACGACGGCGGAGGAGTGGAGTACAGCCCAGCCGTCCCGCAGGAGCTGGCCACGGATCGCTTCCCGTGCAAGGCGGGCGGCGGCCAGGGCGAGAGGCTGCACGTGGGTGCCGGCGAGGAAGAGGCGGCCGGAAGAGGGGGTGCTGCGGTACGCGATGCCCTCGTCCTGCGAGGTCGCGATGATGTCCTCACCGTCCCGTGCCACCACCAACGGGTGCTTCGCGTAGTTCACGGCTTCGGTGGGCCGGCCGTCGTGGACGAGGAGGGTGATCTCCTCGCAGGCGCCCCAGTCGACGTCCGCCACCACCACGACGTCGGCGCACACGTCGGATGCGTTCACGGAAGTGGCGTTCCACCACGGGCCGAAGTAGCGCAGGGACCACGTCGTGATCTCCGGGCGGTTGCTGAGCACGGTAACGGCCGCAGCGGCGGCCTCCAGCCGGCTAGCGCTGATCATGAGGCAATCCTTTCGTTGGGGGTGGGGAGACGGGTGTAGGCGTCGCGGAGGCTGCTGGCCGCAGCGTCCAGGCGCAGTCGTTCGGAACGGGTGAGCGGGGGCAGGCACGGCAGGGCCTTGCCGCTGGTGAAGCGGACCGGGATTCCGAGCCAGACGTCGCCGTATGGCACGGACAGCTCCTCGATGCCGTCGGCCAGGCCGAGGGCTCTACGGAGGGTGGACAGCACGGCGCCAGCGGGGCCGCACCGAGTCCTCCCTATCCCGGCACGGATCAGGGCCGGCCGGTGCTGGAGGGCGTTCACGACCGCACGTACCGGGACGGTGACCGGGCGGCCGGAGACGGTAGTCGTGGAGACGCAGATGACGGCACGGTCTCCGTGCTCGCCGATCACGTGGCCGCGCACGAGGTCCGGGGACACCTGGGCGTACCGGGCCAGAAGCAGCCGGTACCGGGCGGTGTCGAGATTCGACCCGATACCGAAGACGCGGGGGCAGCCTGATACTTCGGCGAAGCGGCGGGCCATGAGGTCCACCGGATTTGTGACGATGATGACGGTGCCGCTGTATCCGCGCAGTTCCCGCGCCAGGGCCCCGAGAGCGGGGGCGTTCGCCGTGGCGCCCTGGCGCCGGATGTCGCGCTCTGCGGTGTTCTTGAAGTCGGTGCGCAGGGCGACGACCACCGCGTCACAGCCGTGGAGATCAGCGACCTCCTCCCCGGCCTCGGCCTGCGTTCGCGAACGGGCGGTGTGCGCGAGGTCCTGGAGGTCGGCAGCCAGACCCACAGCTTGCTCGGGCTGCCGGGATACGACGAGAAGCCGTCCACGCAGGGCAGAGGCGACCAGGCTGGCGGCGAGAGTCTGCCCGACGGCGCCCGCGCCGACGAGCCCCACTACGGGTCCGTTCACCGGGCGCTCCCCACCGTGTGCTCGACTTCGGAGGACACGACGTCCAGGAGCATGGGGCCAGCCATCGCACCGGTGAGAAGGGCACTCGCCCGGTGCACGATGCGCGCCACCGTTCGTGCCTGCGCGACGAGCGCCTGCTGATGGGGAGCCAGGGGCAGTCCTGGGGGCGCGCTCAGGCACGTACTCAGGATGCTCACGGTGTCCATGAGCCACAGCGTCAGGACTTCACGGAGCCGGCCCGCGCGCTCGTAGACTGGCTGCGTCGCGACATGGCGGGCGAGCGTGGAGAAGATGCCCTGCACGATCTGCTGTCCAGCCTGCCGGTCCGGGTGCCCGAGGGCCAGAAGGAGCGACCGGCCGGTGAGCTTCGCAATGTCCGGCTGAGGCCCGGAAGCCCACTGCACGGCCGGGTCGATGAAGGTGAGGCGAGGGCCGTCGATATAGACGTGCTCGGGCTTGAGGTCCCCGTACACCGCGGTATCCCGGCGGGACGAGATTGCACCGCCCAGACTCAGCAGGCGCAGCACCGTGTATTTCACCAGCTCCACGATCTCCAGGCGCATGTCTTCCTGGAGCCCGCTGTCGCGGCCGAGCCCTTTCAGATAGGCGGCGCCGCTCAGGCCGTTGAACTTGCGGCGGAACACGCCAAGGACGGAACGCTCGTTGATCGGCGCCGCCCAGCGCAGGTGTCGAGCACCCGCCGGGCCGTGAAGGCCGCCAAGGGCGGTGAGCGCCGAGTCGAGGAGAGCAGCTGTCTCCCAGGGGCAGGCCGACATCGCGTCGGCCAATGTCGTCCCTGCCGCAATCCGGGTGAGGAGGACCCCGTCGTGGACGCCGGCGGTCTCGCAGACCCTGGGGTGCCCGAGCGCACGGAGGACTTCCAGGTTCTGCGCTTCGCGGGCGATCAGCAGGTCTGTGCTGCGGATGTACGGACGCTGCGCTTCCTGGATCTCCGTCCACGTTCCTCCGGCACCTCTGAGGATGGACACCAGCGACATGCCTAACCAGCTGTACTTGGCGATCAGTTCCTCGCCGTCCACCGTGACCCGGCAGACATAGGAGGTGACACTCGGGCACTGCTCGCCGAGGACGATCTGTTTGTCCGGCCACAGATCTCCGACCGCGCGGGATATGGCCCGCCGGGTCACGGTGTGCAGTGTCGTTGTGCTGCTCACCGCTGTGCTCTCGCGTGTCGTGAGGGTCACCGACTGCCTCCTTGTGGGATGTCTGTTGGTGGTTTTCCGTGAAAGAGATCGGACGAGCTACCTCATATGGAGGTCGTGCCAGGCGCAGGCCAGAAGCCATAGACCGACGAACAGGAGAAAGCCGAAGCAGCTCGGAGTGGCCAACACGGCCAAACACCCCCGGGCTTCGCCGAGGTCGCGGTCTTCCGGTGAGGCTGGACACCCCTCGCTGTTGCTGGGCAGCGAGGGGGAGTTCACACGGTGTACCGGCGCACGTACGGGCGCCGGACCGGGCAGACAAGGTGCAGGCGCGCGACAACCGCCCCGGTGCCGCCGTTGATCTCGTACTCCCGTGACGGCTCACCCGGCAGAATCGAGCAATCGCAACTCGCGCAGATCAGAGTGCCACCTGCTGGCCCGCACGGTTTGTGACGTTCGTTCGGAAGAGGCGAGCCGGTCATGGGCGCGGTCCGTGCGCGTGGGCGATTTCCGCTGTGAGCGCGGAGTGCAGCAGCTCGGTATCGGTGAAGCAGCGCAGCGGAGTGGGTGCCGCGCCCCACCAGAGACCGGGGCCGCTGGTGGCCTTGACTGGCGGCACAGCTACGTATGCGCCGGGGCCGAGGACGCTGACGAGGTACGCAGGCAGCGTCCAGGCATCGGCGGAGCCGGGCCTGATGAGCCAATACAGGGCCAATGCGTATCCGTCCACGATCACGGCACCGCACTGGTCACCGAGGCGGTCGACGACAGCCCGACCGACCTTGGCAGAGACACGCACGGCGTCCCACGAGGTGCCGGTGCCGATCAGCTCGACACTGTTGCCCTGTGGGGGCGACCAGGGGGAGATAGCCTCACGCATTGCACGCCTCCAGGTTCTCCAGGTGCGTACACAGGGCGAGTACGGAACGGGACAGGCGCTGTGCTTCCCTGAGCAGCACGGGCGCGGTGTGACGGGTGGTGTGGCCGAGGCGCCGGCGCGCCTCACCGACGCCGGCCTGCGCGGCAGCCCGCCATACGTCGTCCACGGGCCGAGCAGCGGCCAGTTCGCCGACCTCGGGGACGAGCTGCGCGACGAAACCGCGCAGCATCATGATCTCTTTGAGGAGGTCGTCCGCCGTATGCGCCGGTCCCTGTGCGAGCAGCCGGTCCGCGACGGCCTTCATTGTCTCTGCATCGATGGGACGGGGGTCTTCTTTCGGTGGCCTGCGGGTGCCAGTAGCGTGGTTCATGTCAGCCTGTCTCCTTAAGGTTGGCCATGCCCCGGGGCCGTGACGGCGGCTGCCGGGGTCTGCGTGTGCGGCGCGGCAGTCATGTGAGGTGCGCACATCCGCAACTGACGATCGGCCACACGCGATCGCGGCCAGGCAAGGTGATATGCCCGGCCGCACGGAGAGCGGGGGCGACTGCTCCGCAGGCGAAGCAGGCCATCCCATGCAGCCGCGCAATGCTCACTGGGCGCTCGATCAGCGTCGGCTGGCCTGGCGAGTGTTCCGCCATCACGGCTTCTCCCATCTGTCCGACCTCGTGCGGTCAGACAGATGATGAGCGTCGGCAAGGGATACAAGGGCTACAAGTTGTAGCCCCTGTATCCCGGCATGGAGGAACCGTCAGATGGCGCCGATCCATTCGGCGAAGTTGGTGAGGCTGTCTGCGTCGGCGCGCTTGAGGCGGCGCAGCGTGGCGGTATCTTCCTTGGCCCAGGGGTGCTCGCGTGTGTGCTGCGGCGCCACAGACCGGGCCACTTTCAGAGACTCGAACGCGTCGCCTGCGAGACCGGACCACAGTTGGGCACGCGCGAGTTCGATATAAAAGCCGGAGCGGCGCTCGGCGGGGATTGCCAGGGATGGCTTCCACTCACGGGCGACGTCGAGCGCCCGTGAGACGTACTCGCCGCCCAAGCTGACCGCGACGGAAACCTCGTGAATGCGTACAGAATCCGGCCCGAACGCCGTGCCCCCGTAGATGTCCTCCCGAACCTCATCACCGAGAGCACGGGCATGAGACAGATGCGTGTCCGCCGCAGACGCTTCTCCTGCCCGGCCGGCGATGACCGCGGCCCGCATGTGCAGAGCACCGCGGGCTGCGCCGCTGCGCGCGCAAACGGGCTGCGGGGCCATGTCGACGGCCGACTCCAGGGCGCGCAGCCCAGCCCGGTGAGCTCGGGCTACGAAAAACGTCTCGGTGCGGACATAGGCAACGGACGCACTGAGAAGGGCGTCGTCGGACTGTTCGGCAGCCCATCGCATCAAGTCGATGAGCCGCGCTGACAGGTCGTGGGCCCCGTATTTGCAGGCGACAGCATCGGCCGTGCGCGCGGCGGCCACCACGAGGCGGGCCGCATCCGGCGCTGGGCTGCTGTGCAAGTGGTACAGGCTGTCTTGGAGCAGAGGGGCAATGTGTTGAGCAACGCGGGCGTACTGGGCCGCAAGGCGCCAGCTCACCGCTTCGGTGACTGCGGCCCGCAGTTCCTCAGCTGACCGGCTAGGCGGATCCAACGGGACATCGTAGGCGGCCAGTACTGCTGAGAGTTCAGGCAGCACAGCGTGGACGCGGCGCTCCGTTCCGGTGTACCCGGTGACGAGGTGTGTCGGGTCAACAGTGAGAGCTGCTGCGATCGAGTCAAGGGTGGTATCGCTCGGGGCACGGGCTCCACGCTCGATCGCCTTGACCGTGGCCAGCGAGATGAATGCCGCGCGAGCCAGATCAGCCTGAGTCATACGTCTGGAGTGGCGGGTGGCCGCGATGCGCCGGCCTACCTGAAGAGGGGTACCGGAGGGCATACTCGCTCCGTTCAGGACGTCACTCTGAACCGTACCGCCACCGCAAGGTGCCGGGTACAGAAACGGCTCTGCCCGGCACGGGCCAAGCAGAGCCGTTTCGCTCCCTACCCGCCAACCAGCGCGGCGAGTTCGGAAAGGCTGCTGATACTCCAATCCGCAGTCTCCATCACCTCGGGATCGTCCGCCCACAGATGCCCCCACGGGCCACGCCGTAGATGCGCAACCCGCAGACCCGCCCGCTTCGCCGGGAAGACATCGTTCACGGGGTGATCTCCCACGTACAGGATCCGTCCTGGTGCCGTCTGCGCCGCATCGATCACGTGGGCGAAGAATTCCGGAGCCGGCTTGGCCACCTTCCACTCCCCGGACGTCGCCACCACATCCGCCGGCAGATCCAGAGCGCGAAGCAGCAGCCCGGCCCTCACCGTCTGATTTCCGGCCACGATGACACGGACACCGAGTTCACGTAGCGCCGACAACGCGGGCCGTACGTCTTCGTAAAGGTCCTCCTCGCGTAGCTGCTCGCCAAGGCCGGCAGCCTCACGGGCTGCGTACTCCCGAGCGATGTCGATGCCGGGCCGCAGGAGACGCAGTGCGTCGGCGTTGTCGCGGCCCTGGAAGGTGACGGCTCCAACGAGCGCGCTGACGGTGTGACGCGGCACGCCAAGCCAATCCGCCCATGAACCCCAGTATCGGTCATCACGGGTCAGCGTCTCGCCGATGTCAAAGGCAATGGTTTCAATCACCTAAGCAGCCTAGGCACCAGCGCCTCGCCACCCGCCCCAGGAAGCGGCTCCGCCCCGCTCCTGCGTCACGGGGGCGGGGCGGCCAAGCAATCCTCGTCCGTGCAGTTGGGGTATGTCCGCCAACCGCAGCGCTGAGCGCCGAGCCTCCGTGGACCTACGAACCGGAATTCGATGGACCCAGGAGCTCGATCGCGCGTGGCCGGCACGCGGTCACCCTGCGGCGGTAGCTCGTGACCTCGCCTGCCTCGTTCTTTCGCCTCGCGATGTACGCCATGGCCAAATGCCAGGGGCCTCGCGCACCCGCGGTGCACCCGATGACACACAGAGTGACATCCGTTTTGATCGTTTCCGCGGGCCAGGTTCCGTTCACGCGGTGGTGCCCGGAACCGGACTTGAACCGGTACGCCCCCGAGGGGCAGCGAGGTTTAAGCTCGCCGTGTCTGCATTCCACCATCCGGGCAAGACGCGCGGCACCGCATTCGCGATTCAGAGACTATCCGGACGCGCCGCCCGGACAGCGGACCCTTAACCCGATGTTGTCTTATTTTATTGATGCCTGAAGGTCCGTCAGCCAGTGGATGCGCCATCGGCACATGCCGCAGGTGGTGGCGGGCCCGTACCGGGGGGTACGGGATTGACGGAAAGTCGCCGTACCCCGCCGCCCGTACCGGCCGGGCCGCCGGGCCTGTGTGCCCCCGGCGGACCGTCTCAGGGGCGGTGTCATACCGGAGGAGGAGGCGGCGCCCTCCCGGTCCCTCTCAAGAGGGCCACGGGAACGGGCATGCGGAGTGACGTTCCGGCGCCGGGCGGCAGACAGGATGAAGAGGTCCCCGCATCCCGTTCCGAACAGGAGCTCCACGTGACCTCGACCACCACCGTCCACCGCGCCACCGCGGTGGCTGCCCGCGCCACCGACCTCTCCAAGGTGTACGGCCACGGGGAGACCCAGGTGGTCGCCCTGGACGGCGTCTCCGTGGACTTCCGGCAGGGCGAGTTCACCGCGATCATGGGCCCGTCCGGTTCCGGGAAGTCGACGCTGATGCACTGCGTCGCGGGCCTCGACACCTTCACGGCGGGATCCGTACGCATCGGTGACACCGAGCTGAGCACCCTGAAGGACAAGCAGCTCACGCAGTTGCGCCGGGACAAGATCGGCTTCATCTTCCAGGCGTTCAACCTGCTGCCCACGCTGACGGCCGCCGAGAACATCACGCTGCCGATGGACATCGCGGGCCGCAAGCCCGACAAGGCGTGGATGGCGAACGTCATCGAGATGGTGGGCCTCAAGGACCGGCTCAGCCACCGGCCCACCCAGCTCTCCGGCGGCCAGCAGCAGCGCGTCGCGGTGGCCCGCGCACTGGCCTCGCAGCCCGACATCATCTTCGGCGACGAGCCGACCGGGAACCTGGACTCGCGCTCGGGCGCCGAGGTCCTCGGCTTCCTGCGCAACTCCGTGCGGGAGCTGGGCCAGACCGTCGTCATGGTGACGCACGACGCGATGGCCGCCGCCTACGCGGACCGGGTCATCTTCCTCGCCGACGGCCGGATCGTCGACGAGATGCTGGCGCCCGGCGCCGACGCCGTACTGGACCGGATGAAGGAGTTCGACGCCCGGGGCCGTACCAGCTGACCCCGGCCCGGCCGGCCCCACTCCGTACGGGCGACTCCGCCCGCCCCGCTGCTCCTCACCTCAGGACTGACACCCACCATGTTCCGTACCGCCCTGCGCAATGTGCTCTCGCACAAGGCCAGGCTGCTGATGACCGTCCTCGCCGTGCTGCTCGGCGTGGCGTTCGTCTCCGGCACCCTGGTCTTCACCGACACCCTCAGCCACGCCTTCCGCAACCAGTCGGCCAAGAACTACTCGGACGTGGCCGTGTCCGTCACCTCGTACTCCGACCCGGACGACGCCAAGGAGCCGCCCGGGGTCAGTGCGAAGACCCTGGACCGCATCAGGGGCCTGGACGGTGTCACATCGGCCACCGGGCGCGTCAGCGGGTTCGCCGGTGTCGCCGACCACAAGGGCAAGCTGATCGGCAACGGCTGGTCGAACAAGGGCGGGAACTACTCCCCCGGCGCCCACGGCAAGGACAGCCAGTACTCGATCACCGACGGCTCGGGCCCGGCGCGGGCCGGCCAGATCGCGCTGGACCGGGACACCGCGGACAAGGGCGGCTACCACGTCGGTGACTCCGTGCGGGTCGCGACGAACGGGCCGGTCCGCACCTACACCCTCGCCGGGATCTTCACCACCGACGACGGAGAGGTCGGCGCGGGCGGCAGCCTGGTCCTCTTCGACACCGCGGTCGCGCAGAAGCTCTATCTGCAGCCCGGCTGGTACCAGGACGTCAACATCGCGGCCTCCCCCGGCACATCCGAGTCGAAGCTCCTCTCCTCGGTCAAGCCGCTGCTGCCCGACAACGCCGAAGCCCAGACCGGCAAGGAGCTGGGCGACAAGCAGGCCAAGGACATCGAGCGGGAGATGTCGGGGCTGAGCCAGATGCTCCTCGGCTTCGCCGCGGTCGCGCTCTTCGTCGGGATCTTCCTGATCTCCAACACCTTCACCATGCTCGTCGCCCAGCGCACCAGGGAGCTGGCCCTGCTGCGCGCCGTCGGCGCCTCCCGCAAGCAGGTCACCCGCTCGGTGCTCGCCGAGGCGCTGGTGGTCGGCACGGTCGCCTCCGTGGTCGGCTTCGTACTCGGTATCGGCCTGGCCGTCGGACTGCGTTCCGCGATGGGCTCGTTCGGGGCCAAGGTGCCCGGCGGTCCGCTGATCGTGGCGCCCGGCACCGCACTGGCCGCGCTGCTCGTCGGCGTGGTGATCACGGTGCTCGCCGCCTGGCTGCCCGCCCGCCGGGCGGCGAAGATCCCGCCGGTCGCGGCCATGGGCAGCGCCCATCTGCCCGCCACGACCAAGTCCCTGGTGGTACGGAACTCGATCGGCGCCGTCATCACGCTGATCGGCGCCGCGGTGATCCTCGCCGGTGCGTCGGCCGGCTCCAGCGGCCGGATGATGATCGGTGCCGGTGCCTTCCTGGCCCTGATCGGTGTGATCGTGCTGATCCCGCTGCTCTCCCGGCCGGTCATCGCGCTCGTACGGCCGCTGCTGACCCGGGTGTTCGGGGTGTCGGGCAAGCTCGCGGGCCAGAACGCGGTCCGTAACCCGCGCCGCACCGGGGCCACGGCATCCGCGCTGGCGATCGGTCTGACGCTGGTCACCGGGCTGACGGTGATCGGTGTCACGGTGGGCCAGTCCGTCGACCGGATGACCACCGACAACTTCAAGGGCGACTACATGGTCGAGATGGCCAACGGCATGTCGCTCAGCCCCTCCACGGTCACCGCCCTGGAGAAGGCGAAGGGCGCCACCGCGGTCTCCCCGCTGGCCGGCAGCCAGATCGTCATCGACGGCAGCGACCAGGCGGTCTCCGGAGTGAAGCCCGGCGACATCCAGCAGGTGCTCAGCCTCCCCGTGGTCTCGGGCTCGCTGGACTCGCTCGCCCACGGCCGGATCGCCGTCGAGCAGAAGACGGCGGAGAAGAAGGGCTGGAAGCCCGGCAGCAAGGTGTCAGCGAAGTACCTCGACGACAAGAAGGGCTCGCTGACGGTCGGCGCGGTCTTCAAGGAGAACCAGTTCGTCTCGCCCGTCCTGGCCCCCATGCCGGTGCTCGCCGCGCACGAGAAGAAGCCGGAGATCCAGCAGATCCTCGTGAAGACGGACGGCGGCTCCGGTGAGCAGGCCCTGGTGGACGCGATGGGCGCCAACCCGGCCATCTCCGTCATGAACCAGCAGGACATCCGCAACTCCATGGGCGGCATGATCAACACCACCCTGAACATCATGTACGGGCTGCTGGCGATGGCCCTGATCATCGCGGTCCTCGGCGTCATCAACACTCTGGCGATGTCGGTCTTCGAGCGTCAGCAGGAGATCGGGATGCTGCGGGCGATCGGCCTCGACCGGGCCAAGGTGAAGCGGATGATCCGGCTGGAGGCCGTGGTGATCTCGCTGTTCGGCGCAGTGGTCGGGATCGCGCTGGGGACCTTCCTGGCCTGGGCGGTCGGCCAGACCATCAAGTCGAGCATCCCGCACTACGTGCTGGTCATGCCGTGGGGCCGGATCGCCGTCTTCCTGGCGCTCGCCGCGGTCGTCGGAGTGCTGGCCGCCCTCTGGCCGGCCCGCAGCGCCGCACGGCTGAACATGCTGACCGCGATCAAGACGGAGTAGACGGTCCGCCACAGGTCATACGCAGGCGGGAGGCCCGGGACATCGACAGTGTCCCGGGCCTCCGTGCTGCGGCGTACCTCATGTACCCCGGCCGGTCAGCGCCAGTCGCGGGCCCGGCGCGGCAGGCCCGAAGCCCCGCCGTCCGGGGTCTTCACGGCCAGCACCTGGTTGACGCCGATCCGGTTGTTCTCGAAGGCGAGCGCGGACGCGGCCATGTACAGCCGCCAGACCCTGGCCCGGCCCGGACTCGTCAGCCGGACCGCCTCCGCCCAGCGCGCCTCCAGATTGGCGACCCACTCACGCAGCGTCAGCGCGTAGTGCTCACGGAGCATCTCGACGTCACGGGCCTCGAAGCCGGCCTCCTCCAGCAGCTCCACGGTCCGGCCGATCGGTGACAGCTCGCCGTCGGGGAAGACGTAGGCGTCGATGAACGCGTCGATCTCGTACGCCGATTCGTCCCGTTCGGGGCGGCGGCCGATCTGGTGGTTCAGCAGCCGGCCGCCCGGCTTGAGGAGCGCGAACAGATCGTCCGCGTACTCCCGGTAGCGGACGGAGCCGACGTGCTCGGCCATCCCGATCGACGAAATCGCGTCGTACGGGCCGTCCTTGACGTCCCGGTAGTCCTGGACGCGGATCTCGATACGGTCGGTCAGGCCCTCGTCCGCGATGCGCTTGCGCGCGTACACGGCCTGTTCCCGGGAGAGGGTGACACCGGTGACCCGGGCGCCGTACTCGCGGGCGGCGTGGATGGCCATCGAGCCCCAGCCGCAGCCCACGTCGAGCAGCCGCATGTCCTCCTTGAGCGCCAGCTTCCGGCAGACCAGGTCGAGCTTGTCGCGCTGGGCGGTCTCCAGCGTGGAGTCCTCGGCCCAGTAGGCGCAGGAGTAGACCATCGAAGGCCCGAGCACCAGTTCGTAGAAGTCGTTGCCGACGTCGTAGTGGTGACTGATCGCCTGCTGGTCGCGGCGCTTGGTGTGGATCGGGCCGCGGCGGCGTCTGATCTCCTCCGCGGGCGGGGGCGGCGGGGGCAGCAGCCCGCCGACGTCGAGCAGTCCGCGGGCGGCGGCCCGCAGCTTCGGGTCGAACAGCGGGAGGCGCGCCTTCTTGAGTTCCGCCGGGTCGTCGCGCTCCCAGATGAGGCCGGCGAGCAGATCGAGCGCCGCGTACAGATCGCCGTCCACGTCGATCTCGCCCGCGACCCAGGCGCGGGCCAGGCCGAGCTCCCCCGGCTTCCACAACAGCCGCCGCAGGGCCCGCCGGTGACGGATCACGAGAACGGGCGTACCCGGCGGCCCTGACTCGCTGCCGTCCCAGGCCCGGATGCGGACCGGGAGCGGGGCTCCCAGCAGCTCCTCGGCGAGAGTGGTCAGCCGCAGCGCGGCGTCGGCCATGGCGCACACCTCCGTACAGATGGAAAAGGCTCAGCAGTAGGTAAACACCGAACACCCGCCGCCACAGTCCCAATACCACGTAACGGGAGCGTAAAATCCATGGTGGATACATGTACATCTGTCCCGGTACGCCGAAGGGCCGCCCGCACCACGGATGGCGGACGGCCCTTCGGACCTGAACGGACCTGCTGTACTACGGGGTCAGGCCTTGGCCTTCTCGGCGTCGGCCTTCGACCCGGCATCGGGCTTGCCCGCTTCGGACTTGGCCGCGGCGGGACGGGGCGCCGGCTTGGCCGCCTCGTAGAACTCCTCGCGCGGAGTCTCCATGGCGCCGAGCGAGACGACCTCGCGCTTGAGGAACATCGCGAGCGTCCAGTCGGCGACGACGCGGATCTTGCGGTTCCAGGTCGGCACCGCGAGGCCGTGGTAACCACGGTGCATGTACCAGGCGAGACGGCCCTTGACCTTGATCTTCATCTTGCCCATGACGATCATCGCGACGCCCTTGTGGAGGCCGAGGCCCGCCACCGCACCCTTGTTGGCGTGCTCGTAGTCGCCCTGCGGGAAGCCGCGCATGCCCGAGATGACGTTGTCGCCGAGGACCTTGGCCTGGCGCAGCGCGTGCTGAGCGTTCGGCGGGCACCAGGCGTTCTCGACACCGGCCTTGCGGGCGGCCATGTCCGGGACCTGCGCGTTGTCGCCGGCGGCCCAGATGTAGTCCGTGCCCTGCACCTGGAGCTTCTCGGATGTGTCCACGTGGCCGCGGGGGCCGAGCGGCAGACCGTAGCGGGCCAGGACCGGGTTCGGCTTGACGCCGGCGGTCCAGACGAGCGTGTCGGCGTCGACCTCCAGGCCGTTGTTCAGCACCACGTGGCCGTCGACGCAGGAGTCCATGCCGGTCTTGAGGTAGACCTCGACACCGCGGGACTCCAGGTGCTCCTTGCCGTACGCGCCGAGCTTCGGCCCGACCTCGGGAAGGATCTTGTCCGCCACGTCGACCAGCAGGAAGCGCATGTCCTCGCGCTTGACGTTGGTGTAGTACTTCGCGGCGTCCCTGGCCATGTCCTCGACCTCGCCGATGGTCTCCGCGCCAGCGAAGCCACCGCCGACGAAGACGAAGGTCAGCGCCTTGCGGCGGACGTCCTCGTCGGTCGTCGAGTCGGCCTTGTCGAGCTGCTCGAGGACGTGGTTGCGCAGGCCGATCGCCTCTTCGACGCCCTTCATACCGATGCCCTGCTCGGCGAGGCCGGGGATCGGGAAGGTGCGGGAGACCGCGCCGAGCGCGATGACCAGGTAGTCGAAGGGCAGCTCGTAAGCCTCGCCGACGAGCGGCGCGACCGTGGCGACCTTGCGGTCCTGGTCGATCGTGGTGACTCGGCCGGTGAGGATCTCTGCCTTGGGCAGCACGCGTCGCAGCGGGACGACGACATGCCGAGGCGAGATGCTGCCGGCAGCAGCTTCGGGGAGGAAGGGCTGGTACGTCATGTACGAGCGCGGGTCCACGACCGTGACGGTCGCTTCGCCGTAGCGCATCTTCTTGAGAATGCGTCGAGCTGCGTACAGGCCTACGTACCCGCCTCCAACTACGAGGATCCTGGGACGCTCCGTGGTGCTCATGGCAACGAGTATCCACCTCATGGGAGGGGGTACCTCGTGCGCCCCTTCACAAGGTCCCTGGACACCTCTGCTACACTGCGCGACCCGCATGACGCAGGTCACTCCCGTACAGGGGAACCAGCACGCCCCGGCGGTCGTTGTCCACCCCTCTTGAGCTGGCCCTCACGGTGTCGCACCGGGTGGACCACTGCCCGGCGTCATCCGCCCGCAACACGCAGGACACGGCCCGCGAAGGACGCGAAAGGGGCTTACGGGCACCCGCCGGGGGCGAATGTCCGCGGATCTTCGGCCGGCAGGCCCCAATTCCTTGTGAAGAACTTCACGAACTTTCTCGCGGCCGGCCGCCGGAACGGCCACCGAGGGGGCCCCGGAAGCCTGACAACGCTGTCAGACCGCCCCCCGAAGGGGCCTCGCGAAAGCCGCCCGGGCGGGGCTCCGGCCGGCTCATCACCCCCGTCGTCAAAGTCGGCGGCCGACGCGCAACATCTGATGGCGGGCAGCCCGGAGCCCTGGGACTCCGGGTCGCTTCACCGTCAGCGGGTCACTCGCCGGCGACGCTCCACGCGATGCCGTCGAGGATGTCGTGCTCGCTGACGACCACCTCGCGGGCCCCGGTCCGCTTCATCACGGAGTGCAGGATCATCGCGCCCGCGCCGATGACGTCCACCCGCCCCGGATGCATCACCGGGATCGCCGCCCGCTCCTCGTGGGACGAGATCAGCAGGGTGCCGGCGATCTCGCCGACCTGCGCCGCGGTGATCCGGGAGTGGTGGATCGCGGTCGATTCATAGGCGTCGAGCCCCAGCGCGATGGCGCCGACCGTGGTCACCGAACCGGCGAGACCGACGAGCATGCGGTTCCCGGACAGCGGGACCGTCTCCGCCGCCTCGTCCAGCGCGGCGTCGATGTCGGCGCGCATCGCGGTGATCTCACCGAGCGTCGGCGGGTCGTGGCGGACGTGCCGCTCGGTGAGCCGTACGCAGCCGATGTTCACGGAGCGGGCCGCCCTGACGTGCTCGTCCCCGACAACGAACTCGGTGGAGCCGCCGCCGATGTCCACGACCAGATACTCACCGCCCTGCCCTGCCAGCTCCTTCGTCGCGCCCGTGAAGGAGAACTCGGCCTCCTGGTCGCCGGTGATCACCTCGGGTTCGACGCCGAGGATGTCGCGCACCCCGCTGACGAACTCGTCGCGGTTCTCGGCGTCGCGGGACGCGGACGTGGCGACGAAGCGGAGGCGCTCGGCGCCGTGGGCCTTGATGACCTCGGCGTACTCCTTACAGGCCGCGAAGGTCCGCTCCAGCGCCTCGGGGGCGAGCCGGCCCGTCCTGTCGACGTCCTGGCCGAGCCGGACGATGGTCATCCGCCGGTCCAGGTCGACGAGTTCACCGGTGGCGGGGTCGGCGTCCGCGACGAGCAGACGGATGGAGTTCGTACCGCAGTCAATGGAAGCGACGCGGGTCATATGGGTGTCCTCTCGTGGAGCCGGGGTTCGGTCCCGGCCCGGATCCTCAGAGACTGTCGCCGAGCGGGGCGGAGCCCTCGCCGTCCCGCGCCCGCGGCACGCACGGGCCCTTCGCCCACCACTCGGGCAGCATCGCGATCGCCTCGTCACCCAGCGGGTTGACGCCGGGTCCCGCGGCCAGCGAGTGCCCCACCAGGACATGCAGGCACTTGACCCGGTCCGGCATGCCACCCGCGCTCGGGAAGCCCTCAAGCACCTCGATCGCGTCGCGGCGCGCGAGGTAGTCCTCGTGTGCGGCCCGGTAGGAGGCCGCCAGTTCCGGGTCGGTGCGCAGGCGCTCGGTCATCTCCTTCATGACGCCGTTCGCCTCCAGCGTGCCGATCGCGGAGGCGGCACGCGGGCAGGTCAGGTAGTACGTCGTCGGGAACGGCGTGCCGTCCTCCAGACGCGGGGCCGTCTCGACGACGTCCGGGTTGCCGCACGGGCAGCGGTGCGCGATGGCGCGCAGCCCGCGGGGCGGGCGGCCGAGCTGCTCCTTGAACGCGCTGATGTCCGCGTCGGTGGGCTCGGTACGGTCGGTCTGCGGAGGGGGCGTTTCCATGCCTGCCTTGGATCTGAGTACGTGTGAGGTGAGTGCCTGTGAAGTCATGTGCGGGGTCGGAAGCGGAGGCGCATGGCGTACGGCGTGGCTAGGGGCCCTTGGTGCGGTCCGCGCTGTCCACGCCGTCCCACAGGTTCGAGTACCACGGCCGGTCCGCCGCGCCCTTGCCGCCGGAGCGCTGGGTGCGGGAATCGGGATCGACCATCGTGTAGTTGGTCTCCCCCGGCCGCACATAGTGCAGTTGCTCGCGGGCCAGCCGCTCCACGTACGCGTTGTCCTGGAGGCGGGCCTTCTCGTCCCGCAGCTCCTCGACGCGCGCCTTCGCGTCGCTGACCTGGCGCCGCTGGTCGGCGATGTCGTTGCGCTGGGACACGTACTGCCGCATCGGATACGCGAGCGCCACCACCAGGGTGCAGAGCACCATCAGCAGTATCGCCGCCCGGCCGGTGAGCCGGGGCCTGCGTGCCTGGCGCCTGGACTGGGAACGGTAGACACGGGCCGCGGTCTGCTCGCCGAGCACCCTGAGCCTGGTCGCGGTGGAGAACCGGTCCCGGTTCCCTGCCATGCCGCCTCCCCGATACACACGCACGTCCGTCCCCGGACACGGTACGGGACCGGGTACGGGGACGGCTGCGCGTGACTGCGCCTTTACTGCTGATTCAGCTGATTCAGCTCTTTATTCAGTTCTTCGGCCGTGCCGGCTTCGGCTGTGTCAGCTGGAGCGGAAGCGCGGGAACGCCGAGCGGCCCGCGTACACCGCAGCATCGTCGAGGATCTCCTCGATGCGCAGCAGCTGGTTGTACTTGGCGACGCGGTCCGAGCGGGCCGGGGCGCCGGTCTTGATCTGGCCGCAGTTCACGGCGACCGCGAGGTCGGCGATGGTGACGTCCTCGGTCTCGCCGGAGCGGTGCGACATCATGCACTTGAAGCCGTTGCGCTGGGCGAGCTCGACGGCGTCGAGGGTCTCGGTCAGCGAACCGATCTGGTTGACCTTGACGAGCAGGGCGTTGGCGGAGCCCTCCTCGATGCCACGGGCCAGCCGCTCCGGGTTGGTGACGAAGAGGTCGTCGCCGACGATCTGGACCTTGGCGCCCAGCTTGTCGGTGATGACCTTCCAGCCGTCCCAGTCGTCCTCGTACAGCGGGTCCTCGATGGAGACGAGCGGGTACGAGGCGACGAGCTCCTCGTAGTACTCGGTCATCTCGGCGGCCGAGCGGGACTTGCCCTCGAACTCGTACTTGCCGTCCTTGTAGAACTCGGAGGCTGCGACGTCGAGCGCGAGCGCGATGTCCTTGCCCGGCGCGTAACCGGCCTCCTTGATGGCCTCCAGGATGAGGTCGAGGGCGGCGCGGTTCGACTCCAGGTTCGGCGCGAAGCCGCCCTCGTCACCGAGACCGGTCGACAGACCCTTGGTCTTCAGGACCTTCTTGAGGGTGTGGTAGACCTCGGCGCCCCAGCGCAGCGCCTCCGAGAAGGACTCGGCGCCGATCGGCGCGATCATGAACTCCTGGATGTCGACGTTGGAGTCGGCGTGCGACCCGCCGTTCAGGATGTTCATCATCGGAACGGGCAGCAGGTGCGCGTTCGGGCCGCCCAGGTAACGGAAGAGCGGGAGGTCGGAAGCCTCGGACGCGGCGTGCGCCACGGCGAGCGAGACGCCGAGGATCGCGTTGGCGCCGAGCGAGCCCTTGTTCTCCGTCGCGTCCAGGTCGAACATCGCCTGGTCGATGAGGCGCTGCTCGGTGGCGTCGTATCCGACGAGCTCCGGGCCGATCTGCTCGATGACGGCGAGGACTGCCTTCTCGACACCCTTGCCCTGGTAACGGTTGGGGTCACCGTCGCGGAGCTCGATGGCCTCGAACGCACCGGTGGAGGCGCCGGACGGGACGGCGGCACGGCCCGTGCTGCCGTCGTCGAGGCCGACCTCGACCTCGACCGTGGGGTTGCCTCGGGAGTCCAGGATTTCCCGGGCTACGACGACGTCGATGGACGGCACTAGCATCTCCTTCTGGGATGTGACGCTATGGGCGCAGGGTCTCTTTGTCTTTGGCCTTGCGACAAGAGCCTAACCGGCTCGGGGGGATCAACCGGCAGGGCGCCCGGACCCTGGGACGAAAAAGGGCCCAAAAGATCGTATGACGGTGTGAAAGTCAGCAAATTTACTGACTGGTAACCGTCGGACAGGCCCCCGGCCCGGCGCGTACGGGGGAGTCGCGCCGGGCCGGGGGTGCAGGGGGAGAGCCGATATCAGCTCAGGTGGAGCTGCTGACCGGGGAAGATCAGGTTGGCGTCCTTCACGATGTCCTTGTTCAGGTCGTAGACCTTCTTCCAGCCACCGGAGACGTGCTCGGCCTTGGCGATCGTGGAGAGCGTGTCGCCGGCCTTGACCTTGTACTCGCCGTCGCCCTTCTGGATCGTCCGCGGCGCGGCGTGCTTCGGGGCGGCGTGCTTCGGAGCGGCCGGCGCACTGGTGCGGGCCTCGCTGCGCGAAGCGGCCTGCTGGTCGCTGTGGCTGCTCTGCTGGTCGGCGCTCGACGAGGAGCTGGACGAGGAGCTGTTCGACGAGGTCGAGACGTCCGGGCTCGGGCCACCGCTGGTCAGGCCGCCGGCACCGGCGCAGGACCAGGCACCCGGGCCCTGCATGGCGAGGAGCTTCTCGGCGGTGGCGATCTGCTGGCCCTTGGTGGCGAGGTCGGCACGCGGGGCGTACTGCGTACCACCGGCTGCGGCCCAGCTGGAGTTGTTGAACTGCAGGCCACCGTAGTAACCGTTGCCCGTGTTGGTGGACCAGTTGCCACCGGACTCGCACTGCGCGACGGCGTCCCAGGTGGAGACCGAGGCGGCGGACGCGGAGGTCGCACCGATCAGCGGCACGGCCACGGCCGCACCGGCGACACCGGCGAGCGTGGCGACACGGACGGCCTTCGAGGGGCGACGGTGCTTGGACTTGCTGGAAAACAGCATGACGAATCTCCTCACCGACGCCTACGAGGTGAGCTGTCGGGTTCGGGCCAATGAGTTGCCCGGCTGCGCGGCCTAGCGCACAGCTTCACCCCAAGCCGGTCCCGGTTCGTGCCGTTCTCTGACTCTGAACGGACGGCCGGCCCCGGCGCTTACCTGGGTCCCCCGCTCCTGCCTGCGGCGCTTCTTAGCGTCAACTGCTTCCCTTCGACCGATGGCAGGATTCGGCGTGGCGATCGAAGAGGCCCGCGGTGCGAGCGGTCTGACCGTAATCACAGGACCCCCCGATATTCAAAGATGAACATCGGGGACGAAATCCTGGGTTTACGACCACGCATGACCCGTTTTCGCAGGTGAGGGACGGCGTGCGCCGGGCGGACAGTCCGGACATTCAGCAGGACCGACGAGAGCCATGTCTCACTCGAACAGAAGCGGACATACAGGAGCTAACTACCCCTGTTTTGGGTCGAGATCAAGGCTCTGGCCAGGAACGATGAAGTCCGGGTCGCCTCCGACCGTCTGATGGTTCGCCGCATAGAGCGCGGGCCATCCGCCGGGCAGATCGTGCGCCTCGGCGATGGCCCAGAGGTTGTCACCCGCGCGGACGGTGTAGCTGCCGTCCGTACGGGCGTCATCCCGGGAGGGTTTTCCGCCACGCGAGGCATGGCGGCCGGACTCGTCACGGCCGGCACCGGACCCGTCGTCGGCGCCGCCCCGGTGCTTACCGGCCCCCGGGTCGGAGGGTGTCGCCGAGTCAGAAGGCGCGGGTGACCCGGAGTCGGGCGTGTCGGGCGTGGCGGACGCACTGGAGTCCGCGGTTCCCGAAGTGCCTGTCTTGCCGGTCTTGCCCGTCTTGCCTGAATCAACCGAAGAGCCCGAAGAGTCCGAACCATCCGTTGCATCCGAAGAAGAGCCGGATGACGGAGATGACGGGGATGCGGAGCCGGAAGAGGAGCCCGAGGGTGAATCGGACGGGCTCGGGCTCGCCGACGACTGCTTCGACGGCGTCTGCCCCGTATCGTCCGCATTCGATCCGGTGGTCGCGCTCGCGTCCGGGTCCGCCGCGTCCTTCCCTGAGCCGGCCGAAGCCGAGGGGGCCGGGCTCGCGGTGTCCGGGGAGCCCGGGTCCACGGTGGCCGTGTCCGCGTCACCCTTCGTCAGCCCGGCGATGGCCGCGCAACTGGCCCAGGGCGTCGCACCCTCGGCCGCGTACACCTTCTGAGCCACGGCTATCTGCTGGGAACGGCTGGCCAGGTCGGGGCGGGCGGCGTACTGCCCGCCGCCGTACTTGTCCCAGGTCGTCTGCGAGAACTGGAGTCCGCCGTAGTGGCCATTGCCGAGGTCGGCGCTCCAGATGCCGCCGCTCTCGCACAGCGCCACCCGGTCCCAGGTCGTGGCGTCGGCCGCGTGGGCGCCGGTCGATGCCAGCAGCGGAAGGGCGATGGCCGAGCCCGTAACTCCTGCCGCTACGACAAGAGCTGGAGCCTGACGGGGGCGGCGGTGCCGACCGTTCCCGGTGCGCATGCGGTGGCCTTCCGTGTGACGGATGAGTCGAGGGGTGAACGTAGCCGCACTCGAACGCCAGTCACAAGTCGATGCAGCGGAGATCACGTGAAAGTCACATTCTTGACGGCACGTCAGTCATGTACTGGTCAGGCCGTCAGACCTGCGGGTCACCGGCCCGGGTGCCGAACTCCACCGGAAGCGTGCGCAATCCCCGCATGATGAGCCCGCCGCGCCAGCGCAAATCGCCCGGTTCCACCGCAAGTCGCAGCTCCGGGAGGCGCCGCAGCAGGGTGGCGAGCGCGGTCTGCGCCTCCAGCCGGGCGAGTGGGGCGCCCAGGCAGTAGTGGATGCCGTGTCCGTAGCCGAGGTGCTGGTTGTCGGTGCGTGAGAGGTCGAGCGTGTCGGGCTCGGTGAAGCGCTCGGGGTCGCGGTCGGCGGCGGCCAGCACGACGAGTACGGGATCGCCCTCGGCGACGGCCTGCCCGCCCAGGGTCAGCGCCTCGGTGGCGAACCGCCAGGTCGCCAGCTCCACCGGCCCGTCGTAACGCAGCAGTTCCTCGACACCGGTGGCGAGGAGGCCGCTCTCCCCCGCCGCCAGTGACGCTTCCAGGCGCTCGCGCTGGTCCGGGTTGCGGAGCAGCGCGTACATCCCGTTGCCGATGAGGTTGACCGTCGTCTCGAACCCGGCGAAGAGCAGGATGAACGCCATGGCGGCCGCTTCGTTCTCGGTCAGGTGCTCACCGTCGTCGCTCGCCCTGATGAGCCCGGAGATGAGGTCGTCGCCGGGGTTCTCGCGCTTGCGGTGGATGAGTTCGGCGAGGTAGTTCCGCATCTTCTTGACCGACCTGGCGACCCCGCCGCGCGGGCCGCCGCCGTGACGGATCATCATGCCCGCCCAGTCGCGGAAGTCGTCCTGGTCCTCACGCGGGACGCCCAGCAGGTCGCAGATGGCGTAGATGGGGAGCGGGAACGCGACGTCATGGATGAGGTCGGCCCGGCCGTCCGCCACGAAGGCGTCGATCAGCTGGTCCGTCAGCTCCTGTACGCGCGGGGCGAAGAGCGCCACGGTGCGCGGGGTGAACGCCTTGGAGACCAGGCGCCGCAGCCGCGTGTGGTCCGGCGGGTCGATGTTCAGCAGATGCGTCATCAGCTCCGCCTTGCGCTCGCCCGGAATGCCGGTCTTGCCCTTGGCGTGCGGGGACTCCGCGTGGTGGGCGGGGTTCTTCGACAGCCGGGGCTCGGCGAGCGCCGCCCGCGCGTCCGCGTACCGGGTCACGAGCCAGGCCTCCACGCCGCTGGGGAGCGCGGTCCTGTGGACGGGTGCGTTCTCCCGCAGCCAGGCGTAGGCGGGGTACGGGTCGGTCGCGAACTCCCAGGTGAAGAGGGCGGGGGCCGGGCCTGCGGTGCTGTTGTCGGTCACTCCTCGACGGTAGTCGTACCGGGTGCGGCCTTCTCCGCGGCCCGGATCGCGTCCCGGTACGCCCGGGCCGCGGCGCGCAGTGCGGCCTCCGGGTCCGTGCCGGCCGCCTCCGCGCTCGCGGCCAGGGCGAGCAGCCGGTAGCCGACGCCCTCGCCCGTCGGCAGCGGTACGTCGAGCTGCGAACCCCGTACCCGCGAGGTCAGTTTCGCCGCGAGCGCGAGGGCCGGCTGGCCGACCGGGACGCCGTCCGTCACCGATGTGCGCTGTTTCTCGATCGCCTTGGTCCGGTTCCAGTGGGCGTGGACGTCATCGGCGGTCTCCGCCGTCTCGTCGCCGAACACATGCGGGTGGCGGCGGATCAGCTTCTCGACCAGGCCGCCGGCGACATCGTCGATGGAGAAGGGCTCGTCTCCTTCTTCTCCGTCTTCTTCTCCTTCTCCGCCGGTGCCCTCCTGGGCGATCCGGGCGTGGAAGACGACCTGGAGCAGGACGTCCCCCAGTTCCTCGCGCAGTTCGTCGCGGTCGCCGTCCTCGATCGCCTCGACGAGTTCGTACGCCTCCTCGATCAGGTACTTGGCGAGTCCCCGGTGGGTCTGCTGGGAGGTCCACGGGCACTCGCGGCGCACCCGGTCCATCACCTGCACCAGGTCGAGCAGGCGTGCGCCCGGCAGATCGTACGAGCCGGGCAGCAGCTCCAGGTCCGGCATCCGCACCCGGCCGCTGCCCGCGAGCCTGGCCAGGCCGTCGGTCAGCTGCCGGTCGCCCTCGCCCGACGGGAGGACGACGACCGTGCGGCCGCCCGCGCACTCCTCGACCAGCCGGTGCGCGTCGGGTGCCGTCTGCTCGACCGTCACGCCTGCCTCGCGGAGATACGGCAGCTCCGGATGGCCCGCGTCCGCGCAGAGCACCCGGTCCGCCGTGTGCAGCAGCTGCCAGGCCGGCCAGGACAGCAGTCCGGGCGCGACCCGGTGGCTGGTGGTCAGCAGCACGACCCGGCCGGGGGCGGCGGCGTCTTCGGCGACGGCGTGAGCGGCGGCGGCGTCAGCGGCAGCCGCGGCGTCGCCGTGAGCGGCAGCCGCGGCCCCGGCGTCGTCAGCGGTGGAAGAGGCGTCGGAGGTGTTCTCAGCGGTCACCCGTCGAAACTACCCCGCCGCGCTGACTCCGGTCCCGGCGGACTGCGCGGACTGCTCCTTGGTGACCTCGGTGATCCACGGCGTCTTGTACGCGCCGAGCTGGCTCTTCTTCGCGTCCCAGACCCCGTAGCGCGGGTTGACGTCCACGCCCATCGCCCTGGAGGTCTTCATCATCGCCTGGAGCACGGCGCTCTGGCCCTGCGGAGTGCTGAGCGAGGCGCCGCCCAGCTTCGCGGCCAGCTTCGACGCGGTGACCTGCTCCTGGAGTGCCTGGTCGATCTGGCCGGGGGCGATGCCGTTCTGCTGGAGGTAGACCTGCTGGAGCCGCTGCTCGCTGCCCGCCTGCTTGACCAGCTGGGCGCGCGCGTCCTGGATGTCCTTGCGGGTGACCTTCGCCCCGGCGTCCGACGCGGCCTTCGCGAGCACCCGGTCGAAGATCATGGTGCCGAGCTTCATACCGCTGAGGTTGTTGCTGCTCCTGATCAGCTCGGCGGCCTGCGGCGACTTGTTCTGCGCCGCGCGCACGTCGTTCACCTGCGTCTGGAGGGCGGCGACGGTGATCCGGTCCTTGCCCACGACGGCCGCGGCGCCCGGGTGGGGCTGGCTGCCGCAGGCGGCGAGGAGCGGTGCCGCGGCGACGAGGGCGACGGACACGGAGAGCGCAGTGCGACGACGGCGGTGCAAAGGAGCCTCCTGGCGGGCGAGTCTGTGCTTCGGTGCACCGGGCGGGTTTGTGCTTCGGTGCACAAGACCTTGCGTTGATCGATGTTAGGCACTTGGTGTGGCCGGGGCCACTGGTTCGACCAACGATTCAGGGGCTTCCCGGTTGTCGGGGCGGAGCATGATCATCCGGGAGATGACAAAAGTGAGCGGAACGGCCGCCGCTGCCGCGACCAGCGGCGCGTAGTGCGCACCGATGTGCCCCACACCCACCAGCAGGTACACCCCGCCGGTCGTGATGACGAAATTCGCCGCGTTGGTCAGCGGGAAGAGCAGGAACTTCCGCCAGGTCGGCCGGATCCGGTAGGTGAACCTGGCGTTCATGAAGAACGAGCCGACCATGCTGAGGCAGAAGGCGACGGTGTGCGCCGCGAGGTACGGGAGCCGCGTGAGCAGCAGCAGGTAACAGCCGTAGTACGTACCGGTGTTCACCACGCCGACGAGCGCGAAACGGACCAGCTGGCCCAGCTTGGCCGTAGCGGCCGACCGTGCGGTGTTCATCTGCGTACGCGCTCCTGAGAACGGGAGGGGGTGAAGTCCCGGCGACGGTTGGGTGAACTCACCGTATTCCAGGCTAATTCAGCGTATTCGCTGCCATATTCGGAGGATGAAACCCCGCCGTCCGGCAGTGACGCCCCGTCTCCGCGCCACCGTACTGGCCATGCCGCTCACCGTACTGGCCGTGTGCGCCGGGGACGCCGCCGCCCGGATCTACCCCTACGGGCCCCGCCACCGCAGCATCAGCGACCTGGGCAACCAGTACATCCCCTTCCACGCCCATCTGCGGGACCTGCTGCACGGCAGGGCTCACGGCGGGCTGTTCGTCAACTGGCAGTCGGGGTACGGCACATCGTTCCTGCCGGATCTGGGGACCTATCTGAGCAGCCCGTTCGCGCTGCTGGTGGCGGCCTTCCCGAAGGACCGGATCGACCTCGCGGTGTATCTGGTCACGCTGCTCAAGATGGCGGCGGCGTCGGCGGCGATGACCTCGCTGCTCCTCACTCTGCGCCCGGGCCGCTGGTGGGCGGCCGGGCTGTTCGGCGCCTCGTACGCGCTCTGCGGCTGGTCGGTCCTGGAGGCGTCGTACAACCTGATGTGGCTGGACGGGCTGATCGCCTTCCCGCTGCTGTGCCTGGTCGGCGAGTGGGTGCGGGGCGGGCGCAGACCGCTGCTCGGGCCGGTGGTCGTCGCGCTCGCCTGGACCGCGAACTTCTACACCGCGTACATGGCGACCATCGGAGCCGCGCTGGTGCTGCTCGTGCGGCTGCTGCTCACGGAGACGGGGGCGCGCCGCCGGCTCCGGGTGCTGCTCAGGGCGGCCGGGACGGTCCTGCTCGGCATCGGACTGGCCGCGCCGCTCCTCTGTACGGTCTTCCTCGGCACCCGGCACGCGTACCCGGGCTGGGCCCGGGACTTCGCGCCCGCCGCCTGGACGGATGTGTTCGCCCGCACGCTCCCCGCGACGTACAGCTTCTCGACCCCGGCGCTCTTCCTCGGCACGGGCACCCTGCTGTTCGCGTGTGCGCTGGCCTTCCACCGGGCGGTGCCGCACCGCGAACGGGCCGCGTGGGCGGGGCTCGTGGTGCTGGTGGCGCTGTCGATGCAGTGGAAGCCCACGCATCTGCTCTGGCATCTGTTCGCGACGCCGAACGGCAGCCCGTACCGGCAGACGTTCGTGCTGAGCGGTCTGCTGGTGATCGCGGCCTGGACAGCGCTGTCGTACGGACTGCCGGGCCGCAGGGCGCTGGCCGGCGGGGCGGGGGTGCTCGCGGCGGGGGCGGCCTTCGCGGCCTTCTCGCGGACGGTCACCGTATAGCGGACGGTCACCGTATATACGTATCCGCTCTTCGGCCTCGGCCTGGCCGCGGTGGTGGCCGGGCTTGCGCTGCGGAGGAGAGCGGGCCGGACCGTACCGGCGGGGGCCGGGGCGCGGGTGCGCCGCTGGCAGCCGGTTGTCGCCGTACTGCTGCTGGTGGGCGCGCAGGCGGGGCAGGCTGCGGCGACGACGGCGTACGCGGACCGGGTCAAGATCCACCGGCTCGACGACTACGCGCCGTGGGGCCGCCACCTGGACGAGGAGGCGGCGGCGGTCGCCGGGGCGGACGGGTGGCCGCGCTACCGCACCGACCCGGGGCGTCAGCAGACCACCGGGAACGACCCGTTGCTGGTCGGCGGCGAGGGCGGCTCGTACTACAGCAGCATGACCCCCGACCCGTACACCCGGACCATGGCCGCGCTCGGGGACGGCTGGACCTCGCGCGGCCGGAACATCCAGTC
>NZ_JAAGLN010000240.1 GCF_010548145.1 Streptomyces sp. SID10853
CGCCCCCCGTGGCGTGGCGCGCACCGGGGCCACGGCCGCCAGGCGCCGCTGCCGGTTGATGAGATGACGGGTGGTCGACATGTCGTCCTCAGCTCCTCTCCTGGTCAGCCGGCGGTGTTGCCGACGGGCGCCTGGCCCAGGGCGCTGAGTTTCCAGCCCCCCGACGTGCGTGTGAGTTCGCCGAGCAGCCGGGTCTCCTTCTCGGCCGGCTTGCCCTTCGGAGCGGTCACCGTGATCCGCAGCGCCACCATCACGCTCGCCTTGCCCGCCCGGTCGTCCAGTTCGGTGACCGCTCCGGACAGCACCTTCGCCGTGGACACGGTCTGCGCCGTCTTGATCTGCTTCTCGAACCCGGCCCTTCCTTCGGTGAGTTGCTTGTGCAGATCTCCGGTGGTCGACGCCTCCCACGCGTCGAGCCCGGCCGCGAGCTTCCGGTGGTCGAGCGTGTTCATGTTCTGTACGGCCTGCTCCCCCGCCGCCAGCACCCGGTCGCGCGACCGTGCGTACGCGGCGGAGTCGTCGTGCGCGGCCGCATACCAGGACCATCCGCCCCAGCCCGCCGCACCGGCGGCCAGCAGCACCAGCGTGAGCGCCACGACCGTCAGCGGATTCCTTGCCGTCCTGAGCGCCTTGGGCACCTTGGGCGTCCTGAGCATCCTGGGCGATATGGGCGATGTGGGCGTCATGTGAGTACGTCTCCCTCAGCGGGCCGTGATGTCGGTGATCAGCCAGTTGCCGCCGCGCAGTTCGGCGGTCACCGACAGCTGCGCGGCCACCACCCCGGCCGGTTTCCCCTTGCGCTGTGCGGTCTGGTCGAGGAAGACCAGCAGTCGCGCCTCGGTGCCGGTCAGCCGGGTGACTCCGGCCCGTACCACCTGGGTGGTGAGCGTCAGCTGCTGCTCCTTCGCGCGCTTCCCGACCTGCCCGAAGAGCGCCGTGTACTGCTTCGCGGCCTTCCCGGCGAGCAGTTCGCGTGCCGACTGGGCCGTGACGTCGGTGGCCTGCGGTGTGTAGGAGAGGACCTTGCCGAGCGTGTCACTGACATCTCCGGTGACCTGCGAGGTGGCCTCCGTGTCGGTCAGTGCCCGGTTCTCTGCGGCCGGGGTGTTCCTCAACTGGTGGGCACGGAACAGCATTCCGCCGCCGCCGAGCACCAGCAGCAGCACGGCCAGGCCCCCCGCGATCAGAGCCCGGCGGTGCCCGGGGCCACCCGGCGCGGGCGGCGTCTGCGCATCAGAGGTATCCGGAGAGGCGTCAGTCAAATCCGGGGCGTCCGGCCCGTCCGGGGCGCCGGAGGCGTCCACTCCGCTGTCCTCGACGGTGCTGCTCACGCGCCCTCCTTACCGACCGGCACTGCGCTGAGTGCGGTGACTTTCCAGCCTTCCCGGGTGCGGGCGAGCGTGGCCGTGAAGCGTTTGCGGTCGGTCGTGGCCGTACCGCCCCTGGGGGTGACGGCGACCTTGACGGTGGCGATCAGCGCCGCGGTGCCCGCCCGGTAGTCGAGCGCCGTGAGCGCGGCATCCGTGACGGTGCCGCGTGCGGAGGTCCCCGCCTTGGTCAGGGTGGTGCGGTCGGTGGCGCGGGTGGCGGCCAGCTTGTCGTGGAGCGCGCCGGTCGAGGCGTGGAGCCACAATCCCAGCCCGCTGTCGATGTTCTTCACATCCAGGGTGTTGAGCTCGGCGATCCGTTCGCGGCCGGCGGCCAGCGCGGCGTCCCGGGACGCCGCGTACCGCAGGGAATCGTCCTGGCGCGCCAGCCAGTACACCCGGCCGGCGACGGCACAGAACAGGACGGCCACCGCGCAGGCCGCCCAGACCAGCGCCTTCGTACGGGTGGTCATGAGCGGCCTCCGAGACCGAGCAGACCACCCAGATCGGTGGGGCCCGTGGCGGGGAGCGCGGGTGAGCCGAGGGCTCCGGGGAGCGAGCCCGCCCCTCCCGCGTCAGTTCCGAGCAGCAGGGATCCGGGCTTGGCGGGCGCCGGGACCGGGCCGCCGCTCGGTGCGTTCGCCGAACCGCGCACCTCCTTGCCCGTACTGGGCGGCGAGGTGCAGCGGGCACCGGTGTTCAGCTCCGAAGTGGCGCTGGTGTCCAGGCCGTTGCGGTACGTCGTACCGCCGTACCCGGCCGTGCACGGCAGCGGCGAGAAGAAGGTGACGGCCATCCCGAAACGTGCTCCCTCGGCGTTGATCGCTGTCGACCCCGCAGCGGCCACCGCGGGCAGTTTCACCAGCAGTTCCTCGGTGCCGCGCTGCCGGGTGACCGCCACATCGGATGTCGTCAGCAGATTGGCGACGACCACGCTCAGATCGGGGTTCAGATCTCTGAGCAATCCGCTGACCTGCGTCGCCGCCTCTGGTGTGGCGGCGATGAGCGCCCGCAGATCGGTGTCGGATTCCACCAGCTGCCCGGCGAGCCCCTTGGCGCCCCTGGCGAAGGACTTGAGCGCGTCGCCCTCCTGGGTCTGGGTACGGAGCACGGTCTCGCCGTCGGTCATCAGCTTGGTGTCGGTGGGCAGCGCCTTGTCCGCGGCCCTGAGGAAGTCCTTGCTGCTGTCCATCAGGACCTGGAGGTCCTCACCCCGCCCGTCGAACGCGGCACCGGACTCGTCCACGACCGTACGCAGGGCGTCGAGATCCACCGATGACGTCAGGTCGTTGACGCTGGTGAGCACATTGGTCACCGGGGCCGGGATGCTGGCGTCGGCCCGGGCGATCCGGGATCCGTCCTCCAGATACGGGCTGCCGGTGGCGGCCGGCCGCAGATCGATGTACTCCTCGCCGACGGCCGACAGATTGGCGACGGACGCCTTGAGGTCGGCGGGGATGGGGGGCGCCGAGTTGCTGATCCGCAGATCGGCCTCGACCCCGTCGCCGGTGAGCCTGATGGGACCGACCCGCCCCACCGAGACGCCCCGGTAGGTGACGTTGGCGTGGGTGAACAGGCCGCCGGTCTCCGGGAGTTCGACCTTCACCACGTAGTAGCCCCGCAGCCCGACCAGATGCCCCAGGTCGGCGTAGCGGGCCCCGAGGTAGCCCAGGACGAGCACCGTGAGCAGCAGGAAGGCGATGTTCTTCAGCCGGGTGGCCCTGGTGACCATCAGTGGCCGCCTTCCGTGGACGGTGCGGTGACGGAGGGCAGCGGCAGGGGCGGCGCACCGGCGCCGGACTTCTGCGCTGTGGTGCCCCCGGTCTGGGCCCCTCCCCCGGTGAGGGTGATCGGCGGAACGATCCTGGTCCCCGGCACGGCCGTCACATCCAGATAGACATTGAGGTAGTCGCCCTTCACCCCGCGCAGCACCTCGTCGGTGAACGGGTAGGTGAAGAGCACCTGCAGCGAGTCGGGCAGGTCCTTGCCGGAGTCGGCGAGCTGCTGGAGCGTCGGCGCGAGCGCCTTGAGGTCGGCGACCATGTCGGCCTTGCTCTTGTTCACCGTGTCGACGGCGACCCCGGACAGGGTGTCGAGCGCCTTGAGCATGGTGATCAGGGAGCCGCGCTGTTTCTCCAGCACCTTCAGTCCTGGGCTGAGGCCGGTGAGCGCCTTGCTGATGTCCTGTTTGCGGGTGGCGAGGGTCGCGGAGAGCCGGTTGACTCCGTCGAGCGCCGCTGTGATGTCGCTCTTGTGCCCGTCGAGGCTGGTCACCAGGGTGTTGACGGACTGGAGCGTGGAGCGGATCTGCGGCTCCCGGCCGCCCAGGGTCTTGTTGAGCTCGGTGCTGATGGTCCTGAGCTGCTGGACGCCGCCGCCGTTGAGCAGCAGAGACAGCGCGCCGAATACCTCCTCGACCTCAGGGTTGCGGTTGGTGCGCGAGATCGGGATGGTCTGGCCGTCGGTGAGCCGGTCGGCCGACGCGCCCTGGTCCGGTGCGGTGAGCTGGATGAACTTCTCGCCGAGCAGGCTGGACTGTTCGAGGTGGGCGTAGGCGTTGCGCGGCAGGCTCACCTTGCCGTTGACGCGCATGGTGACCCGCGCCGACCAGCGCCCCGGCGAGAGCGTGATCTTCGAGACCCGGCCGACGGCCACGTCGTTCACCTTGACCGCGGCCTGCGGGACGAGGTTCAGGACATCCGCGAAGTCGGCGGTGATCTCGTACGGGTGCGAGCCGAGGTCCGCCCCGCCGGGCAGCGGCAGGTTCTCGATGCCGGAGAAGGACGGCCCGGCGCAGCCGCCGATGGCAACGGTGCAGCCGATGGCCAGGGCGACCGCGGCCGCGATCCCCGTACGGGAGGTGCGGAAAGTACGGGAGGTGCGGGACGTACGGGAGGGGCCGGGCCGGGACATGCCGGGCTGCGAGGTGCGGCTCATCGCTCGGCCCCCTGGTGGCCGGTGGGCTTCGCGGCTGTCTTCGGCGGGGAGCCGTACACGTCGCCCACCGCCGGAAGCGGCAGCGTGGGCAGCGCCTTCTGCTGGGACGGCTGTACGGGGACCAGCCCGTCGAGCCCCGCCCCGGCCGGGACACCGCCGCCGGCTCCGCTCGCGTCTCCGGCCGTGGACGCGGCGCCCGTACCGCTGAGTTGGCCGTTCATGCTGATCTCGTTGAGATTGCCCCGGCCGTCGATGGTGCGGTGCACGGGGTCGTAGGCGTTGAGCAGGTTGTCGGCGGCGAGCGGGGCGTCGTCCAGCATCTCGGCGAGTGAGGCCCGCTGTTCGACCAGGGTGTCGGTGATCGGCCGCAGCCGGCTGACGCTCTTCTTGAGCGAGCCGCGGTTCTCCTCGATGAAGGTCTTCACCTGGCCGAGCGCGGTGCCCAGTTGTTCGAGTGCGGTGCCGAGGTCGTCCTTGTCGTCGTCGAGGAAGCCGGAGACGGTGGCGAGCTGCTGCTCCGCCGTGTGCACCTTTCCGTCGTTGCCCTTGAGCATCGAGGTGAAGGACTGGAGGTAGGCCAGGGTGTCGAAGAGGTTACCGCTGCTCTTGTCGAGCGTCTTGGCCGCCTTGCCGAACTGCTCGATCGAGTCGCCGATCGCCTTGCCGTTGCCGTCCAGGTTGGCCGCGCCGGTCTTGAGCAGATCGTTCAGCGCGCCACTGGAGTTGGCGCCCTTCGGCCCGAGTGCGGTGGCCAGCTGGGTCACGCTCGCGTACAGCTGGTCGACCTCGACGGGTTCGGCGTTGCGGTCGGCGGCGAGCGTGGCCCGGTCCTTGAGCTGCGGGCCGCCTGCGTACGCGGGTGACAGCTGGACGTACCGGTCGGCGACGATGCTCGGTGCGACGATCAGCGCGCGGGCACCGGCGGGCACCTTCACGCCCTTGTCGAGGACGAGCACCACCCGCACCTCGCGGCCCTCCGGCCTCACCGAGTCGACCCGGCCCACCTTCACTCCGAGGATCCGCAGGTCGGAGCCCGCGTAGAGGCCGGTGGCCCGGTCGAAGTAGGCGGTGATCCGGTGGCCGCCGGCGCTGTCGAGGGCCAGGACCCCGGTGGTCGTCACCCCGGCGACCAGGACGAGTCCGGCTCCGATTCCCGCAAGCCGCCTGGTGGTGTGGTTCATCGGCTGCCTCCCTGGGGCTGCCGGGGCGACACGCATCCGGTGGCCGGAGGTGTCCCCGCTGGCAGGTAGTTCTTCGGGACGAGCCCGCAGATGTAGGTGTCGAACCAGCGGCCGTTGCCCAGGGTGTTGCCGACGAGCCGGTAGTAGGGGCCGGCCAGGGACAGCGCCTTGTCCAGGCTCTTGCGGTTCTTCAGCAGGACGGCCGTGACCTTGTCGAGCGCGGTCAGTGTCGGCTTCAGCTGCTTGTTGTTGTCCTTGACCAGGCCGGTCAGTTCGGTGCCGAGGTCGGTGGTTCCGGTGAGCAGCCGGCGGATGGAGTCCCGCCGGTTCTGGATCTCGCCGAGCAGCAGATTGCCGTCCTTGAGGAGGGCGTCGAAGCTGCTGTTCTTGTCGGAGAGTGTCTTGGTGAGCTGTTTGCTGCCCTTGAGCAGCCTGGCCAGTTCGGCGTCGCGCTGCGAGACCGTCCGCGACAGCGCGGAGAGGCCGGTGGCCGCGTTCTTCACATCGGGCGGGGAGTCCTTGAAGGTGTCCGAGATCGTCTCGAAGCTCTTCGCGAGCTGCTTGGTGTCGAGGTCTCCGATGGTGTCGCTGAGCCCGCTGAACGCCTGGGTGACGTCGTACGGAGATGTGGTGCGGCCCAGCGGGATCCGGGCGGATGGGTCCTGCGGGGCGGTGCCGACCGGGTCGAGTGCCAGGTACTTGTCGCCGAGCAGTGTCTTGATGGCGATGGCGGCCGTGCTGGAGTTCCCGACCCAGGCGCCCTTGACCTTGAAGGACACCTTGACCTTGGCGCCGTCGAGCGCGACCGCCTTCACCTGGCCGACCCTGACCCCGGCGATCCGTACCTCGTCACCCGCGCCGAGCCCGGCCGACTCGGTGAAGTCTGCGGTGTACGTGGTGCCGCCGCCGATGAAGGGCAGTGAGTCGGCGCGGTAGGCGGCGAGCCCGATCAGTGCGAGGACCAGCAGCCCGACGAGGCTCACGGCGACCGGGTTGCGCTCCCGTACGGGCTTGATCCGCGGGAGCCGCGGGCGGGGCCGGTTCATCCCTGGCACCTCGATTCGGTGACCCCGATACCGGTGGGCGGCTTGCTGCCGTCCGATGTGGTCACACCCGTCACCCGGGCCTCGCAGAGATAGAGGTTGAGCCACGATCCGTAGGAGGCGAGCCGGGTGATGGCCTGCATCTTGGCCGGTGTGTTGCGCAGGAAGTCCTGCAGCTGGGGTGTGCTGTCGCCCAACTGCTTCGAGACCCTGCCGAGTTCGCTGATGTCCTTCTTCAGCGGCGCCCGGCCGTCCTGGAGCAGTCCTGCGGTCGACGTGGTCAGCGCGCCCATCGCGGTGATCGCGTCACCGAGGGGTTTGCGGTCCCCGGCGAAGCCGGAGACCAGCTGCTGGAGGGTGACGACGAGGTCGTTGAAGTCGGACTCATGGTCGTTGACCGTGGTCAGTACCGTGTTGAGGTTCTTGATGACCTGGCCGATGACCTTGTCCTTGGCGGCGACCGTGGTGGTCAGCGATCCGACGTGCTGGAGCAGGCTGTCGACGGTGCCGCCCTCGCCCTGGAGCACCTGCACGATGGAGTTGGCGAGCTGGTTCATCTCGGCCGGTGCCAGCCCCTGGAGGAGCGGCTGGAAGCCGTTGAACAGCTCGGTGAGGTCGAGGGCCGGTGTGGTGTGCGAGAGCTGGATGGTGTGGCCGGGCGGGAAGGGTTTCCCGACGGGACCGCTGCCCTGCTCCAGGTCGACGTACCGCTGGCCGACCATGTTGAGGTACTTGATCGACGCGGTCACCGAAGCGGGCAGCGTACGCCCCTTCCGTACCGCGAAGCGCACCTCGGCGAGCCGCCGGTCGGCGACCTTCACCGACTCGACCTGGCCGACCTTCACCCCGGCGATCCGTACGCTGTCCCCTTCGACCAGCCCGGTGGCGTCGGTGAAGCGCGCCCGGTAGGAGACGGTGTCGCCGACGTCCGTGTTGGCGATACTCAGCCCGAGGACCACGGTGGCGAGCGAGGTCACCAGGACGAAGACGAGGGACTTGACGAGCGGGGCCGTCAGGCTGCGGCGCTTCATTTGAGCTTCACCTCCGCACCGCGGAAGACCGGGCCTGCCAGCAGGCTGCTCCAGTCGGGAAGGGACTGCGCCGCCGTCTTCGTGCCGGGGGCGAGCAGTTCGTTGACGAGCTGGTTCTCCTGGGGCGAGTTGGGCAGCCCGAGGCTGTCGGACCTGCTCGCTCCGGTGGCGGCGGTCGGCACGGTCCTGCCGATGTAGGGGACGGAGTAGCAGTGCGGCCCGCCGCTCGCGGTGTAGGAGGGGGTGTCCTTGCCCGGTGTGTACTTCCCGAGCGAGGGGACGGAGTCGAGGCTGACGTGCAGTCCCGGCTGGTCCGTGCCCTTGCCGAGTGCCTTGTCCATGGCGGGGACGAAGCCCGCCAGCGTGCTCAGGGTGCAGGGGAATTCGGGGGCGTACTTCGCGAGGAGTTCCAGGGTCGGCCGGCCGGTCGCGGAGAGCCGGATGATGTTGTCCTTGTTCTGCTGGAGGAAGGCCGTGACGTCCTGCGCGGTCTTGGTGGTGGTGCCGTACAGGCCGGCCAGCTGGGCCTGTTTCTCGGCGAGGGTGGAGCTGGTGGTGGTGAAGTCGGTGAGCGCGGTGAGGATGTCGGGCGCCGCGTCCGAGTAGACCTTGGTGACCTTGACCAGTTCCGCGATGTCCCGGTTGAGCGTGGGCAGTTGGGGGTTGAGCTTCTTGAGGTACGTGTCGAGCGTGACGAAGGTGTCGCCGAGCTGCTGCCCCCGTCCGCTCAGGGCCTGTGAGACCGCGGTCAGCGTGGCGGAGAGCTTCTGCGGCTCGACCGCGGTGAGCAGCGGCAGTACGTGGTCGAGCACCTGCTCCAGTTCGATGGCGTTGCGGGAGCGGTCCTGCGGGATGGTCGCGCCGGGCCGCAGCGCCCGGGTGGCGGCGTGGGCCGGGGGGACGAGTGCCACGTACCGCTCGCCGAACAGCGTCGTCGGCAGCATCTGCGCAGTGACGTCGGCGGGGACCCGGCCCAGTGCGTCCGGCTGGATGGCGAGGGTGAGCCGGGCGCCGTCGCCGTTCGAGCTGATGCCGCGGACCTGGCCGATGACGACACCGCGCAGCTTCACGTCGGCGTTGAGATGCATCTCGCTGCCGACGCTGTCGGTGTCCACCCGTACCGTCGCCGATTCGGTGAAGTCCTTGCGGTACACGGCGATCGACAGCCAGATCAGCAGGGCGGGGACCACGATGAAGACCACTCCGGCGAGCCTGCGCCGCACTGTCCGCGCGCTCATCCCGCCACCTTCACGGTCGTCGTGGCGCCCCAGATGGCCAGCGAGAGGAAGAAGTCGGTCACGCTGATGAGCACGATGGCGTTGCGCACCGACCGGCCGACCGCCACCCCGACCCCGGCGGGGCCGCCGGTGGCGTGGAAGCCGTAGTAGCAGTGGGCCAGGATCACCAGGACGCTGAAGATCAGCACCTTGAGTACCGAGAGCAGGACGTCGTCCGGGGAAAGGAAGAGATTGAAGTAGTGGTCGTAGGTGCCGGACGACTGGCCCTTGAAGAGGACGGTCACCAGACGGGACGCGACGTACGAGCTGAGCAGCCCCATGGCGTACAGCGGGATGATCGCGACGACCCCGGCGATGATCCGGGTGGTGACGAGGTACGGCATGGAGCGCACCCCCATCGCTTCGAGCGCGTCCACCTCCTCGTTGATGCGCATCGCGCCGAGCTGGGCGGTGAAACCCGCGCCGACCGTCGCGGAGAGGGCGAGTCCGGCGACCAGCGGGGCGATCTCACGGGTGTTGAAGTAGGCGGAGATGAATCCGGTGAAGGCGGCGGTGCCGATCTGATTGAGCGCCGCGTATCCCTGGAGGCCGACGACCGTGCCGGTGAAGAGGGTCATGCCGATCATCACGCCGATGGTGCCGCCGATGACCCCGAGGCCGCCGCTGCCGAAGGCGACCTCGGCGAGCAGCCGCTGGACCTCTCTGATGTAGCGGCGCAGGGTGCGCGGGATCCAGATGAGCGCCCGTACGTAGAAGGCGAGTTGGTCGCCCGAGCGGTCGAGCCGGCTGAGCATGGACATCGGTCAGCTCCCCTTCGCGGGGACGATCTGCAGATAGACCGCAGTGAGCACCATGTTCACGAAGAACAGCAGCATGAAGGTGATGACGACGGACTGGTTGACCGCGTCACCGACACCCTTGGGGCCGCCCCTGGGGTTCAGCCCGCGGTAGGCGGCGACGATCCCGGCGAGGAAGCCGAAGATCAGCGCTTTGACCTCGCTGATGTAGAGGTCGGGCAGCTGGGCGAGCGCGGAGAAGCTGGAGAGGTAGGCGCCCGGTGTGCCGTGCTGAAGGATCACGTTGAAGAAGTAGCCCCCGAGCGTGCCGACGACCGAGACAAGGCCGTTCAGCAGGACCGCCACGAACATGGTGGCGAGCACCCGGGGGACGACGAGGCGCTGGACGGGTGAGACGCCCATGACCTCCATCGCGTCCAGCTCCTCGCGGATCTTGCGCGAGCCGAGGTCGGCGCAGATCGCCGATCCGCCGGCGCCCGCGATCAGCAGGGCGACGATCAGCGGGCTGGCCTGCTGGATGACGGCGAGGACGCTCGCCCCGCCGGTGAAGGACTGGGCGCCGAGCTGCTGGGTGAGCGAACCGACCTGGAGGGCGATGACCGCGCCGAACGGGATCGAGACCAGGGCGGCCGGCAGGATGGTGACACTCGCGATGAACCAGAACTGCTCGATGAACTCCCGTACCTGGAAGGGTCTTCGGAAGACGGCCCGGGTGACAGTGGCGCCGAGGGCGAACAGCTTCCCGGTCTCGCGCAGTGGCGCGAGCGCCCGCAGCGGCGGGCGGGGCTGCCGGTCGTCGGCTGCCCGGCCGGTGGCGCTGTTCGCGGGGGGCTGGGCGGCGGGGCGGACAGGCGG
>NZ_JAAGLN010000241.1 GCF_010548145.1 Streptomyces sp. SID10853
CCCGACGGCGCGGCCGCCGCACTGGCCACCGCCTGTGCGGGGGAGGCGCTCGCCCTGGCGTCCGTCCTCATCGGCCGCCTCCCCGGCTGCCGCTTCGTCGCCGCGCCCGTGGACGCCCTGGGCGCCCCGGCCGTATCCGCCGTCGTCTGCGGGGCGGTGGCGCTCGCCCTGCTGGTCCATGCCACCCGCGCACTCTCCCGCGCATCGGCGCACACCTGAAGCGGCGGACCTGCCACCCGCAGGACCGCCCCCGAAACTCCCGCGGAGCCGACGCCGCGGGCCGACCACCCGGTAACACCTCAGAAGGAGAACGAAAAATGAGCCCCGAATCTCCAGCACCGACCCGTCGGTATCGAGAGGCGGCCGCGCGATGAGGGTGCTGCTGCTCGGAGCCAACGGATATCTCGGCCGCTATGTGGCCGACCGGCTGCTCGCCGATCCCGCCGTGCACCTCACGGCCCTCGGGCGCGGCGACGACGCCGACGTCCGCTTCGACCTCGCCAGCGGCAGCCCGGGAGCGCTCACCCGCTTCCTGGACGCCGTCCACCCCGGGGTCGTCATCAACTGCGCCGGTGCCACCCGCGGCGGCGCCCGCGATCTGACCCGGCACAACACCGTCGCCGTCGCCTCCGTCTGCGAGGCGCTGCGCCGCAGCACCTGCAACGCCCGGATGGTGCAGCTCGGTTGCGCCGCCGAGTACGGACCGAGCCAGCCCGGCTCGTCCACCGCCGAGGACGCGGTCCCGCGCCCCGGCGGCCCGTACGGGGTCTCCAAGCTGGCCGCCAGTGAGCTGGTGCTCAACTCGGGGCTCGACGCGATCGTCCTGCGGGTCTTCTCGCCGGTCGGCCCCGGCACCCCAGCGGGCTCCCCGCTGGGCCGGCTCGCCGAGGCGATGCGCCGTGCGATGCAGGCGGGGGACAAGGAACTGAAGCTCTCCGGGCTCGGTGTCCAGCGCGACTTCGTCGACGTACGGGACGTGGCGCGCGCCGTCCACGCGGCGTCGCTCTCGGCCGCCCAGGGCATCGTGAACATCGGCACCGGCCACGCGGTGAAGCTGCGCGACGCCGCCGCCGTCCTGGCCAGGGTCGCCGGTTTCGGCGGCACGCTCCACGAGCTCGACGCACCCCAGCACCGCCACTCCGGCCTGGTGGCGCCGCGCCCCTCCGAGCCGGTCATGGACCACCTGGCAGCGCCGTCGCCGTACCCGGACGGCTGCGGCGGCTGGCAGCAGGCGGATGTGCGCACCGCCCGCGACCGCCTCGGCTGGCGCCCGCGCATCAATCTGGAGGAGTCGCTCGCCGACATCTGGATGGAGGCGGCATGCCGCATCTGACCCCGGCCGCGACGCTCTCGGCCGAGCTGGGCTTCGGCGTACCGGGCTACGCGCACCCGCTGGTCGCACCGGTCGAGTGGGCCGAACTGACGCGGCCCGGCACGCCGTTGCACTGGGTCGTGCTCAATGTGGCCAACGGCCCGGGCGCCAGGCCCGACCCGCACTGCCTGGCGGCGTCGGGCCGGATCCGGAACACGGGGACGCGGGTGCTCGGCCACCTCGACATGGCGCACGGCACCCGCCCGTTCGGCGAGCTGATCGCGGAGGCCCACCGCTTCACGGACTGGTACCGCACCGACGGCTTCTTCCTCGACCGGGCCCCGGCCGGGCGCCCCGACCTGCCCGAGACCCGGCGGATCGCGGACGCCCTCAGGTCGGTGACGGGGAGCGGATGCCATCTGGTCCTCGGGCACGGCGTCCATCCGTATCCCGGATACGCCGAGACCGCCGACCAGTTGGTCACCTTCAGCGGCCCGTGGACGGACTACCGCTGGTCGCAGGTGGCGGAGTGGACCGCCGAGTACGACCCCTCCCGGTTCGCCCACTTCGTGCACGGCGTTCCGCGCACCCATCTGGAGGAGGCCGTCCGGATCGCCCGCTGGCAGGGGGCCGGCACGATCTTCTTCACCGACCGGACCGACGCAGGCAGCGGCGGTGTGCCTGAGGAGAACGCGCCGTTCGAGGCACTGCCCGGCTACTGGGACGAAATCGTCTCGCGGATCGGACCTGGTGTCTCGGAATGAGAAGGGGCGTGGCAGTGTTACGGAAGAACCATCGTACGTAGATACCGACCAACGGAGTCCCCGTGTCGCTGCCACCCCTGGTCGAGCCAGCTGCTGAACTCACCGTCGACGAGGTCCGCAGGTACTCCCGCCACCTGATCATCCCCGACGTGGGGATGGACGGGCAGAAGCGGCTGAAGAACGCCAAGGTGCTCGCCGTGGGTGCGGGCGGCCTCGGCTCCCCCGCCCTCATGTACCTGGCCGCGGCCGGGGTGGGCACGCTGGGCATTGTGGAGTTCGACGAGGTCGACGAGTCGAACCTGCAGCGCCAGATCATCCACAGCCAGGCCGACATCGGCCGCCCCAAGGCCCAGTCGGCCAAGGACACGGTCCTCGGGATCAACCCCCTGGTGAATGTGGTCCTTCACGAGGAGCGGCTCGAGGCCGAGAACGTGATGGACATCTTCTCCCAGTACGACCTGATCGTGGACGGCACGGACAACTTCGCCACCCGCTATCTGGTCAACGACGCGTGCGTGCTGCTCAACAAGCCGTACGTCTGGGGCTCCATCTACCGCTTCGACGGCCAGGCGTCCGTCTTCTGGTCCGAGCACGGCCCCTGCTACCGCTGCCTCTACCCGGAGCCGCCGCCCCCCGGCATGGTCCCCTCCTGCGCCGAGGGCGGCGTGCTCGGCGTGCTCTGCGCGTCGATCGGTTCCATCCAGGTCAACGAGGCGATCAAGCTCCTCGCGGGCATCGGCGACCCGCTGGTCGGCCGGCTGATGATCTACGACGCCCTGGAGATGCAGTACCGCCAGGTCAAGGTCCGCAAGGACCCCGACTGCGCGGTCTGCGGTGAGAACCCCACCGTCACCGAGCTCATCGACTACGAGGCTTTCTGCGGCGTCGTGTCCGAGGAGGCCCAGGAGGCGGCGGCCGGTTCGACGATCACTCCCAAGCAGCTCAAGGAGTGGATCGACACCGACGAGAAGATCGAGATCATCGACGTCCGCGAGCCGAACGAGTACGAGATCGTCTCGATCCCGGGCGCGAAGCTGATCCCGAAGAACGAGTTCATCATGGGCTCCGCCCTGTCGGACCTCCCGCAGGACAAGAAGATCGTCCTGCACTGCAAGACGGGCGTCCGCTCGGCCGAGGTCCTGGCCGTGCTGAAGTCCGCGGGCTTCGCCGACGCCGTCCACGTGGGCGGCGGCGTGATCGGCTGGGTCAACCAGATCGAGCCCGAGAAGCCGGTGTACTAGACCGGAGCGCATGACCGACCGCGTCATCGGAGGGGCGGCCCGCACGGGAAGTGCGGGCCGCCCCTCTTCTCTGTGCTCCGGGGTGCGCGGATGCGGCTGTGCGGCCGCCGGGTCGGCGCTACTGTGTCGGAGAGGGAGACAAAAGCCGCATATCCGCCAGATGGGATCTCTCCATGCCGCTCGCCCGCAGCCTCTCGCGTGTGCTCGTGGAGCGGAAGACGACGCGCAGGGAGCGCGCGGGGTTCCTCACGTTCCTGCTCGTCGTGCTCGCCGTGATCGTCGCCGTGGAGTCCTTCACCCCCGGTGACCTGCGGGTGGTGCTGTTCGCGAGTCTGGTCCCGCTGGTCGGCGCCCTGGTGCTGAGTGTCCTGACCACCGCGGTGCTGGCCACCCTCGCCGGTGTCTGCATCGCCGGTTCGTACCCGCTCTTCGCCCCCCATGAGCGCGACCCCGGCCAGATGGCGGTCGTCCTCGCCGCGACCTGGGCGGTCGGGCTGCTCGCGCTGCTCATCGCACGGCTCGGCTCCCAGCGGCAGTCCCTCCTGGAGCACACCCGCGGCGCGGCCGAGGCGGTCCAGCTCGCGCTGCTGCGGCCGTTCCCGCTGCGTACGAAGGACTTCGAGGCGTACGGGGTCTACCTCGCGGCGGACGAGTACGCGCGGGTGGGCGGCGATCTGTACGAGCTGATCGAGTCGCCCTTCGGGACCCGGGTGCTCGTCGCCGACGTACGCGGCAAGGGCCTCGACGCGATCAACGCGGGGGCGGCCGTGCTCAGCGCGTTCCGGGTGGCGGGGTACGAGGAGCCCGGCCTCCCGGATCTGACCCGGCGCATGGAGAACATACTGGACCGCTACAACGAGTACGCCGAGACCATCGGCCAGGAGCCGCGCCATGTCACCGCGCTCCTCGCGGAGTTCGCCCCCGACCGGCAGCGGATGCGGCTGGTGAACTGCGGGCATCTGGAACCGTTCACGGTCAGCGAGTCCGGTCCGCGGCAGATCGCCCTGGGAGAGGCCGGGCTGCCGCTGGGCCTCGGCTTCCTGGTCCCCGAGGAGGAGCGGGCGCGCGCGGTCGTGGAGACCCGACTGCCGTACGGGGCACGACTGCTGCTCTTCACCGACGGGGTCACGGAGGCCCGGGACAGCCATGGGGTGTTCTACCCGCTGGCCCGGCGGCTGCGGAACTGGACCGGCCTGGAACCGGCCGCCCTGGTGCGGGAGATCGAGCAGGACCTCCACCGCTACGTCGGCGGGCGGCTCCACGACGACGCGGCGATCCTGGTGATCACGGCCCGCTGAGCCGGCCGTCGCCACGGGACATTTGTCCTGCCGGAGTGCGGACGGTTCGCTCTGCCGCCCGAGGTGCCCGGCGCGGGAAGCTTCTCGTGTCGGAAACGAAGCCTCAGGGGGAGCAGAAAATGACCGCAGTGAGCACGGAACAGACCACCGCTCAGATCAGCGCAGGGACCACCGCACGGACCACCGCTCAGGACACGGCCCGGCCCACGGCCCGGCCCGCCGCACCGGTGGCCGGGTGCCCGGTGGAGATCAAGCCGCTGCCCAACTGGTACTTCCCGATCGTCGGCACCTTCGCGGGCATCTTCGACATCGCACGGGCCTACCCGGCCGCGTACTGGCTGATCCCGGTCGTCGCGGCGCTGAATCTGACGCTGTCGCTCACGGTCCTGCGCACCCGGATGCGCTTCATGAGGGCGCTCTGGAAGAACAAGCGCACCCGGCTGCTGGCCGTCGGCCTGGTGGCACTGCGGTTCGCGGTCCGCGGCCTGCTGGGGCTCGCCGGACTCGCCGTGGGGGCGGCCGTCGGCAGCGTACTGATCGGGGTGGTGATGGCCGTACTGGGCACGGCGATGGCCTGGGGCGACCAGTGGCTGATCCTGCGGACGCTGGAGCGGACCCGGGCGCAGGGCGCCTGACCGGCGGGGGCGGGAATCCCCGGGGGCCCGGCTCGGCTCGGCCCGGCCCGGGGCGGGCAGCCCCTACGGTCCTACAGCGCCCCCCGGCGCGTCAGATAGTTGAAGCACAGCCAGCCCGGCAGCACCGGAAGCCAGAACGTGAGCAGCCGGAAGAGCAGCACGGCCGCCGCAGCGGTCCCCGGGTCCACGCGCGCGATGATCAGCGCACCGGTCAGCGCCGTCTCGACGGCCCCGACCCCGCCGGGTGTCGGCACGGCAGACCCCACCGCGTTCGCGGTCAGGAAGACCACCGCGATGCTCGCGTAACTTATGGTCGAGCCGCCGCCGAAGGCCCGGATCGACGCGTCGAGGCACATCACGAACGTGCCGGTCAGCAGCAGCATCCCGCCGATACCGGTGAGCAGCTTGCGCGGCTGCTGGAGTACGTCGAGCATGCGCGGCACCACACCGGCGAACAGCGAACGCACCCGCGTGACGACGAACTTCCGCAGGAACGGCACCGCCGTCACGACCAGGGCGAGCACCGCGGCCGTCAGCAGGCCGGCGATCACCGTACGGGACGGCGTCAGCGACGGCGTCTGCTCGGTGCCCGTCACATAGCCGAAGACCATCAGCAGCAGGATGTGGCTGGCGAGGCCGAAGAGCTGCGAAGCCCCGACACTGGCCACCGCGAGCCCCGGGCGCACGCCCGCGCGCTGCAGGAAGCGGGTGTTCAGCGCCACCCCGCCGACCGCCGCCGGCGCCACCAGCTTCACGAAGGACCCGGCGACCTGCGCGGACACCGCCCGCAGGAACGGCACCTTCTCCGGCACGAAGCCGAGCAGGCTCATCGCCGCCGCCACATAACTCAGCGCCGAGAACAGCACCGCCATAGCGACCCAGCCCCAGCGCGTAGTGGTGATCAGCTGGTGGTACGGGATGTTGGCGAGCTGCGAGAGCAGGAAGTACGCGGCGACGGACCCGGCGATGACCGTGAACAGGGTGCGGAGCTTGACGCGTTCCAGACGGACCGGTTCGGCGTGCGCCTGCGGCCGGATCAGCAGCACCTGGTGGCGGATCTGCGAGAGCAGGTCCTCCTCGCGCGCCCCGTCCAGTGCGTCGTCGATGGCCTCCTTCTCCGCTTTCTTCTCGGCACGGGCGGCCTTGCGGCTGTCGCCCGGCGCCTCGTCCGCCCCGGCCTTCGCCCGCTTGGCGGTCTCCGACGCCTCGATCACGGCTTCCCGCTCGCGCTGCGCGCGTTCACGCGCCAGCTGGCGCAGGGTCGCCCGGGTCGACCGGCTCAGCGCCAGCGGCTGGAGCAGCGGCAGACTGTCGGCGACCTTGTCGGGCCCGATGACCGCGACGGCGGACGTCACCGAGCGTTCGGCCCCCGCCCGCAGCCCCAGCGTGGTGAGCAGCTGCGCGATGTCCATCCGCAGCACGATGTCGCTGGCCGCGATCTCACCGCCGCGCAGATCGGTGAGGATCACCCGGCCCGACTTGTCCACCAGGATCGCGTCGCCGACGAGTCTGCGGTGCGCGATGCGCCGGGACTGCAGGGCCTGCATCTGCCGCCAGGCGTTCTGCATCAGCTCGTCGGTGATCTCCTCGTCGGGCAGTGAGTCGAGGGAGCGCCCGCCGGTGTGCTCGTACACGAGCATCACCGCGTCGGGGCCCAGCTCGGAGGTGGCGATCAGCTTCGGCGCGTTCGCCCCGGCGGCGATGGCCGCGTACGCGAGGAGCGCCTCCTGCTCCAGGGCCTGGCGCAGCGACTGGATGGAGCGGCCGGTGGAGATGGAGCGCAGGGTGAGGCGGCGCCACACCCGGTAGAAGAAGCCCTGGGCCTGCTGCTCCCGGTCGACGACGGTGACGTCGAGCGGCGCGCCGTCCTCCAGCGTGACGAAGTAGCGCCGGCCGCGGTCGCCCTGTTCGGCCGAGTCGGGGATGTCCTCGGCGCGCATCGCGCTGACCGGGTTGAAGCCGACGTGCCGCAGCCCGGCGAGCAGCTGGCGGCCGGTGGGGCGGACGTTGGGCGAGCCGACGGCGTACAGGGTGCCGTAGGCGACGGTCCAGCCCAGCAGGATCGTCACGATGATCGAGAAGGGGGTGGTCTGCCGGCCGACCAGCACGGCGAAGGAGTTGACCAGCAGGACCACCCAGAGCGCCACCCGCCAGCGTGGTCTGCGGGCCATGCCGACGGCCGTCATATAGGCGATGACAGGGGCGAGATAGCCGTGCACCGGGTCGGTGAGCGTGCCGTTGCTGAGGGACTGGGTGAGCGCCTCGGTGATCGATTTGGGTGCGGCCTTGGCGACCCAGAGATCGGTGGCGAGTGCCGCACCGTGGGCGAGGACGGCGGCCAGCACCCCGTCCGCGATCCGCAGGCCGTCCCGTTTCACCAGCCGTTCGATCGCGAAGGCGACCGGCAGGATCAGTATGGCGATGGACGAGAAGAGCCCGGCGAGCTTGAGCAGCAGGTCGGGCGTCTCGACGGTGCCGTTGTGGATGTCCTCGGCGAGCCCCGACGTCGTGCCGTGGGCGAAGGCGGCGATCGCCAGGACCAGCGCGATGGCCAGGATGCCGGTGAGCAGACGCAGCAGATCGGACGGGCGGTGCACCCGGGCGGCGAGCAGCGGCTCGTCACCGGATACCCGGTCGATGGCGGTGGCACCGCCGAACTCGGGCGGCGAATCCCGGCCGGGGACGGGTCCGGTGCCGGGGCGGGATCCCGGCACCGGGTGCGATCCCGTACGAGGGGGTGTGCCGGCACCGGGCTCCGTGCTGCTTGAGCCGCCGGGTTCGGTGCCGCGGGCACCTGCCCCGGGCTCCGTGGCGCCGCCGTCAGGACCCGGGCCGGCCCCGGGCCCGTCAGGACCGCGACCGCCCGGCCCGCCCCCCGGTTCCGGAACCGTCTCCGGCCCGCCCGGAGGGGTTTCGGAGTCGGGGGCGTTCGCCGCCTCCGGTGGCTCCTGCACGCCTGGCCCCTCCGTCGGTTCCTTCTTGTCTCGTATCACTGCGTTCCACCTCGGGATGCTGGGCCCGTGGGCGGAGCGGCCGGGCGCTGCCCGCGGGAAGCCCGGTCACCGCCCGGACGATGGTGGCATGTCCGGGCGGCGCGGGCGGGCATCAGGGCCCCTTTGTGGGAAATGGCCCGCTCTGCGGCGGGCCCGGCGCGTTGTCGGCGCTGTGGTGCAGGATGGACCGGATGAGTGCTGAGCTGCCGGAGTACGCGGAACGGGTGCTGGACGTCGCGGAGCTGATCCCGCCCGGCCGCGTCATGACGTACGGGGACATCGCCGAATGGCTGGGGGAGGGCGGCCCCCGCCAGGTGGGCCGGGTGATGGCCCTCTACGGCGGCGCCGCCCCGTGGTGGCGGGTGGTGCGCGCGGACGGCGCGCTGCTCCCGGGCCACGAGTTGCGGGCGCTGGAGCACTACCGGGCGGAGGCCACCCCGCTGCGGGACGCCCCACGGGCCGCCCGTGACACGGACGGCCATCTGCCCCGCCTGGACATACGGCGGGCGCGGTGGGACGGGGGCGGCGGGGCTCATGTCTGACAGCTTCCGCCATTCGGCCCTCCCGCGGGCGGTCTGAGACCCGTACGGAGTACGCAGCGGGGCGCCTGCCCCCGTCGTCGAGGCCACCCCGCCCGACGGCGTAGCGTCGGCGGAACACCGCGGGCACGGCGGCGCGGCCGCCCCCGCCCCTCCCTCCGTCCGCACATCCACGCACCACTCCCAGGACCGGCGATCCACGTGAGCACCTCCACTTCCCACCGGGTAAGGCCCCGGGCCCCGGGCGCGTACCGGCTGGTGCGCACCCCGCCGGGCTCGGAGGATCCACCCGTACTGGACGCACGCCAGCGTGCGGTGGTTGACCACCGCACCGGGCCGCTGCTGGTGCTGGCCGGGCCCGGCACGGGCAAATCCACCACGCTGGTGGAGGCGGTGGCCCGGCGTATCGCCGAAGGGACCGACCCGGAGCGGATCCTCGTCCTCACCTTCAGCCGCCGGGCCGCGGTGGAGCTGCGCGACCGGATGGCGGTACGGATCCAGGGCGGCGGGACCGGACCGCTCCCCGCCGCCGGCGCGCCGGGCGGCGGATCCCGGATCGGTACGTACGGCCCGCAGGCGACCACCTTCCACTCCTTCTGTTACGCCCTGGTCCGCGCCCACCAGGACGCCGACCTCTTCGCCGAACCGCTGCGGCTGCTGTCGGGACCCGAGCAGGACGTCGCCGTACGGGAACTGCTCGCGGGCCAGCTCGACCTGGGCCGGATCCGCTGGCCCGACGAGCTGCGGGCCTGTCTGACGACCCGCGGTTTCGCCGACGAGGTGCGCGCGGTGCTCGCCCGCAGCCGGGAGCTGGGACTCGGCCCGGAGACCCTGGCCGCGTTCGCGAAGCGCACGGGCCGCCCCGACTGGCATGCGGCGGCCGGGTTCCTCGCCGAGTATCTGGACGTACTGGACGCGCAGGGCGTCGTCGACTACGCGGAGCTGGTGCACCGCGCGGTGCCGCTGGCCGAACGGGCCGATCTCCGCTACGACGCGGTCTTCGTCGACGAGTACCAGGACACCGACCCGGCCCAGGTCCGGCTGCTGCACGCGCTGGCGGGCGGCGGCCGGACCCTGGTCGCGTTCGGCGACCCCGACCAGTCGATCTACGCGTTCCGCGGCGCCGATGTGAACGGCATCCTGGACTTCCCCGACACGTTCGCCCGTACCGACGGCCGCCCGGCGCCCGTCGAGGTGCTGACCACATCGCGCCGCTCCGCCACGGCCCTGCTCACGGCGACCAGGCTGCTCACCCAGCGGATGCCGCTGCCCCGGCTGCCCACCGCCCAGGTCCGCGCGCACCGGGAGCTGTCGGCGGTACGGTCCGGGGGCCGGGTCGAGGCGTACACCTATCCGACGGCCGGCACCGAGCTGGACAACATCGCGGACATTCTGCGCCGGGCCCATCTGGAGGAGGGCGTGCCGTGGAACGACATGGCGGTCCTGGTCCGTGCGGGCGGCCGCTCGATCCCGGCCGTGCGCCGCGCGCTGTCCTCGGCCGGGGTTCCGCTGGACATCGCGGGCGACGATCTGCCGCTGCGCCACGAGCCGGCGGTCGTCCCGCTGCTGACGGCGCTGCGTGCGGTGGCGGAGGCGGCGCTGGACGGCGGTGCCGGCACCGGTGACGTGGACCAGGCAG
>NZ_JAAGLN010000242.1 GCF_010548145.1 Streptomyces sp. SID10853
GCGCGGGCGGGCGGTGTCCCCGGATGCGCGGCCGGCGCGGGCGGGGTGGCTGGTACGGCGGTCGCGGCCGGTACGGCGGAGGCGGTGAGAGCGGCGGCGACGGCGGTCGCGGACAGCGCGCGGAAGAGGCCCTTGCGGGCGTAACTGGTCATGGGACAAGGGTTGTTGACCCGCACCGCGGTGCCCATACGACAGGCACGAGACCCCAGGTGGGGGTAGCCCCCCGGCCCGCTCAGGGGCTGTCCGGCGGCGGGGCGCCGAAGCACTCCTGGGCCCGGCTCAGCACCAGGTCGACGAAGTCGCCGACGACCGGGGTGCTGGTGCGGGACGTCACCCGGGTCAGGCCGACCGTGCGGGAGGCCCCCGGATCGTCGAGCGGCAGGTCCACGAGGCCGGGCACCCGGACCGGGGAAGGGGGCAGCACCGCGACCCCGAGGCCCGCCGCGACGAAGCCGCGGATGGTGGCGATCTCGGCGCCCTCGAACGCGACGCGCGGTGGGAAACCGGCGGCGGCGCAGAGGCTGTTGACCAGTCGCCGCAGACCGTAACCGGTGGCCGCCATCACGAAGTCCTCGTGCTCGGCTTCGGCCAGCCGGACCCGGCTCCGCCCGGCCAGCGGATGGCCGGCCGGTACGACGAGACTCAGCGGCTCGGCGGCGACCGGGAGGGTGGTGATGCCCGGCTCGTCGGGCAGCGGTGAGGTCAGGCAGAGGTCGACCTCACCCGCCCGGAGCCGGTCGAGCAGCCCCTGCGCGTTGTCCTGGACCAGCTGGAAGCGGACCTTGGGGTGCCGGTCGCGGAACCAGCTGACCAGCAGCGGCACCGGGGCCGAGCCGAGCGCGGGCAGGAAGCCCAGGGCGACGGTGCCCGGCATGTCGGTGGCCAGCCGCAGCTCCTCGCACCCGGTCGCGATCTCCGCGAGCCCCCGCTGCACCCGGGCCAGGAAGGCGCGGCCCTGCCGGGTCAGCCGCATCCCCCGGCCCTCCCGGTCGAAGAGCGGGGTGCCGACGGCCGCCTCCAGCCGGGCGATGCTGCGGCTGACCGTCGACTGCGGGGTGCCCAACTCTCCTGCCGCGGCGGAGAGATGCTCAAGGCCGGCGACGGTCACGAACCGTACGAGGTCGGGACACATCCCGAGCAGCGGCGCCGGCAGATGCTGCACATCGGACGACAGCACGGCGGGAGGCGGGACGGGAGAGGGAGAGGGAGAAGGTGAGGGCAAGGCGGGGGCGAGGGGCCCGGCTGCCACTGTCGGCGCGCGATCCAGTACGGGATCCGGCGCGTGATCCTTTACGGGATCCGGCGCGGCATTCGGTACGGGTTTTGGCGCGGGCTTTGGCGCGGGCTTCGGCGCGGGGCGGCGGGGCCCGTCCGGGCGGTGTTCCATATACGGAACGTATCTCAGCGATCCATGCATTGGACGCATGAACGACACCCGGCCTACCGTCGTCCGGTGACTGACCCGCACATATCGCCTGCCGCGCACACGCGAGGGACACCCGGTTTCCGCCGGGCCACCGGGGCGCTCTTCGCCGCCGGGCTGACCACGTTCATGACGCTGTACTGCGTCCAGGCCCTGCTGCCCGCCCTGTCCACACACTTCAGCCTGTCCCCCGCGGCCTCGTCGCTGACGATCTCGGTCTCCACCGCCGCCATGGCCATCGCGGTGGTGCCGCTGACCGCCCTCTCCGACGCGTGGAGCAGGACGGGGATGATGAGCCTGGCGCTGGCGGCGGCCGCGCTCCTCGGTATCGCCGCGGCCTTCGCGCCCAACTACCCGGTGCTGCTGGTCTTCCGGGTGCTCCAGGGCCTCGCGCTCGCGGGCCTCCAGGCCACGGCGATGTCGTATCTGGCCGAGGAGGTGCACCGCGAATCGCTCGGCCAGGCCATGGGCCTCTATGTGGCGGGCAACGGGATCGGCGGTATGGCGGGCCGGCTCGTCGCCGACGGTGTGCTGGACCTGACCGGCAGCTGGCGCTGGGCGATCGGCGCGGTCGGCGCGGTGGCCGCGGTCTGCGCCGTGATCTTCCATCTGACGGTGCCCGCCTCCGTACGCTTCGTACGCCGGGAGGCCAGGCCGCGCGCGCTCGCGTCCGCGATCGGCCGGGCACTGCCGGACAGCGCCCTGCTCAGGCTCTATCTGATCGGCTTCCTGGCGATGGCCGGGTTCGTCACGGTCTACAACTACCTGGGCTTCCGGCTCATCGACGCGCCGTTCCACCTGTCCGAGACGACGGCGGGGCTGCTCTTCATCGCGTACGCCGCCGGTTCGTTCTCCTCGGCGGCCGCCGGCCGGCTGGTCGACCGGTACGGCCGGCCGCGGGTGCTGGTGCCCGCGCTGCTCGTCACGCTCGCGGGGCTCGCGCTGATGCTCGTACCGCAGCTCGGCGCCGTGATCCCCGGCCTGGTGATCTTCACCGTGGGCTTCTTCGCGGCCCACTCGGTGGCCAGCGGCTGGGTCGGCGGCCGGTCGACCGTGCTGGGGGTGCAGGGCGCGGCGGTCTATCTGTTCTTCTACTACATCGGCAGCGCGGTCGGCGGTTCCGTGGGCGGTATCGCGTACTCCGCCGGGGCCTGGAACGGCCTGACGCTCTACTGCGGCTGCCTGGTCGCGGTGGCCCTGCTCAGCGCGGTGACCCTGCGCGGGGTGCGGACCACGGCCCGGCCCGAGCCCGCGGCGGAGCCGTCCGGGCAGCCCGAGCCGTCGGCCGGGGCGGCCGCGGTCACTCGACCCGGCGACGCTCCCGGCGACGGGCGCTGAACCGGCGGCGGTAGGAGCCGGTGAGCAGCAGCAGGGTCGCCGCGACGATGGTGACGGCCTGCGCGATCGCCGCGAGCCACTTGTCGCCGAACCAGACCGGCTCGTACATGTTGGGCACCGGTCCGAGCTTGCCCACGTTGACGTACCGGTAGATGAGGATCAGCGCCAGCCCTCCGGCGGCGACCAGCCAGGCGAACGCGTCGGACACGGCACGGCGCCAGACCAGCACGAGCAGCGCCGCCAGCGCGGCGAGCCCGGCCTCGATCCGGAAGAGCGTGCCCTGGCTGATGCTCGCCGAGACCGGGTCGTACCGGTCGGCGAGGTGCGCGTGTACGTAGGCGTCGACCGCGAGTCCCGCGGCGGCCAGCACACAGAGCAGCACCCGCAGGTACCGGCGCCCCGGACGGGGAGCGGGGTCCGGCGGCTCGGCAAGCGAGGAATCGGACGGCATGGGGGTCCCTTCCCGGCACGGTCGAAGAAGCACGGTCGGACGAGCACGGTCGAACAGGCACGCTCGTACACGATCCGCGTCAGCTGACGGTGAGCGAGCCCTTCATGTACTGGTGGATGGTGCAGATGTAGGGGTACTTGCCCTTGGCGGACGGCGCCGTGAAGGTGACCGTCTTCCCGGCGGCGATGTCACCCGTGTCGAACGCCTTCTTGCCGGTGGCCGTCAGGGTGTGGGTCGTCGAGTCCTTGTTGGTCACCGTGACCTTCGTCCCCGGGGCGACGGTCAGCGCGGCGGGCATGAACTTGAAGTTCTTGATCGTGATCCGGCTGCCCTTGCCGCTCGCCGTGGACGCCGCGCCGGTGGGCGTGGTGGACGACGACGAAGAGGATTTCGATCCGCTGTCCGAGCAGCTGGTGACTGCGGTCAGCATGCAGAGCGCCACTGCGGCAACCGCCACACGCGGTCTGCGGGTACGGGCGGGCATCGTGTCTCCGGGTGGTCTCGGGGCGGCCTGGCCGACCCCGGCCAGGCACGGGGGGTGCGCCTGGCCGGGGAGCCGGAAGGGGACGGACGGGTCGAGCGGTCGAACGGTCCAACAGTCCAGCGGTCGAACCGAGCCGGACGGAGGCGCTGCGTACAGTGCCGGCCGGACTCAGACAGTCAGCAGGCTGGGGCTGGCGGCCTTCTTCGTACCGATGAAGGCGTCCGGCACCGGGTACTGACCCAGCACGTAGTGCAGGATCGCCGCATGCATGGCCTCGACCGGGGCGATGGTCGCCGCCGTGTTGACCCCGCCCATGCTCTTGACGTTGTACGTCGCGAACACATAGGTCTCGGTGGCCGAGTCCTCCAGCTGGAGCGCCAGCTTGGCCACCCCGGTGACGTCCTTGACCTGGCCGAGCGCCTTGGTGATGTCGGCCTGGTTGGAGAGCGGCACATCGGTGATCTTGGGCTTGCCCGCGCTGGAGAGCACACCGTTCCACGCGTTGGCGTGGTCCTTGTGCTGAGCCATCGCGGTCTGGATGAACGTCGCGACCGCAGGCGGCACCTTGCCGAGCTTGCCCGCGTTGGCCGCCTTGAGAGCGGCCTGGTAGGCGCCGACTGCCTGGTTCTCCAGGGCCACCGCCAGGGCGACGACCTTCAGGTCCCCGGTGTACTTGCCCGCACCGGCCGACGAGGACGCCGATGAGGATGCCGATGCGCTCGCCGACGGGGAACCGGACGCGCTCCCGCCGGTCGGCGTCGTACTGGACTTCCCGCCGCACGCGGCGAGCGCCAGCATGGCCGCCGAAGCACCGGCGCCGGTCAGGAAACGGCGGCGCGCCAGGTGCGCACGCTCTTCTTCGATCCGGTCGGAACGGGCGGACTCCAGGTCCTTCAGCTCCGTCGACAGGTCACGGGCGGACGCGGCCATGACGGGCAGGGTCGCCCGGTGCGCCTCGTCCATCTCGCTCGTCAGACGGGACATCTCGCCCTCGCTGATCGGCAGCTCCCAGCTGCCCCTGCTGTTGCTCATTTGACGGCCCCTTCACTGACCGGCGACGCCATCTTGGTGGGGTAGAAGGAGTCCGGGAACCCGACGCTGCCGATGTTGGCGGGCAGCTTCGCGACGTCCGTCGGGATCGCGATGAGGCTGGTCTTCCCGTCGGCCAGCAGGGCCTGCACGGCCAGCAGCGTGGCGCGGTGCTGGGCCTCCACCGGCGCGACCGAGGCGAAGAGCTGACGCAGGCTTGTGTCGTGGACCTGCCCGATGTTCTTGGTGTACGTCTGCGCGGCGACGTCCTCCAGCGTGATGGCCAGCTTGACCACGTCCGCCGGTGTCTTGATCGTCGGCAGGGTCTTCTTGACGACCGCCGCGTACTTCGGGTCCGTGCCCGTCTGCTCCTTGCCGCCGGCCTTCTTGGCGGCGGCGTTGAACGCCTGGGCGTGCGCGGTGTGCTGCTGCGCCGTCTTCGTGATGAAGGCCAGCACGGTCTTGTTGCCCGTCTTGATGAACGGCAGCCCGGCGGCGGTGTGATAGACGCTCACCGCCAGGTTCTCGATCGAGGCGGCCGTCTGGAGTGCCATGACGTCGGTGCTCGACGCGGCCGCGGCGCGTCCGGCGCCCAGCAGGGTCGCCGCGCCTGCGGCTCCCAGCAGAGTCCCCCGGCGCTGCCACCAGCGACGGCTCGAAGATTCGGCTGTCTCGGCGAAGTCCGCCAGAGCGGAGTTCGTCACCCGGAGCGCGTCGCTGTTCAAATCCTGCGACTGCTCGGTCAGCTCCTTCAGCAACCCGGTGTCGATGTGATCGGTACCCATCGCGTCCCATCTCCTTCCCCGCGCCGGACAGCACGGGTGTCTCCCCGAGCCTTGGGCAAGGGGGGAGTGTGGGGCCCGTTCACTGAGACCGAATGCCACAAGGCGTACCCGAATGAAGGACGAAACAGTTGCCCGAGGCGTACATCCCGGTCCGGGCAGGAACCGGGAGGCCGCCGCTCCGGCGAGGGAAGAAGCCGCCCTCCCGGATTGTTGGTAAATGCAAATACCTGAACGGACCTTCCGGACTGCCCACAGAACGACAACCCCGCAGAATCGCCGAACCACACCGAACGCCGGACAGCGAACTGCCGGACCACCGAACCGCGAACCACCGCACCGCCGAACGCCGAACCGCCGAACCAAGGAGCATCCGTGCCGTCCACCGATCAGCCCACCCAGCAGCCGGCCGAGAAGCCCGCCGAAGCCGTGGCCCGGCTGCGGGCCACCTTCCGTACCGGCCGGACCAGGACCCTGTCCTGGCGCACCGAACAGCTGCGCGGCCTGCGGGCGATGCTGACCGGGCACCGCCAGGAGCTGGCCGCCGCGCTCCACTCCGACCTGGGCAAGAGCGAGCGCGAGTCATCGCGTACGGAGATCGACTTCACCGTGCGCGAGATCGACCACACCCTGGAGCGGCTGGAGGGCTGGCTACGCCCCGAGCCCGTCGACGTACCGGAGCATCTCGGTACGGCGAGCGCCTGGACGGTGCTGGACCCGCTGGGCGTCGTCCTGGTGATCGCCCCGTGGAACTACCCGGTCCAGCTGCTGCTCGCCCCGGTGGCCGGGGCACTCGCGGCGGGCAACTGCGTCGTCGCCAAGCCCAGCGAACTGGCCCCCGCCACCTCCCGGGCCGTCGCCGAGCTGCTGCCGCGGTATCTCGACCGCGACGCGGTGACGGTGGTCGAGGGCGCGGTACCGGAGACCACCGCCCTGCTCGAAGAGCACTTCGACCACATCTTCTACACCGGCAACGGCACCGTGGGCCGCATCGTGATGCGCGCCGCCGCCGAGCACCTGACGCCGGTCTCCCTCGAACTGGGCGGCAAGTCACCGGCGTTCGTCGACCGGGACACGGACCTCGCGGCGGTGGCGGCCCGGCTCGTCTCGACCAAGTTCCTCAACGCGGGCCAGACCTGTGTCGCACCGGACTACGTCCTCACCGACCCCGGAACCGCCCGTGAACTGGAGGGCGCGCTGGCCTCGGCCGTACACGACCTGTTCGGCGACGACCCGGCCGCTTCCGGCGACTACGGCCGGATCATCAACGAACGCCACTTCGACCGGCTGACCGGCCTGCTCGGCTCGGGCCGCGTCGTGACCGGCGGCGAGAGCGACCGTACGGAGCGCTATCTCGCCCCCACCGTCCTCGCCGACGTGGCGCCGGGCTCACCGGTCATGGCCGAGGAGATCTTCGGCCCGATCCTGCCGATCGTCGAGGTCGACGGCCTGGACGAGGCCATCGCGTTCATCAACGACCGGGACAAGCCGCTGGCCCTGTACGCGTTCACGGACTCGGTACTGACCCGCGACCGCCTCACGACGGAAACCTCGTCGGGCGGCCTCGGCTTCGGCATGCCGGTGGTCCATCTCACCGTGCCCGACCTGCCGTTCGGCGGGGTGGGCGAGAGCGGGATGGGCCGCTACCACGGCCGCTACTCACTGGAGACGTTCAGCCACCGCAAGGCAGTCCTGGACAAGCCACTCGGCTGAAGCGGGCCGGGTCGCGGCGGTAGCGGGGTGCACGCCTTCGCCGTGCACCCCGGCGGCATCCTCACTCTCGGCCGAGCTCACCGGAGTCCAGGGGCTCTGAGACCAGCCCGCGGTCGGCCCGTTCCGGTCGCGGGCACGCCGGACCGAACCCGCCCGCCCCAGCCGCCTGTTCATTCAGTCCGCGAGGCTGCGGTCGGCGAGGAACCTCATGTACTCCTCCGGATTCAGCGGGTTGCCGTCCGTGCGGGGGCGTGTCGGTGCCGGGCCGCGTACCGGTCGGTCCTGGCTCGGGCGCGACCACATCGCGCCCTCGCCCCGGGTCAGCCCCGGCAGCGCCTGCTGGAACTCCTGCACGCGCCGGGCCGGCAGCTCCGCCGTGACCAGCCAGGACGAACCTGCCCCGGACGGCCCGGCCTCCGTGGAGCCGGTGATCTCGGCTCCGAGCGGGAGGAGACAGCCGATGACGGCGCTGAGCGTGTCCTCCGGGATCTCCGTCTCCACGGCCCGGCAGGGCTCGAAGACCCGGGCGCCCGCTCGTTTCAGCGCGCGCATCAGGACCAGCGGTGTGAGCTGCCTGAAGTGCGCCGCGACGGTGAGCGGCGCGATGTAGCCGGTGCGGGTGAGCGTGACCGTGCAGTCGGTCACCTCCCAGCCGTACAGGCCCTGTTGCAGGGTGCCCAGTGCGGACTCCTCGATGGCGCGGTGGAAGGCACGGGGCAGCGAGCCCAGCTCGACCTCCCGCACGAAGGTGACGCCCGCGCCGCGGGGGGCCGCTGCCACGCGCAGACCCACTGTCGCCAGGAAGTCGTTGGGGCCGTGCCGGTCGATCTCGGTGACCGCTTCGCCCCGGCCCGTGGGGCGCTCGAAGTACACCGGGCGGACCGGCTCGAACACCGCCTCCAGACCGAAGTCCCGCTCCAGCCGCGCCGCGAGCACCTCCTGCTGCACCGCCCCGTAGAGCAGTACGGAGGTCGCGCCGCCGTCCGCCGTCCGGGTCCGGATCAGCGGGTCCTCGTCCGCGAGCGCCAGCAGGGCCGCGTGCAGCCGCGCCTCCTGCCCGGGGCCGCAGGCCCGTACGACGGTCTCCAGGCTCGGCGGGGCGAAGTGGACCTGCTCCAGGCGGCCGTCGGGCGGACCGAGCCGGTCCCCGACCCGGATACCGGGCAGACCGCGCACCCGGCCGATACTGCCCGCCGTCAGCCGCCCGCCGGACTGACGGGGCTGCCCGCCCCCGGTGCCGTGTACGTCACGGGTGCCCGCGGCGCCGTGTACGTCACGGGTGCCCGCGGCGCCGGGGGCCCGCACGATGTCGATGCCGGTGATCCGGCCGCTGGACTCGGCCTGCTTTCCGCCCGGTTCGCGACGCCAGTAGGTGATGCGCCGGCGTTCGCGTACCTCGCCCGAGAACAGCCGGAGATACGCGACCTTCTCACCGGCGCCCGTGCGCTCGATGGCGAAGACCGTGCCGCTGGGCTCCGCGCCACAGGGCTCCGGCGCGGTCCGCGGGGGCGGGCGCAGCAGTGTGGCGAGGCCGTCGGTGAGCGCACCGATGCCCTCGCCCGTGAGCGCGGAGCCGAAGAAGACCGGGTGCAGCAGCCCGGCCCCGCACTGCCGGGCCAGCAGGGTGCGTACGTCGTCCGCCGGGGGCAGCTCGCCCGCCACCAGCGCGGCCAGCAGGGCGTCGTCGTGTTCGGCGAGCGCCTCGGCGGCCGCCATCCGGAACTCCGGCCGTTCCAGGGTCTGTACGGCTGTCCTGGCCGCCGCCGTACCCGCGTCCCGCACCGCGTTCATGGCCAGGATGTCCGGCGTGAGCCTGGCGCGGATGTCGGCCAGCAGGCCGTCGGGGCGAGCGCCGTCGCGGTCGATCTTGTTGACGAAGAGCAGAGTCGGCAGCCGCAGCCTGCGCAGCGACCGCAGCAGCACCCGGGTCTGCGCCTGGACGCCTTCGACGGCGGACAGTACGAGCACCGCACCGTCGAGCACGGACAGCGCCCGCTCCACCTCGGCGATGAAGTCGGGGTGGCCCGGGGTGTCCACCAGATTGATCTGCAGCAGGCCGCCAACGGCTCCGGTGGCTCCGGTGGCTCCGGTGGCTCCGACAGCGAACGGCGCCACCGCCGAACGGATCGTGATGCCACGCTCGCGCTCGATCTCGCCGGTGTCCGTCTGCGTACTGCCGGCATCGACACTGCCGAGCGCGGAGATGGCGCCGTTGTCGAGCAACAGCCGTTCGGTGAGGCTGGTCTTACCTGCGTCGATGTGGGCGAGCACGCCCAGGTTCAGGGTGGTTCCGGGGGTCGGGACGGCGTCGGGCACAGAGGTCCTCAGTGGGGGCGTAGGGGAGAGACGACCTGATGACTCCGTGGAACTGGCGCATCGTCTGCCTTTCCCTGGTGACCCTCTGGGCCCACATGTCTGCCGTTACTGCCTGTTGTTACTGCCCGTCGCGGCGAGCGACGTGAGGCTAGCGGCGCGTGCCCCGGCCGCGCGACCGCTTTTCGCGCGGCCCCCGCGCCGCTTCCCGCGCCACCGTGGCCGGTGCGCGGATGCGCCGTACCGTGGCGGGATGGCCGAGTCGCAGTCCGCAGTGTCAGAGCCGCAGCCGAGCGCCGACGACCGGCGCTTTCCGGCCAGTCGGGCGCCGGGCTGCGCCGATCTCGCCGCGCTGGACGCCCAGGTGGTGAACTGCCGCGCCTGCCCCCGGCTGGTGGCCTGGCGGGAGCAGGTGGCCGTGGAGAAACGGGCCGCGTACCGGGACCAGGAGTACTGGGGGCGGCCGGTCCCCGGCTTCGGTCCCGCCGACGCGGCACTGGCCGTGGTGGGGCTGGCGCCCGCGGCGCACGGCGGGAACCGGACCGGGCGGATGTTCACCGGCGACCCCGCGGGCGACTTCCTGGTCGCGGCGCTGCACCACATCGGCCTCGCCTCACAGCCGACCGCCACCGCCGCCGACGACGGGCTCACCCTGCACGGCGTACGGATGGCCTCGCCGGTGCACTGTGCGCCGCCGCAGAACAAGCCCACCACCGAGGAGCGCGACACCTGCCGCCCCTGGCTGGCGGCGGAGCTGGCGCTGCTCCGCCCCGGGCTGCGTGCGGTGGTGGTGCTCGGCGGCTTCGGCTGGCAGGCCCTG
>NZ_JAAGLN010000243.1 GCF_010548145.1 Streptomyces sp. SID10853
GTGAGCTACGGGCCGGGCCGGATCTTCCCGATGTCCCGGTGGTTGCACTGTCCGTCGTGGGGGCAGAGCCGGGCCGGCAGGCGTCGGCGACGGAGCCGGAGCGGACGCCGCGGGAGATGAACGACGGACAGTGCAACCACCGGCGCGCCCCCGCCGATGCGGTGGCCGGGAAGATCCGCGGCGCCGTGTACCCGGCCCCGGCGAACGCCTCCGTCACGGCCTTCGCCACCGCGTCCGCGTGCACCTCGTCGACCAGTACGACGGCCGAGCCGCCGAACCCGCCGCCGGTCATCCGCGCGCCCAGTGCGCCGCCCGCGTTCGCCGCCGCCACCACCAGGTCCAGCTCCTCGCAGGAGACCAGCAGGTCGTCGCGGAGCGAGGTGTGGCCGTCGGTGAGGACCGGGCCGATGCCGCGTACGTCGCCCGCGTCGAGCAGGGCGACCGTCCGCGCCACCCGGTGGTTGTCGGAGACGACATGGCGGACGTAGCCGCGCACCTTCGGGTCGGTGATCCTGGCCAGTGCATCGGACAGCTGCTCGTACGCCACGTCGCGCAGCGCGGGGACGCCCAGGATCCGGGCGCCCTCCTCGCAGCCGGCGCGCCGCTCGGCGTACGCGCCGTCCCCCAGGGCGTGTTTGACCCTGGTGTCCACGACGAGCAGCCGCAGCCCCTGCGCCGCCAGGTCGAAGGGGACCTGCCGTATCGAGTGGTCGCGGCAGTCGAGGTGCAGGGCGTGGCCCTCGGCGCAGCAGGCCGAGGCCGTCTGGTCCATGACCCCGCAGGGCACCCCGACGAAGTCGTTCTCGGCGCGCTGTGCGATCAGGGCCAGCTGGTTGCAGTCCAGGCCCAGTCCGTACAGGTCGTTGAGGGCGAGCGCGGTGACGACTTCGAGGGCGGCGGACGAGGAGAGCCCGGCGCCGGTGGGGACGGTGGAGCTGAGGTGGATGTCGGCGCCCGTCACCGGGTGGCCCGCCTCGCGCAGCGCCCAGACGACGCCTGCCGGGTAGGCCGCCCAGCTGGTGTTGGTCAGCGGTTCGAGTTCGTCGGTGCGGAGCTGGACGACGCCGCCCTCGATGTCCGCCGAGTACAGCCGCAGTACGCCGTCGGTACGCCGGGAGACCTGGGCGACGGCGGTGTGCGGAAGGGCGAGCGGCATGACGAAGCCGTCGTTGAAGTCGGTGTACTCACCAATGAGGTTGACCCGGCCGGGCGCGGCCCAGGTGCCCTCGGGCGCCGCTCCGTACAGCTCCTCGAAACTCATTCCTCAGCAACTCCCCTGCGTCGGGACAACACTGTCCTGGCTGATGTGCTGTGCGAAGGCCCAGGCGTCGGAGACGATCCCGGCCAGATCGGAGCGCGAGGGGGCCCAGCCGAGCCGCTCGCGTGCGGTGTCCGCGGAGGCGACGAGCGCGGCCGGGTCGCCCGCGCGGCGGCCTGCGGCCTGTTCGGGGACCGGGTGGCCGGTGACCTTGCGTACGGTCTCGATGACCTCGCGGACCGAGAAGCCGCTGCCGTTGCCGAGGTTGCAGATCAGGTGCTCGCGCGGGGCGGCCGCGTCCAGGGCGAGCAGGTGGGCGTCGGCGAGGTCCGCGACATGGATGTAGTCGCGGACGCAGGTGCCGTCCGGGGTGGGGTAGTCGTCCCCGTACACGGAGATGGCGTCCCGGCGGCCCTGGGCGACCTGGAGGACCAGCGGGATGAGGTGCGACTCGGGGTCGTGGCGCTCGCCGTAGGTGCCGTAGGCGCCCGCGACGTTGAAGTAGCGCAGGCTGACCGCGGCCAGGCCGTGTGCCGCGCACTCGCCGCTGATCATGTGGTCGACGGCCAGCTTGGTGGCGCCGTACGGGTTGGTCGGCGCGGTGGGCGCGCTCTCCCTGATCGGTACGGTCTCGGGCTCGCCGTAGGTGGCGGCGGTGGAGGAGAACACCAGGGTGCGCACCCCGGCGGACCGCATCGCGGCGAGCAGCGCGGTGGTGCCGCCGACGTTGTTCAGCCAGTACTTCTCGGGGTTGACGACCGACTCGCCGACCTGCGACGAAGCGGCGAAGTGCAGCACCCCGTCGAAGGAGGGGTCGAGCCACCGGGCGGCGTCCTGGATTCGGCCCTCGATGAACGCGGCGCCGCCGGGGACGGACTCACGGAAGCCGGTGGAGAGGTCGTCGAGCACGGTCACGTCGTGACCGGCCTCCAGGAGATGGGCGGCCACGACACTGCCGACGTATCCCGCGCCACCGGTGACCAGGTACTTCTTGCTCACTTGCTCGCTACCTCTCGCAGTCGCTCGGCCGCGGTCTCCGGCGGCACGTCATTCACGAAGACGTTCATGCCCGACTCGGAACCCGCGAGGAACTTCAGCTTGCCCGAAGTGCGGCGAATGGTGAAAAGCTCAAGATGCAGGGCGAATTCGTCCCGGTTGATGCCGTATCCCTCCAGCTCCCCGAAGGGCGCCTGGTGGATGGCGGAGATGTACGGCGTCGGGGGCTCGCCCGCCCCGTCCTTGCCACCGCCCGGCGCGCCTTCCTTCCCGCCGCCCGTACCGTCGAAGATCCGGTCGAAGCGCTTCAAGAGTTCCAGATACATCTGTGGAAACTCTGTGCGCGCGTCGTCGCCGAGGAAGCGCAGGTCGGGCACGCGCTGCTTGGGGTAGAGGTGCACCTCGTACGGCCAGTGCGCGGCGTACGGGACGAACGCGACCCAGTGCGCGCCCTCCAGCACCACCCGGGAGCCGTCGGCCACTTCGCGTGCGACGGTCTCGTCGAAGAGGTTCCGGCCGCCGCTGCTCTCCTGGAACGCCTCGGCGGAGCGCAGCATCAGGGCGGTGCGGGGGGTGACGAAGGGGTAGCCGTAGATCTGGCCGTGCGGGTGGCCGAGGGTCACACCGATCTCGGCGCCGCGGTTCTCGAAGCAGAACACCTGCTTGACGGCGGGGAGTTCGGCCAGTTCGGCGGTCCTGTCGGTCCAGGCGTCGAGGACCAGGCCGGCCTGGTCGGGGGTGAGGTCGGCGAAGGACGCGTCGTGGTCCGATGTGAAGCAGACGACCTCACAGCGGCCGGAGTCACCGGCGAGCGAGGGGAAGCGGTTCTCGAAGACGGCGACGTCGTACTGCGCGTCGGGGATCTCGCTGAGCCGCCCGTCGCGCGAGGGGCAGAGCGGGCACTCGTCGGCCGGCGGGTGGTACGTGCGGTCCTGGCGGTGCGAGGAGATGGCGACCGCGTCGCCCAGCAGCGGGTCGGTGCGGATCTCGGAGTCGGTGGCGACGGGGCCCAGGGGGCGCCGGTCCACGGCGTCCCGGACCACGTCGTCCCGGCCGTCGTAGTAGAGCAGCTCACGACCGTCGGCGAGACGGGTCGATGTCTTCTTCACTCTGGCGCTCCTCGCCCACTGCTACCTACCCAAACAGAACCGCACACAACAAACCACAAGCCAACAGAACAGTCAATGCGTATGCAGCAAGCGCTTTCATCAGGACATACCAACCACCCCGATCACAATCAAACAAAGAACACCAGGCGTGTGTTCAATTTTTGAACATGTAGGCGTAGGTTCCACAGCGGAAAAGTTCTGGCAACGAAGCGAGTACTCATGCAATACCTGGCTGCCGGACTCCGGCTCCCCACGAACGGGCTCGACTACACGATTCTGGCGATCTACTTCATCGTGGTCCTGGGCATCGGATTCGCCGCCAGAGCGAGCGTGAAGACGAGCCTGGACTTCTTCCTCTCCGGCCGTTCACTGCCCGCCTGGGTCACCGGCCTGGCCTTCGTCGCCGCGAACCTCGGCGCGACCGAGATCCTCGGCATGGCGGCGACCGGCGCGCAGTACGGCGTGGCCGTCGTCCACTGGTACTGGATCGGCGCCATCCCCGCCATGGTCTTCCTCGGCCTGGTGATGATGCCCTTCTACTACAAGTCGAAGGTGCGCTCCGTACCGGAGTTCCTGCTGCACCGCTTCGACAAGTCGGCGCACCTGCTGAGCTCCATACTCTTCGCCTTCTCGGCGGTCCTCATCGCGGGCGTGAACCTCTACGCCCTGTCGATCGTCGTGGAGGCGCTCCTGGGCTGGCCGCAGTGGGTCGCGATCGTCGTCGCCGGCCTCTTCGTCCTCATCTACATCACCATCGGCGGTCTCTCGTCGGCGATCTACAACGAAGTGCTGCAGTTCTTCGTCATCCTCGCCGCGCTGATCCCGCTCACCATCCTCGGCCTCAAGCGGGTCGGCGGCTGGGACGGCCTCTCGAACACGCTCACCAAGAGCAAGGGCCATGACTTCATGACGGCCTGGGGCGGCACCTCGATCGGCCACGCGAACCCGCTCGGCGCGAACTGGCTGACGATCATCCTGGGTCTGGGCTTCGTCCTCTCCTTCGGCTACTGGACGACGAACTTCGCCGAGGTGCAGCGCGCGCTCTCCGCGAAGAACCTCTCGGCCGCGCAGCGCACCCCGCTGATCGCCGCCATCCCGAAGATCTTCATCGTCTTCCTCGTGATGATCCCCGGCCTGGTCGCCGCCGTCATCGCCCCGAAGATCGGCACGCCGGGCTCGGACCTCACGTACAACGACGCGATCCCGCTGCTGATGCAGGAGCTGCTGCCCAACGGTGTGCTCGGCATCGCGGTGACCGGTCTGCTGGCCGCCTTCATGGCCGGTATGGCCGCCAACGTCTCCTCGTTCAACACCGTCTTCACGACGGACATCTGGGCGCGGTACGTGAAGAAGGACAAGCCCGACGCGTACTACCTGCGCTTCGGACGGCTGATCACGGCGATCGGTGTGCTGGCCTCCATCGGCACGGCCTTCATCGCCGCCAGCTTCTCCAACATCATGAGCTACCTCCAGACGCTGTTCTCCTTCTTCAACGTCCCGCTGTTCGTGGTCTTCATCATCGGCATGTTCTGGAAGCGCGCCTCGATGAAGTCCGGTGTGTGGGGCCTGCTCGCCGGTACCACGGCCGCGATGGTCAACTACTTCTGGATCTACAAGCAGGGCATCATCAGCATCCCGACCGACCAGGGCGCCAACTTCGTCTCGGCGATCGTCGGGTTCGTCGCCGGTGCGGTCGTCATGGTGCTCGTCACGCTCTTCACCGCGCCCAAGCCGGTGGCCGAACTGGCCGGTCTCGTATACGGGACGGAGTCCCCGGACGCCCCGGAGGTGCCGGCCGAGGGGGACGACGCCTGGTACCGCAAGCCGGCCCTGCTCGGCTGGGGCGCGATCGTCGTCGCCGCCCTGTGCTACCTGCCCTACTCGCTCTGATCGGAGGCACCCACCATGTCTGAACTGCAGAACGAAGTCTCCGAACTGGAGAAGAAGTCCGCGACGGCGGCCCGCCTCTTCGACATCCGGCGCATCATCGGCGGACTGTTCGTGGTCTACGGCGTCATCGTCACGATCGCCGGGTTCACCGCGTCCGACGCGGACCTGAAGAAGGCCCAGGGCGTCAACATCAACCTCTGGACCGGGCTCGCGATGCTCGTCCTCGGGCTGTTCTTCCTGGTCTGGCTGTGGCTGCGCCCGGTGGCGCCGCCCACGCCGCAGGAGGCACCGGCCGAGGAGAAGACGCCGTAACGGAAGATCCCGTAACGGCCTTACGAGGGGCCGGACTTCACTTCGGTGAGTCCGGCCCCTCCGGCGTGTCCGGGCCGGCTGTGTCCGGGCCGGTCGCATCCCGAGCGGCTGTGTCCCGACGGGCCGGGTCCCGACCGGTGACGTCCTGACCAGTGACGTCCCGAGCGACGGTGCCCCGACCGGCCGCGTCCCGACCGGTGACGTCCCGACCGGTGACGTCCCGAGCGGTCGGCGTCGCCCGTACCGCCGCGTGGTCCAGCAGCCCGGTGCGCGCGGCGAGCGCCGCCGCCTCCAGCCGGGAGCCGACGCCGAGCTTCACCAGGATTCGCTGCACATGCGTACGGGCGGTGCTCGGCGCGATCCGCATCCCGGCCGCGATCAGCCGGGTGTCCTCGCCCTCCGCCACCCGGACCAGCACATCGACCTCGCGCGAGGTGAGCAGGCCCAGCAGCCGCTGCCCCTCGTCGTCCGGCTGCGCCACCGGGTTGAGCAGCTCGGCGAAGACGGCCTGCAGCAGCTGCGGCGCGACCGCGGTCTCCCCCGCTCGCGCCTGGGCCATGGCACGCTCGACGCCCTCCATGCGCTCGTCGTGGCGTACGTAACCCGAGGCGCCGGCGGCGAACGCGGCCGCGATACCTGGCGAGTCGGTCACCGGGCCCAGCACCACCACGGACACCTGGGGCCGTTCCCTCTTGATCCGCGCGACCGGGTCGAAGACTCCGGGCCCGGCGGGCGCGGCCGTGCCGAACAGACAGACGTCGGGCGCCCGGCTCACCACGAGGTCGGCCGCGCCCCCGGTGGGTGCGGCCGCGGCGAGCACCCGGTGCCCACGGAGTCTCAGTGCCGAGGCGAGTGCCTCGGCGAGCAGTCGGTGGTCGTCGACCACTATGAGCCGCACGCCCATGGAGCAGTCCCCCTGTTCCCCGTACCGGGAGCGGTCCCGGCATTCCTGCCCCGGCAAGTTACACGCCCGTACGGCTCCGCGCGCCCCCGACGGCCATAGTGCGCCGCCCCGTTGGGGCCCGATGGCGCCCGCGTACGCCGATGGGGGCGCCCCCGTCGCCGGGTGGCGCCCCCATCGGGTGTCCGGGGAGAGTGCCCGGGGCCCGCGGTCAGCTCGTGCCGAAACCGATGGCCAGGTAGTGCTTCTCCGAGTCGGACGACGTGTACTCGCTGAGCGTGTCGTCGGCCAGATACAGCCGGCCGTCGACGTAGCGGATCTCGGCGCTGTCCGGCAGGAAGGTGGACTCGGCCCCGCGGACCGCCTCGTCGCTGGGGTTGTTCATCAGCAGCGTCTGCTTGAGCGTGGAGCCGTTGACCGAGACGACCTGGCCGCCCTTGTTGTACGGGCCGGTCTTGTACGCGATGACGTTGGAGCCGTCCATCCGCACCGGATAGGACGTGTAGCCCGCACCCGCGTCGGCGCGGCCCGGAACGGCCTTGCCGGTGCCCAGGTCGAAGGCGACGATCTCGTTGGTCTGGCCGATCGCGTCACCCGTGCCGTCGTGCTGCTCGGTCGGGACGTACAGCCGGTCGTCGCCGACGACCAGGTTGGTGCACTGCTCGACCTCGGTGCTCCCGCACTTGCCGCCGTACTTGTCCGCCTGGGCCGGGATCCGGGCGCGCAGCTTGCCAGTCTTCGCGTCGACCGAGAAGTAGTCCGAGATGCCGCTGCCGTCGCCCGCGGTGTCGCCGACGTCGGCCGCCACGACCAGCGGGTCGGTGGAGACGATATGGGCGTACTCGACACCCGCCGGCATCTTGAAGGAGGAGAGCGGTGCGCCCGTCTTCGGGTTCAGGTTCTGAACACTGATCTGCGGGCTGTCGTAGTCGCCGCACTTGCGGACGGCGACCAGGGTGGTGGCGCCGCCGCCGTATCCGGCGTCCTCGCACTGGTCGGTGGAGACCTTCGGCGCCCAGCGCAGCTCGCCCTTCTCCAGGCCCCAGGCGGCCCCGCCGTGGGTGCTGCCGGTGGCGACGGTGTCGCCGCCGAGGGTGACCTCGTCGACGCTGACCTTGTCGTCACCGTCCTTGTACGACTTCTGCCAGAGGAGCTTGCCGCTGTCGAGGTCGAGCGCGGCGACCTCCGAGCAGCCCCAGAACTGCTTGGCCTTCGTCGGCACCTTCGGCTGGAAGGCGATGGCCGTCTTGTCGTCCTTGCTGACGTGGCTGGTCGCGGCGCAGAGCGGGCCCGGCAGCGGCAGCTTCCACACCTGGCGGCCGGAGACCGCGTCGTAGCCGTAGACCGCGTCGACGCCGGACTTCACGTACAGCTTGTCGGTGGTCCAGGAGCCGTCGACGCCGGTGACGTCGCTGACCTTCGGGGCCGGCAGCTGGAAGAGGACCTTGGAGTTGGTGTTGGCGGGCACCTTCTCCTTGCCGCCGGTGCCCGCGGTGTCGCCGCCGTTGTTGTCGTCGCGGCCGATCGGGCCCGCGGTCGACACGTTGGTTTCCTTGTCGCCCTTGCCCGCCGAGTAGACGAAGCCCGCGGCGACGATCAGCACGATCGCGATGACCGCGGCGGTGATGATCTTCGCGTCGATACCGAACTTCCCGCCACCGGCGCCGCCTCCCGTGCTGCCGGGCTGCGGCTGCATGGGCTGCGTCGGGTACTGGTACGCCGGTGCGCCGGGCTGCTGCTGGGGCTGCTGCTGGGGCTGCTGCTGGGGCTGCTGCTGGGGGAAGCCGTACCCGGGGGCGCCCGGCTGCTGCTGCGGATAGCCGTAGCCCGGCTGCGGGGGCTGGGCCTGCGGATAGCCGTACACCGGGCCCTGCGAGGACCCGGCCTGCGGCGGACCCGCGGGCGGGCCGCCGGCCGGCGGGGTCTGCGGTGCCTGGGGCGGCATCTGCGGCGGGACCGGCGGGGTGTTCGGCGGCGGTGAACCGGCGGGCGGGGTGTTCGGCGGCGGGGCCGGGGTGCCGTATCCGCCCGCCGGGGACTCCTTGGACGCGCCGAACCCTCCCGACGGCGGTCCGTTGGGCGGCTGGGGTGGCTGCTGGGGCGGCTGTGTCATCTTTCTGCCTTCGTGGAGGGGGAGTTGAGGATCCGGGGACAGCTCACTTGCCGAAGACCAGCATGGTCTTCTCGGTGGTGTCGCCCTTCTTGCCCCTGACCTGTCCCGACATCAGGAAGAACCGGTCGTCCTGATAGGCGACCAGCTTCGAGTAGAAGGAGTTCTCGATCGTGGCCGCGGACGCCGGGTTCTGCAGGACCACACTCGCCTTGCCGCCCGTCGGCGGGATGGAGACGACCGCGCCGCCCCCGTCGTACGAAGGCTCCTTGTACGCGATGAGGTGGGAGCCGTCCATCCGCAGCGGCAGCATCGTACGGTCGCTGCCCGCGGGCACCCGCCACTTCTCCTTGCCGGTGTTCAGGTTGAACGCGACGACGTCGTTCGCGCCGCTCTTCACCTGCGTCGGCAGATACAGCGTGTTGGCGTCGGCCGCCGTGCCGACACAGCCCTGGAGGTCACGGTCGATGATGGACAGACCGCACTCGGGCTGGAAGCTGTCCTTCGTGGTCAGCTGGGAGCGCCGGGTTCCGTCGTGCTTGAGGACGGAGATGTTCCAGGACTTCTTCTTCTCGTTGGTCGAGTAGATGACCAGCGGGTCCAGCGAGTAGACCTTCTTGACCTGCCAGCCCGCGGGGAGCGGGAACGTCCACTTGGACTTGCCGGTCGCCGGGTCGAGTTCCTGCACCTGCTCGGTGGCGTCCGGCTGGGCGTCCTTGGTGCACTCCTCGACCGCGATCAGCTTGGCCCCGCCCGCGAAGGCGTCGGGCTGGCACGCGCCCGCCATCTTCCCGAAGATCTTGTGTCCGTCGCTGACCGAGAAGGCGCTGGAGGGCCCCATCCGGCTGGCGGTCACGGTGTCGCCCGAGATCGTCAGCTCCAGGGAGCTCATGATGTCGAAGCTGCCCTCCTGCGGGATCTGCTTCTTCCAGCCGCCCTTGCCCGCCTTCAGGTCGATGACCTGCATCTGGTTGCAGTCGGCCTTGTCGGTGTCATTGCTCTTGTACGCGATGACGATCTTGTCGTCGGGGGTGGTCTGGCGGGGCGCGGCGCAGATCGCGTGCGGCACCGGCACGCTCCACTTCTCCTTGCCGTCGTTCACCCCGTACGCGGTGACCGTCTTGTACATCGCGCGGACGACGACATCGCCGGCGAACCACATGCCGTAGTTCTGGGCGCCGTCCTGCGGCAGCGCGACCTTGTTGGTCTGCAGCCAGAGGACCTTGTCCTCGCCCGCCTTGCGGCCCGCGTTGAGGTTGTCGTCGCCGGAGCGCCCGTCGCCGCTGCCGTCGCCCTGGTCGACACTGGCGGACGCGGACGGCTGGTCGTCCGTGTTCTTGCTGTCGCTCGCGACCGGCTTCTTGCCGTCGTCGTCACCGTTGCCGACAGCCAGGTAGACCCCGCCGCCGATGACGAGCAGCGCCGCGACGGCCGCGCCGATGATGACGCCCGGCTTGCCCTTGAAGGGGTTCTTGCCCCCGCCCTGCGGCGGGACCGGCCCACCCGGGTACTGCTGCGGATAGCCGTACGGGCCCGGCTGCTGGCCGTAAGGACCCTGCGGCTGCTGGCCGTACGGGCCGGGCTGCTGCGGCTGGCCGTACGGACCCGGCTGCTGGGGCTGCTGCTGCGGATATCCGTAGGGGCCGGACTGCGGCTGCTGGGGGGCCTGCTGGGGATATCCGTAACCGGGCTGCGGCCCGGACGGCGGCCCCTGCGGCTGGCCCTGCGGCGGTGTCGGCGGCTGGGCGGGTGCGGACGGCGGGCCGGGCGGGGTCTG
>NZ_JAAGLN010000244.1 GCF_010548145.1 Streptomyces sp. SID10853
GCCCCGCCCGCCCCACCCCGGGCGCGGCGCACGACTGGCTGCTGGGCGCGCTGGACGCCGACAACGCGGGCTCCGCCGCCTGAGGGCCGGCTCGCCCGCCCACTACGCTCTGCCCCCGGCCGCACCGGGCACCGGGTACCGGGGCGGGCAGGAGAGGTCCGGCGGCCCGCGTGATCAGTCGGTGCTGGTGCTGGTGCGGGTGTGGGTGGTGATGTGGATGTACTGGACGTCGAGTTGGTTGGCGATGTTGTCCAGGGCACCGGCGAGGGAACGGACGGTGAGCGGCTCAAGACCCACGTCCGTACCGTCTGCGCCTTCTTCCACGACCAGTACGGGGACGCCGTCACGTGCGCCGGCCTTCCAGGTGCGGGCGATGGAGCGCAGCAGGGCGGTGACATGGTCCGCGGGTACGGTCAGCCGCCCGTCCGGCTCGACACTGACCTCGGGCGCCGCGAGCCGCGCCTCGTTTCCTTCGCCCCTGGGGTCCATGCCGCCCCTTTCCTGCCTTTCCTGCCGCCCCCTTTTTTTCCTGCCGGGCTTGGTGAGTGCGGCCGTTGTCCTCGGCATGTGGCCCTCGGGCGACAAACCAAAGGCGCGGCAAACTCAGCGTAACTGTGCGCTGCGGACGGCGGCGGCCTATCCGGCCAGTGTCTGGGAGAGGCGAATGGTCGGATCGGTCAGGTCGGCGGTTTTCAGCGGCTTCGCGTCGGTGAAGTCTGCTGCCGGGTACTCGCGCCGTCCCGCCCGGCCAGCTGGGTCATGTGAACTCCTCGGATCGAAGAGGTGGCTCAGGAGCGGCGGAGCCGATGCCGGAGATGGCGCCGTAGATGCCGAACGCCTTGCCCCGCTCCTTGGGTTCAGTGAACGTGGTGATCAACAGGGACAGTGCGGAAGGCATCAGCAGGGCGGCGAAGGCGCCCTGGGCGGCCCGGGCCGCGAAGAGGACCCCGGAGGTGCCGGCCGCCCTGCCGAGCGCGGACGCGGCGGCGAAGCCGCTCAGGCCGGTGATGAAGGCGTGTTTGCGGCCGATGATGTCCACGAGCCGGCCGCCGAGCAGTAACAGGCCGCCGAGGGCCAGAGTGTAGGCGGTGATGACCCATTGGCGGCTGCCGTCGCCCATGTCCAGATCGGCCTGCGCCGAGGGCAGAGCGATGTTGACGATGGTGCCGTCCAGCAGCACGGTGAGCTGGGCGACGGCGATGACGGCCAGGGCCCACCAGCGCTGGGGATCGGGTGCGGGGGCTGCGCCGGAGGGCAGGCCGGAGGTGTTCGGGGAGAGCGCGGAAGAACTGGTCATGACGGAAGTCCTTGCCGAGAGGACCGGGGGCGCGGAGTGCCCCCGGCATCACGGGGAGAGGCGGCGGCGTCAGTCCGACAAGGCCGAGTAGTCGGTGTAGCCGGTCGCGTCACCGCCGTAGAAGGTGGCCTGGTCGGCCGTGTTGAACGGGCCGCCGGCGGCGAGGCGGGCGGGCAGGTCGGGGTTGGCGAGGAAGAGCTGGCCGAAGGCGAGCACGTCGGCGGTGCCGTCCTCGATCAGGGCGAGGTCCTCGGGGCCGGTCGGGCGCTCGCCAGTGTTCGGGTTGAGGATGAACGTGCCGGGGAACAGCCGGCGCAGGGCCAGCGTCACCTCCCGGTCGCCGGCTTCCATCAGGTGCAGGTATGCCAGGCCGAGCGGAGCGAGTCGCTGCACCAGCGCCTCGTAAGTGGGGCGCGGGTCCGGCTCGTGGATGTCGTTGAGCGTGGTGCCGGGGGACAGCCGCAGGCCGACGCGGTCGGCGCCGATGGCGTCCGCGACCGCCGTAGTGACCTGCACCGCGAAGCGGATGCGTCCCTCGACCGAGCCGCCCCAGCCGTCTGCGCGCCGGTTGCTGTTCGGGGCGAGGAACTGCTGGATCAGGTAGCCGTTGGCGCCGTGCAGCTCCACACCGTCGAAGCCCGCCTCGATCGCATTGCGGGAGGCCGTCACGTGATCGGCGATGGTCTGCTCGATGTCCGCCTCGGTCAGCTCGCGCGGAGTGACGAACTCCTTCGGGCCCTCAGGTGTGAAGCCCTGGCCCTTTGCAGCGATGGCCGAGGGCCCCACGGGGACCAGCCCGTCGGGCAGCAGAACCGGGTGGCCGATCCGGCCGGTGTGCATGATCTGAGCGAAGATCTTGCCGCCCTTCTCGTGCACAGCGTCGGTGACCTTGCGCCAGGCGGCCACCTGCTCGGCGCTGTGCAGGCCGGGTGTGAACGGGTACCCCTGGCCGACGACCGACGGCTGGGTGCCCTCCGTTACGATCAGGCCTGCGCAGGCCCGCTGCGCGTAGTACTCCACGGTCAGCTCCGAGACCAGGCTGTCGTAGGCGCGGCTGCGCGTCATGGGCGCCATCGCTATCCGGTTGGCGAGCTGGTGCTTTCCGATGGTGATGCGGTCGAAAGCAGTAGGCATGGCTGTCCCCTCGATCATTACTTGGTTAGCCAATGATTCGGCCGAGGGTTACTGTAGCGCAATTACTTGGCTAGACAACATAATGGACCGAGGACCCTACCGGCCAAGGAGGCTGACCTTATGACCCGCACCCCGACCGGCGCGACCCGTGGCGACGTCGACGCACGTCAGGACGCCGACAGTGGGCAGATCAGCCACGCCATCGCCCGCGTCGCCCGGGCGCACCGGGTCACGGCCGGGCAGCTGCTCCGCCGTATGGGCCTGTACGCGGGACAGGAGCTGCTCATGATGCGGCTGTGGGAGACCGGCCCGCAAGGACAGTCCGGGCTGATCAAGGAGTTGGACCTCGACGCGTCGACCGTGACGCGGATGGTGCAGCGACTCGAACAGAACGGGTTCGTCACCCGGTGCCCCGACCCGAAGGACCGCCGTGCCGTTCTGGTGGCGACGACCGAGGCCGGGGAGGCGCTGCGCCCTGAAGTCGGGAAAATGTGGCAGGAGTTGGAGGAGCGCACGCTCGCCGGTGTCGATGAGGAAGACCGCGACCATCTGGCACGGCTTCTTGCGGCGATCGAGCGGAACCTCACCGTCTGAGCCTCCGGATCCGGTGCCGGTGATCACCCTGAGGGTCCCGTAGGGGGTGTGTACCCGCCCCGTCAGCGGTCTGCGTGGCCGCGGTGGACGCAGCTGTCTCCCTCCTCGCCGAGCGCCAGACTGTCCTTGCCTGTCGGAGCTGACAGGCGTAGCTCACGTCTCGGCGGATTTGTGGAGCGTGACCGCCGCCCCCACTGCACTCTTCGGCGATGAGGACGGGGGGTGGGCAGGGTGCTGAGCTTGCCGCCGGCTTTGTGCTGACGTCGCCGTGAGGCGGGGCTGACTGTCCGAAGCGCCTGAGCATCAGCGGGCTCCACGGATACGCGCGTACGGGAACGGCGCGAACGTTGCTGCTCGAGCGGTCGGAATGCCCGCTTGCCGACAGAACCGTCGAGGAGGATCAGGTGTGTAGATCCGGGCCGCGGTAACGCCCTGGTCGACGTGACCGTGTAGGTGTTGGTCATCCACTGCAGGAACCTGTGGGGGCACGGCGGGAGCGGCGATCCAGTCAGTGCTCATTCGACTGGCATTCGCCCTCATCGCCCATCGGCCTTCGGAGCACGCGAGTTGACCGGTGGGACCGGCGGGACCGGTGAGATCCGGGAGCGCAGCCCATTGACATCAAGTTCGCTTGAGGTTTTAGCGTTCTGTGTGCATCCCGGGCCACGCGGCTGATGGGAACCAGGATCCGGTCCACCAGATTCGGGAGTCACCTTCATGGACATGGAAGTCACCGCATGGCAATCGCTGCGCAGCGCGATGAACGCCCAACAGGACCGGAGGCCCTTCTCCCGGGCCACTCTGCGCCGTATCGCCACCTTTGCCGGCCGGCACCACCGGCAGCTGTACCGTTTTCTCCTGCTCAGTGTGGTCACCGCTCTGCTCGCGGTGGCCACTCCGGTACTCGCAGGCCGCGTCGTCGACGCGATCGTTCAAGGCCGGGGGAGTGGCACGGTCACTCGGCTGGCCTGGCTCATCGCCGCGATCGCGCTCGCCGAGGCTGGACTTGGACTGCTCACCCGCCGGCTCTCGGCCAGCCTCGGAGAGGGGCTGATCCTCGATCTCCGTACGGCGGTCTTCGACCATGTGCAGCGGATGCCGGTCGCCTTCTTCACCCGCACCCGTACAGGCGCACTTGTCAGCCGGCTCAACAATGACGTCATCGGGGCTCAACGAGCCTTCAGCGACACCCTCTCCGGCGTCGTCTCGAACGTCGTCACGCTCCTGCTGACCCTCGCCGTGATGCTCAGCATCTCCTGGCAGGTCACTCTGCTCGCTCTGGTTCTGCTGCCGGTGTTCGTCGTCCCCGCCCGCCGGATGGGCACCCGGATGGCGGCGCTGCAGCGCGAAGCTGCCCAGCACAATGCCGCCATGGGCACGCAGATGACTGAACGCTTCTCCGCCCCGGGCGCGACTCTCATCAAGCTCTTCGGGCGCCCCACGGAGGAGTCCGCCGCATTCGCCGCCCGCGCGCGCAGGGTACGTGACATCGGTGTTCGTACCGCCATGGCCCAGTCGACGTTCGTCACTGCTCTCACGCTGGTGTCGGCGCTGGCGTTGGCCCTGGTCTACGGACTCGGCGGCCACTACGCACTGCGTGGCACGCTCGCCCCCGGGGCTGTCGTGTCCCTCGCGCTGCTGCTGACCCGCCTCTACACCCCGCTGACTTCGCTGGCCGGTGCGCGGGTCGAGGTGATGAGCGCTCTGGTGAGCTTCGAGCGGGTCTTCGAGATTCTCGACCTGAAGCCACTGATCGCCGAGAAATCCGATGCCCGCCGGGTGCCGGACGGACCGGTGTCCGTGGAGTTCGACAAGGTCTCCTTCGCCTACCCCTCCGCCGAGAAGGTTTCACTGGCCTCTCTCGAAGACACGGCGATCCTCGATTCCCGTGGCGGCACCGAGGTCCTGCACGATGTCTCCTTCCGCGTCGAACCGGGGCGTATGGTCGCACTCGTCGGCTCATCGGGCGCGGGCAAATCCACGATCGCGCAGCTCCTGCCGCGCCTGTACGACGCCGACTCCGGTTCCGTACGGCTCAACGGCGTCGACGTACGTGACGTGAGCACCGAATCGATCCGCGAGACCCTGGGGATGGTCACGCAGGACGGGCACCTCTTCCACGAATCTGTCAGGGCCAACCTGCTCCTCGCCCGGCCCGACGCCACCGAGGACGACATCTGGGACGCCCTGCGCCGCTCCCGCCTCGACGGGCTGGTGGCCTCGTTGTCCGACGGCCTCGACACTGTCGTAGGTGAACGCGGATACCGGCTTTCCGGTGGCGAACGGCAGCGGCTCACCATCGCCCGACTGTTGCTGGCCCGCCAGCGAGTGGTCATCCTGGACGAGGCCACGGCCCACCTGGACTCCACTTCCGAGGCATCCGTCCAGGAGGCATTGGGCGAGGCACTCGAAGGCCGTACCGCGGTGGTGATTGCCCACCGGCTGTCGACCGTACGGGCCGCTGACCTGATCCTGGTCGTCGAGGGCGGCCGGGTTGTCCAGCGCGGAACCCACACCGAACTCATGGCAGCCGCAGGCCGTTACCAGGAGCTGTACCGAACCCAGTTCGAGAACCCGCAGGTGCGGGATACGCGTCCGGTCAGCTGACTTTCAGGAGGTGGCGGCGGCATGGCCGGTGAGCCGATGTCCCACGGTCGATGCCAGAAGATTGACGAATAGGGAAGGGGGGGGCAGAAACGTGCGGACTGCTTGCGCGACGGGCCTCAAGTCTTCGGAGATCGCGACGTGTTGCACGCCTCTTCCCGGAGGTACGAGAGGATGGAGCAGGATTAACACGGGCGTACCGGCATCGTCCCGCCGTGCGTTTAGCGGCAGTTGACAGGGAGTTCGCTGACGCCGGTGCTCCGCTCGACCCGCAATTGCCTGGAAACGCCTGGTAGCCCAACAGCATCCGGCTCAACGCAAGGCCGTCGACACGTCCCTGCGGTTCCACTACGAGCAGAGCCTGTCGAAAACGCTGCTCGCCGGGGAAGACATCGTTACCCCACGTTCTGCCCGAGACCTGAACAGGTTGGTCGAACGGCAGCTCACTGCGACAACATCGTCGGGGGGAAGGGGTACACGGACCGCTCCTACCGCTCGGCAACCCGCGGCACGCCCACCACCGGGTTCAGCTGCTTCGCATGCTGGGGCCACGGAGACCTCGCCAGGGTCAGAACGACACCTGGTACTGGACGCAGCTCGACAACGCCTCGTCCAGCACCTGTGCGGGTCGGAAGCGAGGTCTGGATGCGCCTCCAGGAGGTCAACCAGTAACCGGTCCTCGCCTTGAAGCCACTTGATTCGGGCTTCGACCGGTTGCCAAGTCTTGAGTCTGGGACTCGAAGCCGTCTGCCCCCGGTACCGACGGTGAGCATGCCCGTGTTGGACACCAGGAAGCGCCGATCTTCGCGACTCCCTCAGCGGCATGCTCGATCAGGAGCCAGGCCCCTGACCGGACCCCGTTGACGAAACGACGACTCAGCTGGAATTGGGTGACGCAGACGGCGGGATCGCGGCTACTCGCCTGCGCTGAGCGGCACTTGGCCGGTTGGTCCGGGCGATAGGCATCAGGACTACGCCCCCAGTCCTCAGTCCTCCAGGCGGACCGGCATCAGGACCGAGAAGCTGTTCTCGTCATCGGGCCGGCGGATCGCGAGCGGCGCGGTGGGAGCGCCGGACTCCAGGATCAGCCGCTCCCTGGCCCCGGCGGCCAGCGCATCCAGCAGGAACCGGCGGTTGACGGCGATACGGTCCGCACCCTCAGCTCCCTCGGCTTCCTCAGCTCCCTCGGCTTCCTCGGCTTCCTCGGCGCAGAGGGTCAACGTGCCGCCGTCCTCCACCCTGAACACACTCAGGTCCGGCCCCCCGGTCGCCCCGCGACGGACAGGGCCGGTCTCCAGGGATTGCCGGAACGCCGCCACCTCGACGACGGTGCGCCGCTCTGCGGCGGCCTGGGGGAGGAGACGGCGGTAGTCGGGGAAGTCGTGGTCGAGACACTGACCGGCTGCCTGCCTGCCGCCGGCCTCCAGTGCCACGCGGGCGCCGTCGACCGAGATCCGTACGGGGCCCTCACCGTCCAGCAGGGCCCGCATCGCGTCGGCGAGCGGGGCAGGCACAACGGCCTGCACCCGCTTCCCGTCGTGCCCGGTGACCGCGGCCTGTGCGACAGCCATCCGGTACCGGTCGGTGGCCACGACCCGCAGGCTCTCGCCCTCGATGTCGAACAGGACCCCGGCGAGCATCGGCAGCTCGGCACCGGTGCTCGCCGCGAAACGGACCGTGTCCAGTGCGGCTGCCAGTTCGGGCGCGGCGGCGGACAGCCGGGCCGTGGCGGTGTGCAGTGACGTCATGACGTTCTCCCTGTGATCGAGCAGTGCGCGAAGTGCGGAGAACTCGCTGCGGGCATCGGACAGTCCCTGTTCGAGGCGGCACAGATGTGCCTTCAGCAGTTCCCGGACCAGACCGGTATCCGCACCGGGCCAGCCGGCCAGTACCAGCCGGACGTCCGCCAGAGGCATCCCGGCCCGGCGCAGCCGGGCCAACAGCCGTGCCTCACCGAGCTGGTGCGGCTCGTACCAGCGGTATCCGCTCACCGGATCCACCCAGGCCGGAACCAGCACACCGGCACGGTCGTAGAACCGCAGGGAGCTCACACCCAGGCCACTGTCGCGGGCCAACTCGCCGATGCTGCGCATGTCGTTCTCCACACCCGGCACTGTGGGCCCTGCACAAGGTCGAGGGTCAACCGTGTCTGATTCACGGGCCGCGGCCGGTGGGCCGGCCCCCGTACAGTCATCCACATGGTTGAGCATCGCATGGTCGACGTGAACGGCGTCCGGCTGCACATCGCCGAACAGGGCGAAGGCCCCCTGGTGGTCCTCCTGCACGGCTTCCCCGAGTCATGGCACTCCTGGCGCAACCAGTTCGGCCCGCTCGCCGAAGCGGGCTTCCGGGTGGTCGCCCCCGACCAGCGCGGGTACGGACGCAGCGACCACCCCGCCGACGTCGACGCCTACACCATCCTCCACCTGGTCGGCGATGTGGTCGCACTGATCCAGGCCCTGGGCGAGGAGAGCGCCTGCGTGGTCGGGCATGACTGGGGAGCGCCGGTCGCCTGGCACACGGCGCTGCTGCGGCCGGACATGGTGCGCGCGGTGGCCGGGCTGAGTGTTCCGCCCCCGTTCCGGGGGACACGGCCTCCGCTGGCCGCGATGGAGGAGAAGTACGCCGGCCGTTTCTACTGGAACTACTTCGACCGCCCCGGCGTCGCTGACGCCGAGTTCGCCAGGGACACCCGGACCGCGTTGCGCAAGTTCCTCTACTCGGCCTGCGGTGACGCCCCGGGCGCCCTGGAGGGCAAGCAGCCGCTGGTCGACCCGGAGCGGGGCTGGCTCGCCGCCATGCCGGATCCCGCAGTACTGCCCGACTGGTGCACCGAGGACGCCCTCGATGTTCTGACCGACAGCTTTTCCCAGGGCTTCACCGGGGCCCTCAACTGGTACCGCAACCTCGACCGCAACTGGGAACTGACCGCCCCGTGGCACGGCGCCGTTGTCACCCGGCCCGCCCTGTACGTCTACGGCGAACGCGACGTCGTCGCCGGTTTCCCCGGCACCCCCGAACTCATCGAGCGCCTGCCCGCCCTCATGCCCAGCCTGCGGCGCGAGCCCCTCGAACTGGCCGGCTGCGGACACTGGACTCAGCAGGAACGCCCGGACGAGGTGAACACGGCACTCATCGACTTCCTGACGACGGCCTAGCCGTGCAGCCGGGGCAGACCGCGCCCCCTGCCCGTCGGCCGCCCTTCCCCTGCTCGCCTTGCCCGGCCCGGCCCGGGTCGGCAGGAGGCTGTGGCCGGCCGGGCCGGGTGGCCCAGCGGCAGCAAGGCGTGGAACGCGGCCTGTCCCGGCGCCCGTTACACCGGGGTGTTCAGCGGTTCTTGAACTCCTCGATGGCGTCGCGTACCACCTGGCCCGCGGCGTCACTGCCGGCGTGCCCGGCGTCCTCGATGATGTGCAGCCGCGCGCCCGGCCATGCCTTCGCCAGCTCCCACGCCGTCTGGACCGGACAGCCCCTGTCGTGCCGGCCCTGCACGATCACCCCGGGGATCGGGGCCAGCCGGTGCGCGTCCCGGATCAGCTGCCCCTCCTCCAGCCAGGCGCCGTTGCTGAAGATGTGCGCACAGATCCGCACGAACGCGATCCGCGCGTCGGCCTCGCGGTCGCTGTACATGCCGGGCACACCGTTGGGCTCGTCGCTGATGACCGCGTCCTCCCAGGCGAGCCAGTCGGCGGCGGCCTTCTCGCGGACCGTACGGTCGGGGTTCTCCATCAGCCGTGCGTAGGCCGCGAGCAGGTCACCGTCCCGCTCGCCCTCGGGAACACCTGCGCGGAACCGGTCCCACGCCTCGGGGCGGAACAGCCCGGCGCCCCGGTAGAGCCAGTCGATCTCGGAGCGGCGGGAGGTCATCACCGCCTGGATGACGATCTCGCTGACCCGCTCGGGGTACTGCTCCGCGTAGGCCAGGACGAGCGTGGGGCCCCAGGAGGCCCCGTTGAGCAGCCACTTGCCGATACCGAGATGTTCACGCAGCAGCTCCATGTCGGCTATCAGATGGTGTGTGGTGTTGAGGCTCATGTCGGCGGCCGGGGTACTCGCGTGCGGGGTGCTGCGCCCGCAGTTGCGCTGGTCGTAACGGATCACCCGGTAGACATCGGGATCCCAGGACCTGGTCGGCCGCCGCATGGCGCCGCCGCCCGGGCCGCCGTGAACCATCAGGGCGGGCTTGCCCCCGGGGTTGCCGAGCTGCTCGTAGTAGAGGCGGTTGCCGTCTCCGGTGTCGAGGAACCCGGAATCGTAGGGGCTTGTCGGGGGATAGAAATCGACCATGACCGCCGATCCTAGGGGCAGACCGCGGCCGGCCAACCGGATTGCACCGGGCGCCCGTTCGTGCCGCAGCCCCCTGCTCGCATCCTCTTCTTCCTTGACCGCCCGTCACGCCACAGGACAGCGGCCGCGGCGAGACCGGGCTGGCAGGCGGCATGAAGGACAGGGCAGTGGGCAGGTGCACGGCCACACATGCGCCCGCACGGTCGGGAACGACCCGGTGCACGACGGGCGGTGGACCAGCTTGGAGCGCGCTGCACCGTGACGCATACCGGCGTGTCCGCGCGGTGGAGCCACAGCCGCACCGGGCAGAGCACACCAGCCGCAGCGCCACGGAGCCGCGGGCACCCGCCGGGCACACCGCCCCCCGTCGTCACGCCGTGACACCTGGCCACCCGCGGGGGCGACGCCCGCCGCAGCCGACCAGCCCGCCCGCCCC
>NZ_JAAGLN010000245.1 GCF_010548145.1 Streptomyces sp. SID10853
CGCCGATGGTACTGCAGGGGGGACCCTGTGGGAGAGTAGGACGCCGCCGAACAATTTTTAGCCTCAGCCCCGGACCGTTATGGTCCGGGGCTGAGGCATTTCTGCGTCCACGTGCAGTTCACGGCAGGCCCAAGGCCGCGTCGACCCCCGTGCCTTGGCCGGCCCCGGCTGAGGGTAAGGTCAGGAAGCATCGTTCGTACGTTCCTCACAGGAGGCCCCCGGGTGGAGGTCCAGGAGACCCGTGTTCAGACGGACCGGGTACTCACCATCCCCAACATCCTCAGCATGGCCCGCCTGGTCGGTGTGCCCGTTTTCCTGTGGCTGATTCTCCGGCCCGAGTTCGGCGGGCCCAAGAGCGACGGCTGGGCATTGCTGGTGCTGATGCTCAGTGGTGTCAGCGATTATCTCGACGGCAAGCTCGCCCGCCGCTGGAACCAGATCAGCAACCTGGGACGGCTGCTCGACCCCGCCGCTGACCGACTCTTCATTCTCTCCACGCTGGTCGGCCTGACCTGGCGGGAGATTCTGCCGATTTGGTTGACCGCGGCACTATTGGCCCGTGAGCTGATGCTTCTGGTCATGGTGGGAATCCTGCGCAGGCACGGCTATCCGCCGCCCCAGGTGAACTTTCTGGGGAAGGCGGCTACCTTCAACTTGATGTACGCGTTCCCGTTGCTCCTGCTCAGCGACGGCAGCGGCTGGCTGAGCACCCTGGCGTCGATTCTCGGATGGGCGTTCGCAGGGTGGGGTACAACGCTCTACTGGTGGGCAGGAATCCTGTATGTGGTACAAGTCCGTCGGCTCGTGAAGGCGGATGTAGCAGCCGATTGAACTCGTCGATGCGCACCGTGCAGCGTGGCCGGTTTGCGTATGACGCCCGAGTGTCCTCACCGGACGGGTGAAGTCGGCTGGACTGTCGACATCTCAAGGAGGGCGCTTCCGACATGAAGGCCGTCGTGATGGCTGGTGGCGAAGGCACACGTCTTCGCCCTATGACCTCAAGTATGCCCAAGCCGCTCCTGCCGGTGGTCAACCGACCGATCATGGAACATGTGCTGCGGCTGTTGAAGCGGCACGGGCTCAGTGAAACCGTCGTCACCGTGCAGTTCCTCGCATCCCTCGTCAAGAATTACTTCGGCGACGGTGAAGAGCTCGGTATGGAGCTCACCTACGCGAACGAGGAGAAGCCGCTCGGCACCGCAGGAAGCGTCAAGAATGCGGAAGAGGCGCTGAAGGACGACACCTTTCTGGTGATCTCCGGGGATGCGCTCACCGACTTCGACCTGACGGACCTCATTAATTTTCATAAGGAGAAGGGCGCACTCGTCACGGTGTGCCTGACCCGTGTGCCGAACCCGCTGGAGTTCGGCATCACCATTGTGGACGAGGAAGGAAAGGTCGAGCGCTTCCTGGAGAAGCCGACCTGGGGCCAGGTCTTCTCGGACACCGTGAACACGGGCATTTACGTGATGGAACCCGAAGTCTTCGACTACGTCGAAGCGGACGTATCGGTCGACTGGTCCGGTGATGTCTTCCCCCAGCTCATGAAGGAGGGGAAGCGGGTCTACGGCTATATCGCCGAGGGCTACTGGGAAGATGTGGGCACGCACGAGAGCTATGTGAAGGCACAGGCCGACGTCCTCGAAGGCAAAGTCGACGTGGACATCGACGGCTTCGAGATCTCTCCCGGCGTGTGGGTCTCCGAAGGCGCTGAAGTGCACCCCGACGCCGTGCTCAGAGGGCCGCTCTACATCGGCGACTACGCCAAGGTGGAAGAGGGCGTCGAGATCCGGGAGCACACCGTCGTCGGATCCAACGTGGTCGTCAAGACCGGCGCCTTCCTGCACAAGGCCGTCATTCACGACAACGTGTACATCGGCCAGCAGTCCAATCTGCGTGGCTGTGTGATCGGGAAGAACACCGACATCATGCGGGCCGCCCGCATCGAGGACGGCGCCGTCATCGGCGATGAGTGCCTCGTCGGTGAGGAATCCATCATCCAGGGCAATGTGCGGGTCTACCCGTTCAAGACCATCGAGGCCGGCGCTTTCGTCAACACCTCGGTGATCTGGGAGTCCCGCGGGCAGGCACATCTGTTCGGCGCTCGTGGAGTCTCCGGAATCCTGAACGTCGAAATCACCCCCGAGCTGGCCGTACGGCTGGCCGGCGCCTACGCCACCACGTTGAAGAAGGGCTCCACGGTCACCACCGCACGTGACCACTCACGTGGTGCGCGTGCCCTCAAGCGTGCGGTGATCTCCGCCCTCCAGGCCAGCGCCATCGACGTACGTGACCTGGAGAACGTGCCACTGCCGGTGGCCAGGCAGCAGACCGCTCGTGGCAGCGCGGGCGGCATCATGATCCGGACTTCGCCCGGTGTGCCCGACTCCGTGGACATCATGTTCTTCGACGAGCGGGGCGCTGATCTCTCGCAGGGCAGGCAGCGCAAGCTGGACCGGGTGTACGCGCGCCAGGAGTACCGGCGTGCCTTCCCCGGTGAGATCGGGGACCTGCACTTCCCGGCGAGCGTCTTCGACTCGTACACCGGCTCCCTCCTCCGTAACGTGGACACCACGGGCATCGCCGACGCCGGGCTCAAGGTCGTGGTCGACGCGTCCAACGGCAGCGCAGGGCTCGTCCTGCCCAGCCTCCTCGGACGGCTCGGTGTCGACGCGCTCGTCATCAATCCGGGGCTCGACGAGTCGAGGCCCACGGAGACCGCGGACACCCGTCGCGCCGGGCTCGTCAGGCTCGGCGAGATCGTGGCATCGGCGCGGGCCGCGTTCGGAGTGCGCTTCGACCCGGTGGGCGAGCGGCTCTCCCTCGTCGACGAACGTGGACGGATCATCGAGGACGACCGGGCCCTGCTGGTCATGCTGGACCTGATCGCCGCCGAGCGGCGCAGCGGGCGCGTCGCGCTGCCGGTGACGACCACGAGGATCGCCGAACAGGTCGCCGCGTACCACGGCACCCAGGTGGAGTGGACGACCACATCACCGGACGACCTGACCCGGGTCGGCCGCGAGGACTCCACGATCTTCGGCGGCGACGGGCGCGGTGGCTTCATCATCCCCGAGTCCAGCAGTGTCTTCGACGGCACCGCGGCGTTCGTCCGGCTGATCGGCCTGGTCTCCCGTACACAGTTGACGCTCAGTCAGATCGATGCGCGTATCCCGCGCGCGCATGTGCTCCGCCGTGATCTGGCGACCCCCTGGGCCGTCAAGGGCCTTGTCATGCGCCGGGTGGTGGAGGCGGCGGCCGACCGGTCCGTGGACACCACGGACGGTGTGCGGGTCGTCGACCCCGACGGACGCTGGGTGATGGTGCTGCCGGCTCCGGCCGAGGCTGTCACTCATCTGTGGGCGGAAGGACCGGACGACGCGTCCGCCCAGGTGCTGCTCGACGAGTGGTCGGCGATTGTGGACGGTGCAGGTCAGTGACGTCGTAGCGGGGGCGCGATGGTGTCTTGACAGTGGGCCGTGCGGCGCGAGTGCGAGCCGTACGGCCCACCGACGGGGCCATTGGGAGGCTGCGGCGGGGACGTGCGACGATGTGCGGCATGCCGAAGCAGCCTCCCGTTCGGAGCGGAGCCACCCCGTCCGCGCGCCCCGATGCGTCGATGTCGCTGCTCAACAACGTGATGGACCACAGCCTCGACGACGGCTACGCCGAGGCGACCGCCCGGCGGCGGGCCGAAGGCCGTGCGGGGATGCCGCGTTCCCTGCGGGCCAAGCTCGGTCTCGCCGCTGGGCTGGTGCTCGCGGCGGTCGTCGTCACCGTCGGCGCCGCGCAGGCCAGGGTGACCGCGCCGGTCGTCGCGAAGGAACGCCAGGAGCTCATCGACCGTATCGAGTCGGAGACTTCGTCCGCGGACGCGCAGCAGAAGAAGGTCGACGGGCTGCGTGACTCGGTCGGCGAGCAGCAGCGCAAGGCACTCCAGCAGCACGGGGGCGATCAGGGCGGGCTTGTGGCGCTGCTGTCCGGCGCGACGGCGGTGCACGGTCCCGGGGTGAAGCTGGTCATCGACGACGCCAAGGACAGCGAACAGAGCGACGGGGGCGGGCCGCGTGAGAGCCCCGGGTTCTCGGACACGGGGCGGGTGCGGGACCGTGACATGCAGCAGTTCGTCAACGCGCTGTGGCAGTCGGGCGCCGAGGCGATCGCCATCAACGGCCAGCGGCTGACGGCTCTGTCGGCGATCCGCGCCGCCGGTGACGCCATACTGGTCGACAACAGGCCGCTGGTGCCGCCGTACACGGTGCTCGCGGTGGGGGACGGGAAGCACTTGCTCAGCGAATTCGACGACAGTGTCGGCGGGCAGTACCTGAAGGTCCTGAAGGACAGCTACTCGATCCGCACCAGCAGTTCCGACCAGGCCGACGTGCGCCTTCCGGCCGCCGCGAGCCTGATCGTACGTACAGCAAAGCCGAAGGCCGCCGGCACCGACCAGGGCGCGGCCGACACAGGGAAGGGCACATCGTGATCGCCGTACTGGGCCTCGTCGTGGGAGTCGTGGTCGGACTGTTGGTCCGGCCCGAAGTGCCGGCGATGGTCGAGCCGTACCTCCCCATCGCCGTCGTGGCCGCCCTCGACGCGGTCTTCGGCGGTCTGCGGGCCATGCTCGACGGGATCTTCGTGGACAAGGTCTTCGTCGTGTCCTTCCTCTCCAATGTCGTGGTGGCCGCGCTGATCGTGTTCCTCGGCGACAAGCTGGGCGTCGGCGCCCAGTTGTCGACCGGTGTCGTTGTCGTGTTCGGCATCCGTATCTTCTCGAACGCCGCGGCCATTCGCAGGCATGTGTTCCGGGCGTGAGTCCGATGGGTGACGAACCGATGAGCAACGAAGAGAACCCGCCCGACCCGCAGGGCCCTGGTGAGGTGCAGGGCTCGCCCGATCCCCAGAGCCCGCCTGAACCGCAGCGCCCGACCGGCCCCCAGAGCCCGCAGGGCGGCCCAGGCCGCAGGCCCGGCCGGTTCCCAGGGGCCCTGCCCGATGAGACGCCCGCGCAGGCCCCGGCAGGAGACGCTTCAGGAGCCACTCCGGCCGAGCAGCCGAAGCAGGCCGGACGGCAGCGGCTGATCGCCGCGCTCTGGCCGCCGCGGGTCACCAGAGCTCAACTCATCGTCGCCCTGCTGCTGTTCGTACTGGGTCTTGGACTGGCCATCCAGGTCCGCTCCAACAGCGACAACAGTCCGCTGCGCGGTGCACGCCAGGAGGACCTGGTACGCATCCTCGACGAGCTCGACAACCGCACCCAGCGCATCGAGGACGAGAAGCAGCGGCTGCAGAGCCAGCGGACCGAGCTGGAGAGCAGTTCGGACCAGGCCGAGGAGGCGCGCAAGCAGACGAGCGAGAAGGCGCGTCAGCTGGGCATCCTGGCGGGCACGGTGGCGGCCCAGGGCCCGGGTATCACCCTGCTCGTCAACGACCCGCACAAGACGGTCCAGGCGGACATGCTGCTCGACACCGTCCAGGAGCTGCGGGCGGCCGGCGCCGAGGCGATCCAGGTCAACGGCGTCCGGGTCGTGGGGGACACCTACTTCACCGACGAGGGCGGCCGGATCCAGGTGGACACCGAGAAGATCAGCGCTCCGTACACCTTCAAGGTCATCGGGAAACCGACCGACTTGGAGCCTGCGCTGAATATTCCGGGCGGAGTGGTGCAGACTCTGGAGAAGGAGCAGGCCACAGCCACTGTGACGCCTGAGCAGAAGATCATTGTGGACGCCTTGCGACCGGCGAAGCGGCCTGACTACGCTCGGTCCTCGGCGCAGTGAGACGGGGGCGCGTGACGGCCGCGGGACAAGGGCACGGGGTTGCGGGGGGTCGGCGCACCAATAGCGGGGCGCGTGGTGGAAACTGTCTGGGGGGTACGGACGTTGTAAGGATGTCCGCTTCGGCAGGTGTGTTCATTGAGAGTTCGTCCTGCCCCACGGGCGGGTCTGTTTCGGTCAAGGGGAATCGCCCGTGAAGTTGTTTGGGAAGTTGTTCGGCAAGAGTGCACGTGAGGACAGCGCACGACACCGCGCCCCACGTCATATGGAGGGCGAGGACCAGGGCGGAGACCGCCCGCTGTTCCGCGATGAGGTGGGCGGGTCCGGTCACGACATTTCGGGTGATCAGGGTGCGTCGTCTGTTGACCCTGCGGGCCAGAGCCGCATAGGTTTTGGTGAAGCATCAACCTCAAGTACGGGTCGAGGGTTGTCCTCCGATCCGTACGCAACCAACGCCCACGCAGGGCAGTCGCGGCAGGAGGATGCGTCCATGCCGGTGTGTACGAGGTGCGGCCACCGCAATGCCGAGGACAGTCGGTTCTGCTCCAATTGCGGAGCGCCGTTGCGCGCCGGGGTGCCCGAGCGGCCCTCGGAGACGACGTCCACGATCTCCATCTCGGGGCTCGAGGCGTACGAGGCGGAGGTGACAGGGCAGACCGCTTCGCCGTCGCTCTCCCCCGAGGCCCAGGCGGCCGTCGACGCCCTGCCCCTCGGCTCGGCGCTCCTCGTGGTCCGCCGCGGTCCGAACTCGGGCAGCCGCTTCCTGCTGGACGGCGATCTGACCACGGCCGGCCGCCATCCGCAGAGCGACATCTTCCTCGACGACGTCACGGTGTCGAGGCGGCATGTGGAGTTCCGCAGGAACGCCGACGGCGGATTCACCGTCTCGGACGTCGGCAGCCTGAACGGCACCTACGTCAACCGTGAGCGCATCGACACCGTCGTGCTCGCCAACGGTGACGAGGTGCAGATCGGCAAGTACCGGCTGGTCTTCTACGCGAGCCAGCGGGGCGTGTGACCCGTCAGGGAAGGTCCATGCGGCAATCATCGACGGGCGGTGCCGGCGACGGCACCGCCACCGAGGACGACCGGCTGGTCAGTATCGGTACGGTCCTGAATCTGCTCAGGGAAGAGTTTCCCGAGGTCACGATCTCCAAGATCCGTTTCCTGGAGGCCGAAGGACTGGTCGAGCCGCAGCGCACGTCGTCCGGGTACCGGAAGTTCGGCACCGCGGACGTCGAGCGGCTGGCCCAGGTCCTGCGCATGCAGCGCGACCACTATCTGCCGCTGAAGGTCATCAGGGACCATCTCGACGCACTGGGCCGCGGTGAGCAGATCCAGCTCCCCGCGCCCGGTGCCGTCCGCGAGCCCGTGGACGGCCCGCCGGAGCGTGCCGACGGCCCCACGGCCTCCAGGGTGGGCAGGGACGAGCTGCTGGCGGCCGCCGGGATCAGCGCTGCCGAGCTGGGGGAGTGGGAGTCGTACGGCCTGCTGGCGCCGCTTCCGGAGGGCGGATACGACGCGGAGGCCGTGAATGTGGCGGGGCTGGTGGCGGAGCTGGGCCGATTCGGGCTTGAGCCGCGGCATCTGCGCGCCATGAAAGCGGCCGCCGACCGCGAGTCCGGGCTGATCGAGCAGGTCGTCGCCCCCCTTCGGCTGAACCGCAATCCGCAGACCAGAGCGGACGCGGAGACCACCACGAAGGACCTGGCAGCACTGACCGTGCGGCTGCACGCGGCCCTCGTACAGACCTCTCTCCGGGTCCGGTTGTACTGATCATGGCGGTGCCCGACTACCCAAACCTGCCGGGCACGTCCTAGGGTTGCTGTGTGAACGAGCTCGACGTTGTGGGTGTCCGGGTGGAAATGCCCTCCAACCAGCCGATCGTGCTCCTGCGTGAAGTGGGAGGCGACCGGTATCTCCCTATCTGGATCGGCCCTGGTGAGGCGACTGCGATCGCCTTCGCCCAGCAGGGCATGGCTCCAGCGAGGCCGCTGACCCATGATCTCTTCAAGGATGTCCTCGAAGCGGTCGGCCAGGAGCTCACGGAAGTCCGCATCACCGACCTGCGGGACGGGGTCTTCTTCGCGGAGCTGGTCTTCGCGAGCGGGGTCGAGGTGAGTGCGAGGCCGTCCGACGCCATAGCGCTCGCCCTGCGCACCGGGACGCCGATCTACGGCAGTGACGGGGTGCTCGACGACGCGGGAATCGCCATCCCGGACGAGCAGGAGGACGAGGTGGAGAAGTTCCGCGAGTTCCTCGACCAGATCTCTCCGGAGGATTTCGGGACCAACAGCCAGTGACACGCCGTCCGGAGCGTGAGCGCATCCGGCAAGCCGTTCCCCGAAGAGAGGTACGCGAAACCACTCCTAGGGTGATTATCACTCGGCGTGCCGAGTGTGGCGATCGTTGACGCACCCCAAGTGACTGCCTACCGTCGAGTGGGCAGTTCAAGGACGGAGGTCGGCGTGAGAAGCACCGGCGAAGATATGGCAGGGGATTTCCCCGGACTGGGTCCGGGCGACGGAGTGCCGTATCCGCTTCACGGCTCAGCGGCCGGGACGACGACCGACACCGTCGGCTACCGGGGGCCGACCGCCTGCGCGGCGGCGGGTATCACCTATCGGCAGCTCGACTACTGGGCGCGTACGGGACTGGTCGAACCGAGCGTGCGCCCTGCTCAGGGGTCCGGGACCCAGCGCCTCTACAGCTTCCGGGACGTCGTCGTCCTCAAGATCGTGAAGCGTTTCCTGGACACCGGAGTGGCCCTCCAGAACATCAGGACGGCAGTCCACCACCTCAGAGACCGCGGGGCGCGCGACCTCGACCGTATGACGCTGATGAGCGACGGCGCGACGGTGTACGAGTGCACTTCGCCCGACGAGGTGGTCGGACTGCTGCAGGGCGGCCAGGGGATCTTCGGGATCGCCGTCGGGGTCGTGTGGCGGGACGTGGAGAGCGCCCTGTCACAGCTGCACGGCGAGCGGGTCGACACCGGCGAGACCCTCATCGGCCACAACCCGGCCGACGAGCTGGCCCGGCGCCGCAACCGCGCCGTCTGACGGGCTCCCGCGCTGCGGGGGCCCGATTGTCAGTGCCGTGAGGCAGCATCGTTGGTGTGAGAGCCGCGCCCACCATCCTGCATCTGGACATGGATGCCTTCTTCGCCGCCGCGGAACAGGCGGCGAAGCCGAGCCTGCGCGGAAAGCCGGTGGTGGTCGGCGGGCTCGGACCGCGCGGCGTCGTGTCGACGGCCTCGTACGAGGCACGCCGGTTCGGGGTGCATTCGGCGATGCCGATGGCGCAGGCCCGCAGGCTCTGTCCGAACGCCGCCTATCTGGTGCCGCGCTTCGCGCTCTACCGCGAGGTCAGCGGTCAGGTCATGGAGCTGCTCGGGCGGCTCTCGCCGCTGGTCGAGCCGCTGAGCCTGGACGAGGCGTTCGTGGACCTGGAGGCGGGCGGGGTCGCCGACGGTCCGCTGTCGGCCCGCCGGGCCGGTGAGCAGCTGCGCAGGGACATCCTGGCGGTCACCGGGCTCAGCGGGTCGGTGGGGCTGGCCGGCTCCAAGATGCTGGCGAAGATCGGCTCGGAGCGCGCCAAGCCGGACGGCCTGGTCCTGATGGAGCCCGGCACCGAGCGGGAGCTGCTGGCGCCCCTCTCCGTACGGATCCTGCCCGGGGTCGGTCCCGCGACCGGTGAGCATCTGCGCCGGGCCGGGATGACCACCGTGTCCCATCTGGCCGAGGCCGGTGAGGACGAGCTGGTACGGCTGCTCGGCAAGGCGCACGGCGCCGCTCTGTACCGGATGGCGCTCGGCCACGACGACCGTCCGGTGGTCTCCGAGCGGGACGCCAAGTCCGTCTCCGTCGAGGACACCTTCGATGTGGATCTGCACGACCGGGCGCGGGTGCGGGCCGAGGTGGTGCGGCTGGCGGGCCGGTGCGTGGAGCGGCTGCGGGCGGCCGGGCGGTCGGGGCGGACCGTGGTGCTGAAGGTCCGCAGGTACGACTTCTCCACGCTCACCCGCTCCGAGACGCTCAGAGGGCCCACGGACGACCCGGAGGTCGTACGGGAGGCCGCTGGGCGGTTGCTGGAGTCCGTGGACACCACGGGCGGGGTGCGGCTGCTCGGGGTGGGCGTCACCGGCCTCGCGGACTTCACGCAGGAGGACCTCTTCGCCCAGGCGGCCACGGAGCGGGCCGCCGCACGGGAGTCCTTGGCCGAAGAGGTGGCGCCCGGGCCTTCGGCGGCGGCGGATCCTTCGGCGGCGCCCGCTCCGGCATCGGCACCTGCGCTGCC
>NZ_JAAGLN010000246.1 GCF_010548145.1 Streptomyces sp. SID10853
CCTCGTCGAGCTCGCCGACCCCGGCGCGGACGGCGCCCGCCCGCCGGCCTCCGGCTTCGCGGGCAGCCGCATGTTCGGGGCGCCGGGGGCGCCGGGAGCTGCGGACGAGCCACGCGCCATCGACCTCGAACCCCAGCGCCAGACCGTTCACGCACAGGTGAACGCCCGATTCACCATGTCACCACCCGCACTCTGACCCGGCCCCGCAGGACCTTCACGCGGGTTTCGGGAATTGCTCATCAGAGCGCCCCCGCGCACAATTCAACAGTTGTCAATAGCCTTTCATGTAAAGGTGGTTGAGTAGTCATGTGTGACCCATCACTTACCCATCGGTAAGGCATACGCTCGAATCATGCGCCGAGCAAAAATCGTTTGTACCCTGGGCCCCGCGACCGACTCGTACGACCAGATCAAGGCACTGGTCGAAGCCGGAATGGACATGGCCCGATTCAATCTCAGCCACGGCAGCTACGCCGAGCACGAGGAGCGTTTCCACCGCGTCCGCAAGGCGGCTGAGGAGACCGGCCGCAGCGTCGGCATCCTCGCGGATCTTCAAGGCCCGAAGATCCGCCTGGGCCGCTTCGCCGAAGGTCCCGTACTCCTTGAACGCGGCGACGAGTTCACCATCACCGTCGCCCCCGGTGCCCGGGGCGACCGGAGCAGCTGCGGCACCACCTACGACGGCCTCGCCGGAGATGTCGCCACCGGCGAGCGCATCCTCGTCGACGACGGCAAGGTCGCCCTCGAAGTCACCTCGGTCGACGGCCCCCGGGTCCACACCCTGGTGGTCGAGGGAGGCATGGTCTCCGACCACAAGGGGCTCAACCTGCCCGGTGTCGCGGTGTCGGTCCCCGCGATGTCCGAGAAGGACGCCGACGACCTCCGCTGGGCCCTGCGGACCGGGGCCGACATCATCGCGCTCTCCTTCGTGCGCAGCGGCCAGGACGTCGACGAGGTCCACCAGATCATGAAGGAGGAGGGGCGCAGGCTCCCCGTCATCGCCAAGATCGAGAAGCCGCAGGCGGTCGAGAACATCGACGGAATCGTCGCGGCCTTCGACGGCATCATGGTCGCCCGCGGTGACCTCGGCGTCGAGATGCCGCTCGAACAGGTGCCGATCGTCCAGAAGCGCGCAGTCAAGCTGGCCAAGCGCAACGCCAAGCCCGTGATCGTCGCGACCCAGATGCTCGACTCGATGATCGACAACTCCCGGCCCACCCGCGCCGAGGCGTCGGACGTCGCGAACGCGGTCATCGACGGCACGGACGCCGTGATGCTCTCCGGCGAGACCAGTGTCGGCAAGTACCCGGTGGAGACGGTCCGGACGATGGGCCGCATCGTCGAGGCGGCCGAGGAGGACATCCTCGCCCGCGGGCTGCCGCCGCTGAGCGACCGGAACAAGCCCCGCACCCAGGGCGGTGCCGTCGCCCGCGCGGCAGCCGAGATGGGCGACTTCCTGGGCGCGAAGCTGCTGGTGGCCTTCACGCAGTCCGGCGACACCGCGAAGCGGCTCTCCCGCTACCGCTCCCCGATCCCGCTACTGGCCTTCACCCCGGACCCGGCGACCCGGGCCCAGCTCACCCTCACCTGGGGTGTCGAGACCTATCTCGGCCCGCATGTGGAGTCCACGGACGAAATGGTCGCGCAGGTGGACGAACAACTCCTGAAGGCGGGCCGCTGCCGGAAGGGCGACATCGTGGTCATCACCGCAGGCTCCCCGCCCGGCGTCGCGGGCTCCACCAATCTGGTCCGCGTGCATCATGTGGGGGAGGACGATTCCCCGAAGTAGGGCGGTTCAGTATTTCGGCCCGACGTTGGCATCCATGAGCGCCACGGATGCCCGTCGGGCGATGGAGACGTTGAACGGGTCGCTGCCGCGTGCGAGCGTTGTCCACTGGACACCCACGGCGCTGAGCGTGTCACCGAACAGCTTTCGGATGTCATCCGACTTGTTGGCGAACAAGTACCGGGGGTACTCATAACGCTTCTGCTCGCCCTTGACGAGGCGAGTGGTCCAATTGGTGATGCGGCAGCCGTCCGAGTGGATGAGCCCCCGGATGAATCCCCACGGATTCGCGTCAACGATTCTCTGCTGCCAGCCCTCCAGCATGATCTTACGCTCGTGCTTCTTCCCCGGGCCGTGCTGAGGGAACAGGCAGGGAAGATGCTTCGAATAGACCTTGATGTTGTGGCAGCCGGTCTTACGGACCCGACATGTGGCATTGTCCGGGAGCACCTTGCGCATTGCTGCCTCGGCCGCGTCCTGAATGCCAGGCCAGGAATCGTCGAGTGTGATCATGAGGTTCGGCACGCGGTGCTGGGAGTACTGGCTTATATGGCCGTCGCCCAAGTAGAGGCCGAGAAGGTAGGCATAGGCCGCCTCGTCGATATCGGCGCCATCGCACCGATGACACATCGGGTTGTGCGAGCCCGGACACTCGCCCCGCTTGGAGCGGTCCATGTGGAGCCAGTACGACACCGTGCCGCGAGGAACGTTCAGCTGACGGGCGACGTCAGCGCCCCTGGCGCCGGAACTGAGGAGGGCGAGCGCCTTCTGGCGGACTTCTGCGCTGTGGAAGATCACGTCACCACTCTGGGTGACGGTGCGTGCCTGCAAGTAGCAAAGAGCGGACATTCACGAGAACGTGAACATCCGCTTTCGGAATGGTGCCGGGTATGGGATTCGAACCCACATGTCCTTTCGGACAGAGGTGTTTGAGACCTCCGCGTCAGCCAATTGCGCCAACCCGGCTTGGTAGCCGGTGAGAAGTGTACCTGGTAACAGAAGCGCACAGCAGGTAGGTAGGCTGCTTCGCAGCAGTACTGCCATGAATCAAGGAGCCCCGTGACCGCCTCCGAGTCGCCCCAGCCTGTCGCCGACGACGACAAGTCGCACGTCCCGCCGCTGACGACCCGTGTCGTCATCGCCGAGGACGAGGCCCTCATCCGCCTCGACCTCAAAGAGATGCTCCAGGAAGAGGGCTACGCGGTCGTCGGTGAAGCCGGTGACGGTCAGCGGGCCATCGAGCTGGCCCGGGAGCACCGCCCCGATCTGGTGATCCTCGATGTGAAGATGCCCGTCCTCGACGGGATCTCCGCTGCCGAGAAGATCACCGAGGAGTCCATCGCCCCGGTCCTGATGCTGACCGCCTTCTCCCAGCGCGACCTCGTGGAGCGGGCCAGGGACGCCGGAGCGATGGCGTATCTCGTCAAGCCGTTCTCCAAGAGCGACGTCGTGCCCGCCATCGAGATGGCCGTGTCCCGCTTCACCGAGCTGAAGGCCCTGGAGCAGGAGGTCGCGGACCTCTCGCAGCGGCTGGAGACGCGGAAGCTGGTGGACCGGGCGAAGTCGGTGCTGCAGACGCAGTACGGGCTGACCGAGCCGGCCGCCTTCCGGTGGATCCAGAAGACGTCGATGGACCGCCGGATGTCGATGCAGCAGGTCGCCGAGGCGGTCATCGAGGACGCCGAGGAGAAGAAGGCGGCCAAGGAGCAGTAGGCGCACCCAGCGCCACGACGGTGAGAAGCCGGACGGCCCGCCCCGGGAGATATGCGGGGCGGGCCGTCCGGCTTTCGTCGTGCGGGGCCCTGCTCCGTGCGGGGCCATGTCTGGTGCGGGGCCTTGTGCCAGTCCTGTCAGTCCTCGCCGAGGTACGCCTTGCGGACCGACTCGTCGTGCAGCAGGTCATGTCCGGTGCCGGAGAGCGAGATCCGGCCGATCTCCATCACATAGCCGTGGTCGGCGAGCGAGAGCGCCGCCTGCGCGTTCTGCTCGACGAGCAGGATCGTCATGCCCTGGGACTTGAGCTCGACGATGGTCTCCATGATCTTCTGCATCATGATCGGCGAGAGCCCCATGGAGGGCTCGTCGAGCATCAGCAGCTTGGGCTGCGACATCAGCGCCCGGCCCATGGCGAGCATCTGCTGCTCACCGCCCGAGAGGGTGCCCGCCGCCTGCTTCCGGCGTTCGCCGAGGATCGGGAAGAGGTCGTAGGCGCGCTGGATGTCCTTCTCGATGCCGTCCTTGTCGTCCCTGAGGAACGCCCCGAGCTGGAGGTTCTCGAAGATCGACAGGCGCGGGAAGATGTGCCGGCCCTCGGGGGAGTGGGCCAGGCCGAGGGCGACGACCTTGTGGGCCGGGATGCCCGCGAGCGGCTTCCCGTCGAAGGTGACCGTCCCGCCGGCCGGCTTGATGAGCCCGGAAAGGGTGCGCAGGGTGGTGGTCTTGCCCGCGCCGTTGGTGCCGATCAGGGTGACGACCTGGCCGGCGCCGACGCTGAAGGAGATTCCCTTGACGGCCTCGATCTTGCCGTAGGCGACCCTGAGGTCCTGGACCTCCAGGAGAGCGGTCACTGGGTGTCTCCTTCGGTACCGGTGTCGCCGGTGGTACTGGTCGTGCCCGTGGTGCTTGTCGTGTCCGCAGTGCTGGTGGGGCCTGTCGTGCTCTGGGCCTCGGCCGCCTCGACCTCGGCCACCTCCTCGTCCCCCGGTGCACCCTCGAAGGGCGTTCCGAGGTAGGCCGCGATGACGCGTTCGTCGCCCTGGACCACCTCCGACGTTCCCTCGACGAGCTTCTCGCCCTGGACGAGAACGGCGACGCGGTCGCAGAGGTTGAAGATGAACCGCATGTCGTGCTCGATGACGAGGACGGCGATGCCCCGGTCCCGGATGGCGAAGACCAGCTCCTCGGTGGCGCGGGTCTCCTGGGGGTTCATCCCCGCGGTGGGTTCGTCGAGCAGCAGCAGCCCCGGTTCGCTGGCGAGGGCGCGGGCGATTTCGAGCTTGCGCTGCTCGCCGTACGGGAGGTTCCGCGCGAGGTGGCCGGCCTTGTGGGCGAGACCGATGAACTCCAGGAGTTCCGTGGCCCGTTCGCGGGATCGGGCCTCGGCCCGGTGGAAGCCGGGGCCGCGCACGATGGCCGACCAGAGGCCCTCCTTGGTCCTGGTGTGGCGTCCGACGAGGACGTTCTCCAGGACCGTCATGTTGGCGAAGAGCCGGATGTTCTGGAAGGTACGGGCGATGCCCGCTTTCGTGACGAGGTGCGGTTTGGGCGGCAGGACGGTGCCCTTGTAGCTGACCTTGCCCTCGGTGGGGACGTAGAGGCCGGTGAGGCAGTTGAAGAAGGTGGTCTTGCCGGCGCCGTTGGGGCCGATGAGGCCGACGATCTCTCCCGCGTTGACGGTGAGGTCGACGTCGCGTACGGCGGTGAGGCCGCCGAAGCGCATGATGACGCCTTCGGCCCGGAGCACGGGGGCGCCGGTGGCTTCCGGGGCCTGCGTGGTCGTTTGCGTGGTCATGTCGTTCCTCACGCCCCTGCCTTGCCTGCGGGGACGGTGTCGTCGCCGGGTTTCCGTTGGTCCGGCAGGCCGGGTGCGCCGTCCTCGTGGAATTCGAGCTGGCGCCGCCGGTTGGCGATGACGCCTTCGGGGCGGAAGCGCATCAGCAGGACGAGCGCGATGCCGAAGGCGAGCAGTTCGTACTGCTTGAGGAAGCCGAGCTTCTCCGGGATGAGGTAGAGGAAGGTGGCACCCAGGATCGGGCCGCCGACCGTGCCCATCCCGCCGAGCACCACGGCCGCCAGCAGGAAGGCCGAGTTGGGCGGCGCTGCTCCGGCGAACTGGTACGGGGCGGGCGTGACGCTGTAGGTCACGTGGGCGCTGACCGTACCGGCGAGGCCCGCGAGGGTGGCGCCGAGCGCGAAGGCGATGAGCTTGACCCGGAAGCCGTTGATGCCCATGGCGGTGGCCGCTGTCTCGTCCTCGCGGATGGCGATCCAGGAGCGGCCGATACGGGAGTCGGCGGCGCGGTTGAAGACCAGGACGACGAGTCCGGTGATCACCAGCATGAGGAAGAAGTAGTTGGCGAAGCGGCCGATGGTGAAACCGGCGATGTCATGGGAAGCGCCGAGGTTGAACCCGAAGAGTTCCAGGTCGGGGATGGAGGGGATGCCGTTGGGTCCGTTGGTGATGTCGGGGCCCGATGAGCCGTCCAGGCTGTTCACGGCGATGCGGAAGATCTCTCCGAAGCCCAGGGTGACGATCGCGAGGTAGTCGCCGCGCAGTCGCAGGGTGGGGGCGCCGATGAGGACGCCGAAGATCAGGGAGGCTGCCATTCCGGTCAGGGCGGCCGCCCAGAAGGGGAACTGGACACCGGAGAAGGTGGAGAACTCGGAGCCGGAGACCAGTGCGGCCGCGTAGGCGCCGACGCCGAGGAATGCGACGTACCCGAGGTCGAGCAGTCCGGTGAGGCCGACGACGATGTTGAGGCCGAGGGCGACGGTGCCGAAGATGAGGATGTTCACGCCGAGGTTGGCGTTGTGGTCCTCGCTCTGGGTGAAGGGGAAGATCGCCGCGGCGAGGAAGGCCATGGAGGTGGCGAATCCTTTGTGCCGGGCGTTGAGTTCGGAGAAGCGGTCGGTGAGTCCGGCGCCGAAAGCGGCCCAGGCGGTGAAGACGACGAGCAGGACGAACGAGACGAAGACTTCCGGCTGTTCGTCGGGGACACCGATGCCGTACGTGAAGACGATCAGGCCGAGCACGGTGGCGGCGGTGATGACCACCCGCTGCCCCCAGGCCGGCAGTGCACGGGCGGCGGGGATCGGGTCGGCCTTGGCGAAGTAGGACTTGGCCGTGGTGCCCGGCCTGGGCAGTGCCAGGGTGCCGACTAGGGCGAGTGCGCTGCCCACGGCCGCGATCCAGCCGCCCGGGTCGAGGTTGACGAGCCCGCCGAGTTCGAAGGCGATGGCGAGAACGACGTACCAGACGACGGCGAACGCGGCGAGTGCCGCGAGGAAGACCGGGGCGGTGGCCCCGCTGGGGTTGAGCCAGCGCAGTCCGCGTACGCGGGCGTGGCCGAGGACGAAGAGGAGGGTGACGACTCCGCCGATGACCGCGAGGAACTGGAGCCCTGAGGGGTTCCCCGAGTAGGTCAGGTCGTCGGCGAAGTCGGACTTCCAGGTCCAGGAGAGGAAGGCGCTGACGATGGTGATGACGGCGCCCGCCGCGGTGACCGCGCGGGCGGCGGTCAGCGGAAGCGGGATCAGCGGCGCCGCGCCGGCGGGCTCGTTGGCCCGGCCGGCCTCGTTGGTGTCCATGTCCGTGGTGTCCATGTCCGTCACGCCCTGTCCGCGACGCGTTCGCCCAGTAGACCTTGTGGTCGTAGGAGCAGTACGAGAATCAGCAGGACGAAGGCCCAGACGGCCGACCATGCCTGGCCGCCGAGCTGCTGCATGCCCGGTACCTGGTCGATGTAGGCGGTGGCCATGACTTCGGCGACACCGAGGACGAGACCGCCGAGCATGGCGCCGTAGATGTTGCCGATGCCGCCGAGCACGGCCGCGGTGAACGCCTTGAGGCCGGCCTGGAAGCCCATGCTGTAGTCGACGTTGCCGATCTTGAAGCCGTACGCGATGCCGGCGACGGCGGCGAAGAGGCCGCCGATGGCGAACGCGATGACGATGATGCGGTTGGTGTCGATGCCCATGAGCTGGGCGGTGTCGGGGTCCTGGGCGGTGGCCTGCATGGCACGGCCGGTGCGGGAGGTCCGGGTGAAGACGGCGAGTGCGGCCATGCAGAGGGGGGCCGCGATGATCAGGAAGAGGTCGCCGCTCTGGATGTCGATGGAGCCGAGGTGGTACGGGCCGCCGGGCAGGGGCGGGAAGACGCGGGCGTTCTCGGCGCCCGGGTACCAGTTGAAGACCGCCTGCTGCAGTGCGAGGGAGAGGCCGATGGCGGTGATGAGCGGTGCGAGCCGTGGTGCGCCGCGCAGAGGCCGGTAGGCGAAGCGTTCGGCTCCGACGGCGACGAGTACGGCGACGATGGCGCCGCCCACGAGCATGGCCGGCAGGGCGATCCACATCGAGGTGCCGTCGGGCAGCACGTACATGTAGACCGTCAGAGCGCCGAAGCCGCCGGTCATGAATATCTCGCCGTGGGCGAAGTTGATGAGCTGGACGATGCCGTACACCATCGTGTATCCGATGGCTATCAGCCCGTACATCGAGCCGAGGAACAGCCCGTTGGCCAGCTGTTGCGGCAGGGAGTTCACCGCATGGCCTCCATGTGGGTGGGAAGTGAGCGATGGGAGACTGCGGGCCGCGCGGTGACCGGTAGGTCGTGGCCGCGCGGCCTGTGCACTGCGGTGGTCCTGGTCAGCCGGCGGGCGTGTAGACGCCGCTCTTGACGGCCTTCCAGGCGCCGTTCTTGACCTGGTAGACAGTGAGCTGCTTGTTGGTCGTGTCGCCGTACTTGTCGAAGGAGACATGGCCCGCGATGCCGTCGAAGTCCGTCTTCTGGACGGCGTCGACGATCTGCTGGCGGGCGTCGGACGGGACCTTGCCGTCCTTCACCACGGCGCCGACGGCCTTGATGATGGCGGTGGCGGCGTCGTAGGAGTAACCGCCGTAAGTCCCGTAGTCACCGGTGTACTTGGCGGCCTTGTACTTCGTGATGAAGTCCTTGGCGGCGGGCAGCGACTCGACGGGGACACCGACCGAGGTGGCGAGGTCGCCCTCGGCCGCCTTGCCCGCGGTCTTGATGTAGGTGGGCGAGAACATGCCGTCGCCGCCCATCAGCGGGATGTGGGCGCCGGCGTCCTTGAGCTGCTTGGTGATGATCTGCGACTCGTCGTACTGGCCGCCGTAGTAGAGGATGTCGGCGCCGGAGTTCTTGATCTTGGTGACGAGGGTGGAGAAGTCCTTGTCCCCGGTGTTGACGTGGTCCTGGCCGGCCAGCTTGCCGCCCGCCTTCAGGAAGTTGGACTTGAAGAGCTTGGCGAGACCCGCGCCGTAGGTCTGCTTGTCGTCGACGACGAAGACCTTCTTCTTCTTGAGCGTCTGCCCGGCGTACTGCGCGGCGAAGCCGCCCTGGAGGGCGTCCGTGGTCGCGGTGCGGAAGTACGTCTTGTACGGGCGGGTCTTCGAGGTCTGCCAGTTCTTGCCCTGGGTGAGCTCGGGGGCGGTGTTCGCCGGGGAGATCTCGACCAGGTTGGCGGTGGCGAAGACCTGCTGCATGGTCTGTGCGACACCGGAGTTGAGCGGTCCGACGACGCCGAGGACCTTGTTGTCGGCGACGAGCGCCGAGGCGTTCTGCTGGCCGGTCGGGGGCAGGGCCTTGTCGTCGAGCGCCTTGATGCTGAACTTCACGCCGGGCACGGTGTTGTTCTTGTTCGCGTCATCGATGGCGACCCTGACGCCGCCCTGGATGCCGAGGCCGGTGGCGGAGTTCGCTCCGGTGAGCGGCGCGTCGACGCCGATGACGACCTCGGTCTTGCTGTCGCTGCTGCCCTTGCTGTCCTTGTTGTCGCGCGATCCACAAGCGGTGAGTGTCAGTGCGCCTGTGGTCAGCACGGTGGTGAGTATGAGCAACGAACGCTGTCGCACGATGAATCCTCTCCCTGGCGCCGCCGCCTCTGCTGAGGCGCCGTAGGTCTCGCCGGGCCGTACTGGATTGGTGCAGGGCCGTGCTGCAGACGCGCCCGGCGGCGCGGTGACTGGGCGTGACTCTAAGCGCAGGTGACGGAAGTGCGGACCGTTGAAGGTCAGGATGTGACTGTCTTGTTATGCCCGGAGCCGCGAACGGCAGGCGCACTGCGGACAGTTGGGAGAAATGCGGTCACCATGTATCTGCCCGGGATGTGAGAACGTGCAGTTCCGCTAAGGGGCTTGAGGCAATCATGGTGCTGTCGGCGGGTGCGTGGCGGGGATGTCGCGAAGCCGCCGCCCGGCGGGCGGGCGGCGGGGTGCCGAGCGGTCGCGGACTCGCGCGGACTCGCTCATTCTTTGCGATTGTGTTACGCAGCGTTACGTGAAAACGCGACGGCCGATGGTCCGGCTGCCGGATCCGACCGCCGGGGGCGCGGACGCGGGGTGCGGGGCGCGGATATGGGCGCCGGCTAGGGGGCGGCTATGGGGCGCGGGAGTGGGTGGCGGTCGTGGAGGGCCGGACTGTGGGTCCCGGGCGTCGGCCCGGCTACGGGGCCTTGGCCGTGGGCCCCGCTCCCGGGCGCGGGGCACGGCGC
>NZ_JAAGLN010000247.1 GCF_010548145.1 Streptomyces sp. SID10853
CGTCGGCGCGCGCCCGGCCGCCGATCGCGAGCCGCGTCCCGAACAGGGGCCGCACCCCGGCCGCCGCGCACGCCTTGGCAAAGCGGACGGTGCCCGCGAGCGTGTCCCGGTCGGTCAGCGCGATGGCGTCCATACCCCGTTCGACGGCCCGCTCGGCGAGCCGCTCCGGGTGGGAGGCCCCGTACCGCAGGGAGAACCCCGAGACGGTGTGGAGATGCGTGAAACCGGGCATCCGCCGCACCTCCTGCTCCGATGATCAAGTCCGTTCCTGGCTCCCTTCTCCACCATAGACCACTTTCGAATACCTGTGCGATTAACGGTGTGTCAGCCATTCGGTCCGCCCCACCTGCGCAAACGCCCGCTCTGCCGGACCGTGGGGCCATGACTTTCCTGGCCGAGATGAAGACCGCCGTCACTCCCCGCGCGGCCCTGCTCGTCATCGGCACCCTGGTGCTGCAGCTGCTGTTCATCGCGTCCTATGTGGGGGCTCTGCACAATCCCAAACCGAAGGACGTCCCCTTCGGGGTCGTCGCGCCCGCGCAGGCCGGCCCGCGGCTGGTCGGCGAGCTCAAGGGACTCTCCGGCCGCCCGCTGGACCCGCGCACGGTCTCCAGCGCCGCCGAAGCCCGCAAGAAGGTCCTCAACCGCGATCTCGACGGCGCCCTGATCGTCAGCCCCCGCGGCTCGAAGGACACCCTGCTGGTCGCGTCCGGCGGCGGGACCGTGCTGTCCTCGTCGCTGGACCGGATCATCAGCGCCGTGGAGAAGACACAGCGGCGCGGCGTGCGCACCGTCGATGTGGCGCCGGCGTCGGCCCGGGACTTCGACGGGCTCTCCGCGTTCTACCTGGTCGTCGGCTGGTGCGTGGGCGGCTATCTCTGCGCGTCGATCCTGGCGATCAGCGCGGGCTCCCGGGCCGCCAACGGGCGGCGCGCCGTGCTCAGGCTCACCACCATGGCGCTCTACTCGGTCCTCGGCGGCCTGGGCGGCGCGGTCATCGTCGGCCCGGTGCTCGGCGCGCTGCCCGGCAGCGTCCTGGGGCTGTGGGGTCTCGGCGCGCTGGTCGTCTTCGGGGTCGGCGCGATCACTCTCGCCCTGCAGGCACTCACCGGCATCGTGGGGATCGGCCTGGCCGTCCTGCTGGTCGTGATCGCGGGCAACCCGAGCGCGGGCGGTGCCTTCCCGCTGCCGATGCTGCCGCCGTTCTGGCACGCGATCGGCCCCTGGCTGCCCCCGGGCGCAGGGACCTGGGTGGCGCGCTCCATCGCGTACTTCAGGGGCAACTCCGTCACCGGCCCGCTGCTGGTGCTCTCCGGCTGGGCGGTGGTGGGCACGGTGATCACGATCGCCATGTCCACGTTCCGCGGAAGGCCCGCCACCGCCCCGGCGGCGCGGGAGACGCCCGGGGCCTGAGGCCGCGGGGGACGCCCGGGGCCCGAGGGCGGACGGCAGAGGCCCGGCCCGTCACGAGGACGGGCCGGGCCCTGATGCTGTTACGGGAGTGTGCCGCTACGGGAGCGTCAGCCGATCGTCGCCCCGAAGGCAGCCAGCGCCGCGGGCACCGGCTGGAAGAACGTCTCGCCGCCGGCGGAGCAGTCACCGCTGCCGCCCGAGGTGAGACCGATCGCACTGTCGCCCGAGAAGAGCGCACCGCCGCTGTCACCGGGCTCGGCGCAGACATCGGTCTGGATGAGACCGTTGACGACGTCGCCGTTGCCGTAGTTGACGGTGGCGTCGAGCCCCTTCACCGTGCCGCCGTGCACCTGCGAGGTGGAACCGCTGCGCTGGACGGCCATGCCGACGGTCGCGTCGGCCGCCTTGGTGATCGGCTGCGTCTTGCCGTTGTAGAGGTCGACCTCACTCGGGTGCGGGGTGTCAGCCGTGTACTTCACCAGGCCGTAGTCGTGGCCGGGGAAGTCGGAGGCCGCGTTGGTGCCGATCTCCGAGCCGCCCTGCGAGTCCGACCAGCTGGTGACGGCCTCGGTGCAGTGCCCGGCGGTGATGAAGTACGGCTGGCCGTCCTTGACCACGTTGAAGCCGAGCGAGCAGCGGGCACTGGAGCCCCAGATGGCGTCGCCGCCCGCGATGAGGGGCTTGAACTCCCCCGCGCTGTGCTTGAGTTCGGCCTTGGATCCGAGGCCCTTGACGACGCTGTTCAGCTTCGAGAGCTTCGCGCCGGAGACGGTGCGGTCGGCGGTGACCACGATCTTGTTGCTGACCGGGTCGACCGCCCATGAGGTGCCGGGCAGCGATGCCTTGTCGGCCAGGGTCTTGCGTGCGCCGGTCAGTTCGGCCATCGAGTGCTGGACGACTCTCGCCCGGCCGCCCGCCTTGCGCACACCTTGGGCCGCCGCCTCGTCGACGACGTTCACCACCAGGTTCTTGCTCTTGGCGTCGTAGTACGAGCCTGCCGCGTCGGCGCCCAGCTTGTGGGTCAGCGTCGATGCCAGGTTCCCGGCCGCGGCCACGGACAGCGTCTTCACCGGGGATGCCGGTGCTGCCTCACTGGCGTTGGCCGTCTGGAAGGTGACGCCGGCGGCGATCAGCGCGGCGGCGCCGGTCGCTGCCGCGATCACTCGGCGCTTGGGTATGCGTCGGTGCTTCAACTTCGACCTCCTGTGGGGGCCGCTTCCGGTCATGTGGGGTGACCGGAAGCGGAGGATGGAGCCGCCCACTATTCCGACAGTCACAGCTCGCACACAAGGTCGACTCAAGGACGGGCACACGACACCAACAAGGCGCCCGCACTCCTTTCACGAATGGGGAGTTCTCCAGGGGGACGCACAAGGAGCAAAGTCACCTGGAGGGGCAAATCACCACCACACCCGGCGGCCCGCCGTCCGCTATCCACCGCCGGGAGCCCGGATTGCGGCGTACTCCCGGCCGTATCCGCACTTTCCCACCAACTCCCCACCCCGCAGAGCGCCCTGATGGGTCATCATCGGAATGAAGGGGGATGCCAGTGCACACGATGCATGCATACGGCACAGAGGGACCGGGGCTGCGCGGGCGGGTTCGCGCGCCGGACGGACGTCATCTGACAGTGGAGCGCCTCGGTGATCCGCACGGCAGGCCGGTGTTCCTGCTGCACGGCACACCGGGCAGCAGGCTGGGGCCCGCGCCGCGCGGCATGGTGCTCTACCAGCGCAGAATGCAGCTCATCGCCTTCGACCGCCCGGGATACGGAGGCAGTGACCGGCTGCCGGGACGCAGCGTCGCCGATGTCGCCCAGGACGTCGGGGCGATCGCCGACGCACTCGGGATCGAGAAGTTCGCCGTCGCCGGCCGGTCGGGCGGCGCACCCCACGCGCTCGCCTGCGCCGCCCTGCTGCCCGGCCGGGTCACCCGGGCCGCCGCCCTGGTCACGCTCGCCCCCAGGGACGCCGTAGGGCTCGACTGGTTCGAGGGCATGGCCGCGTCCAACGTCCGGGAGTACACCAGCGCGTCCGACGACCCCGACGGCCTGGCGGCCCGGCTCATCCCGCGCTCGGCGGAGATCAGGAAGAACCCGGTCCGCCTGCTCGACCAGCTGTTCAGCGACCTCACCGACTCCGACCGCAGAGTCGTCAACGACGCGGGCGTACGGGCCATGCTGCTGCGCAACTACCAGGAGGCGCTGCGCACTTCACCGTACGGCTGGATCGACGACGCGCTCGCCTTCTCCCGCCCCTGGGGCTTCGACCCCGCCGACATCCGCAGCCCGATCATGCTGTGGCACGGGGTGAAGGACGTCTTCTCGCCCGTCGGCCACTCCCGCTGGCTCGCCCGGCGCATCCCCGGCGCGACGGCCGTCCTGGAACCGGCCGCCGCGCATTTCGACGCGCTGCACGCGCTCCCCCGCATCCTCGACTGGCTGCTGGACGAGTGAGGACCGGAACGCGCGGAACGGTCCCGGCGGTCACACCACGAGCGGCTCCAGGTCCCGGCTGAACCGCCGGGCGTCGCCCGCGATCCCCACGTAGTCGTGGTCGTCACCGAGCTGGCGCTGCAGCTCGGTGACGGTCTCCGCCCTCAGCAGCTGCGCCTCCTCCTTGCGGCCGAGCGCGTCCAGCGTCACCGACATGTTGGACGCACAGGCCAGCGTCTCCGGATGGTGGGCGCCGACGACCTCGCGCAGCGCCGCGACCACCCGGCGCTCGATCTCCAGGGCCTTGGGGAGGTCGCCGAGATCGGCCGTGACATTGGCGAGGTTGACGGTCGCGAACAGCACATGCGGATGGCGGGGGTTCAGTACGTCGCTCATCGCCCTGATCGTGGAGGCGAGCACCGACTCGGCGGTGTCGAGCGCCCCGCAGGCCCCCTGGTAGATACCGAGGTTGTTCATGGCGGTCAGGGTGTACGGGTGCCGCTCCCCCGGCATCTTCATGTACTGGTCGACCACCGCCTGCGCGGTGTCCCGCGCGCCCACCGCGTCCCCGGCGGCGAACAGGTCGGCCGCGAAGTTCAGGTCGCAGGCCAGCCAGTCCGGGTTGGCCACCGTGTACTTGACGCGGTACCGGTCCCGGGTGGCCGAGGTCAGCCGCCTGGCGTCCTCCAGCAGGCCGGCCCTGCGCAGCGAGACGGCCAGGCTCTTGGCCGCCGCGAGCGTACCGGGGAAGGCCCGCCCCAGCTGCTCCTTGAAGATCTGGTACGTCCGCGAGAGCAGCGCGACCGAGTCCTCGTACCTGCCGACCTCGCGCAGGTCGCGGGCGAGGTTCTGCGCCGACGAGAGGGTGTACGGGTGCGCGGGGCCGAGCACTTCGGTGCGCCGGTCGTAGACGTCCTGGTCCATCTCGCGCGCGCGGGCGTACTGGCCGGAGATGCGCAGGTTCAGCGCCAGGTTGTTGGCCGCGGCCAGGGTCCTCGGATGCGACTCGTCGAAGATCTCCTTGAACCCCTCGTACGCCTCGGTAGCCAGCGTCATGGCCCTGCTGTACTCACCGACCGCCCCGAGGTCCATGGCCAGGGCACTGGTGGTCATATAGGTGTGCGGATGCGAGGGGCCCAGCTCCGGGAGCTGCTCGCGCTGGCGCCGCAGGGTCTCCTCGTCCAGCTCCATGGCCTCCACGTAACGGCCGCGGGAGCGCAGGATGTTGGAGAGGTGGAAGCGGAGGTAGAGGTACTGCAGGTCGTTGTTGCCGAGGCGTTCGCGCCACACCTCGCGCAGCTCGCCCGCGAGGGCCGCGGCCGTGACGAAGTCGCCGCGCTTCCAGAGGTAGCGCACCCGGTCGATCATCAGCCTGCGGGTCTCCGGCTCCTTGCAGAGCCTGGCCTCCGACGGACCGAGGTGCGGCCAGATGGGGGCGAAGTCGGGCCAGGTGCCGGGGTTGTCTATGGGCTCGTCACCGTCGGGCCTGGCACCGGCGAGGATCATATGGACGGCGTGCCGTGCGTCGTCCCGCTCCGCATGGCTGAGCTGCGCCTTGATCACGGCCTGCACCAGCCGGTGCACCTGGATCGAGCCGCCCACCGGGTCCACCTTGGCGAGCGCGAAGCGGCCGATCTCCCGGATGACCCGGCCGAGGACCAGCTTCTCCTGGAGCGTCGCGTCGTACGGCTTGAGCGCGTCGATCATCTCCCGGCTGTAGAGGAGCTTCGCCGAGATCGGCTCGGGTGCGAAGAAGGCGCAGAGCTGGAGCAGCCGGACCGCGGCGGGCGAGCGCTCCTTGAGGCGGGCGATCGACACGTTCCAGGTGGCGGCCACCGGTTCGGGGTAGCCGGCGGGCTGGTTGAGCCCGAGGACGCTCTCGGCCTCCTGGGCCAGCTGTTCCAGATAGGTGTCGACCGGGGTGGCGGTCTCGGCGATCCAGGCGGCCGCCTGCTCGACGGCGAGCGGCAGATCGCCCACCGCCTCGGCGACCCGCGCCGCGTCCTCGCCGGAGAGTCCCGGCGCCCGGCGCTGGATGTGCTCGACGGACTCCTCCCGCATGAAGACGTCGACGGGCAGCGCGTCCCCGTACTGCGACCAGGTCTGGTTCCGCGAGGTCACCAGGACATGGCCGGGGCCGCCCGGCGGGAAGAAGCGCTTCACCTGCTCGGGGTCGTCCGCGTTGTCGAAGACCAGCAGCCACCGCGGGGTCGGCACCCCGCGGCGCAGCAGGTCGATGGCCTCCTGGGAAGCGGACGCCATGTCGTCGGCGCCCTGGGTGCCGAGACGGACGGCGAGTTCGGCGAGTCCGGCGATCACGTCGTCGGTCTGTTCCGCCGAGATCCACCAGACCAGGTCGTAGTCGGCCATGAAGCGGTGTACGTACTCCAGGGCCACCTGCGTCTTGCCGACGCCGCCGAGCCCGTACAGCGTCTGGGGCTGCGGCAGGACCACGGCCATGCCGCCGCCGAGCTGGTCGCGCATCCGCTCGAGCACCAGGGAGCGCCCGGTGAAGCCGGAGTTGCGGGCCGGCGCGTTCCAGATCTTCGGGACGGTCCCCGGGAAGCGCGGCCCCGGCGCCACCCCGTCGACCGCCTGGCCCGGCCGGTCCACCGCACGCAGCAGCGCCGCGGTGGCGTGCACTTCGTCCAGCCGGAACAGGTCGACCGGGTTCCGGTCGATGTACGGCGTGGTCAGCCGTACGTCACCGACGCGCAGCGGCAGCAGATGCCTGCGGGTCCCCGAGGGGTCCTCGGCCGCCGAGCGCTGCCAGACCTCCACCGCGCGGGCCGACTTGAGATAGGCGCTGGACAGGACGACGACGGTACGGGCCGCGCCGTCGGCCGCCGTCACCTCCGCGCCGGACGGCGGCGCCTCGGCCGAGACGTCGCGCGGCACCACCCGGAAGCCCGCACGGGTGAGCACCGACTCGATCCAGTCGGCCCACATCCGGTTCTCCGCCACATAGCTGAGCAGCAGATCGGCGGGGAGCGCGGGGCGGCGGCGGGTGAAGGCGTCCCTGATGCGCAGCCTGACCTCTTCGGGGATCTGCGGCATCGAGGTGATCCGCCGGTCGGTGACGACGGCGGCGAGCCGTTCGAAGGCGGACAGCAGCGAGTTGGTGAGTCCGGCCTCGTCGCCGAAGGTGGCCAGGGTCTCCTCGTACGCGTAGTAGGGGCGGTACGGGATCTCGACGGCTCCCCAGTAGGCGGTGAGCTCCTCGCCGGTGAGCCCGCGTGGCAGCCCGTCGAACCGGAGCCGGGCCAGGGCCCGTCCGGCGTCCGCCTTCTCCTTCTCGCCCTCGTCGATCCGCATCGGGACGGGCAGGATCTGGATGCCCCGGCCGCCGTCGTGCTTGTCGATCTGGCGGGCCACCGCGGCGGCGCCGTCGATGGACTGGTCGCTGAGCGTGAAGCAGTCGACGAGCATGTCGGGCAGATGGACGGTGCAGATGTCGGCGATGTCGCTGAGGCCGGTCCTGCTGTCGATGAGGACGTAGTCGTAGTTGGCCTTCATGTCGTCGCGCAGCGCGTCGAAGAAGTGGCCGCCGCCGAGCCGGTCGTAGAAGTTGTCCCAGTCGAAGGTGGAGACGGTCGCCGAGTACTCGCGGTTCTGCCGGCCGGCCGACACGAAGTCGAGGGTGCCGCCGTCGGGGAACTCCCAGCCCAGCGTCTCCGGTGTCAGCGAGACCGCGTGCTGCTGGATACGGGCGTAGTCCCGGTGCCAGTCGTCGGGGCGCGGGACGGGGCTGGTGGCCGCCCAGGCGTACTCGGTGATCAGGTCGATGATCCCGGTGGTGGCGCCGAGCGTGGACGGGTCGAGGAAGGGGTGGAAGAAGCGGTAGAGGCCCGGTGCCTCCAGGTCCCAGTCGACCGCGAGGACGCGTTTGCCGTTGGCGGCCAGGATCCAGGCGGTGTTGGCCAGCGCCATGGTCCGGCCGGTACCTCCCTTGTACGAATAGAAGGTGACGATGCGTCCGTCACGCCCTGCCGTCATCCGTGTCCTCCGCATCGAGCGCGAGATCCTGTGTAGCCGGTATGTAGCGGGTGGTGGCCTGTTCGGTCGTCATCGGGCCGATGAGCCGGGGACGTTCGTGGTGGCCGCCGCCGCCCGGCGGGTAGACGACGGCGTGCTTCAGATACTGCTGGGCGGCGGCCTCCACCACCTGGGGCAGGATCTGGCCGAACGCCTCCATGCTCGGGACGCCCTTGGCCGCGGCTCTGGACGCGGCGCGCCCCTCCCGCATCTTGGACGGCATGGTGTCCTCCAGACGGCCGGTGAGCTCGGTCTCGGAGGCTCTGCTCTGGTGGTCGTCGCGGTTCCAGGGGACGACCACGCTCACCCAGGGGCGGTGCTCGGAGTCGAAGGCGGCGAGCCTTCGGCGCCGTTCGTCGTCGTGCAGGGCCCAGCGGTCGACGAGCAGCACCTCGGGGCGCGACGGCGGCTGCTTCCCGTCGAGATGGAGGACCTCCTCGTCGAACGAGGTGACGGTGGCCTGGTAGTTGAGCGAGCGCACCAGGTCCTCGGCGAGCCGGGACAGCGGCTGCGCGGAGGCCGGGTGGTAGGGGTTCCAGTCCAGCGGGGTGTCCCCGTAGTACTCCGCGTGCCGGCCGTCGGGCAGATCGTGGCGGGTGGGCGCGGCGACGGTCAGTTTCATCGGGCGCGGGCCCGCGCTCGGCGGTCCGAAGGCGCTGGGTATGGCGCGGTAGTCGACGGGGCGGCAGGGGCCGATGTCCGACGAGTCGGCGACGCTCACGATCCTTTTGGCCAGTTCGTAGACGGCCCGTTCGTACTCCTCGGCGAATATCCGCAGCTTGACGAGTCCGTAGAGCCCGTCGGACACATAGCGCTCGCCGAAGACCCGGTGGTTGAACTGCAACCGCGCTGCCGGGCCCGGCAGTTGGTGCGGCGGCACGGGGACCCAGAGGGCGGGGACTATCGCGTCGGCGGGGCGGTTGCTGCGGGCCTGCTGCTGAATGGCGCGCTGGGCGAAGGCGTACCACTCCTTGCCGCACATCTCGCTGCCGAAATAGCGGGGCGAGAAGAGCGGTACGAAGACCCGGCAGGTGGCCAGGACTTCACCGAGCCGCTCCGACCAGCCCTCCCCCGTCCGCAGCTCCCGGTCGATGAAGCCGGCGGGTGCCCCGGCGGGCAGGTTGGTCATGGCCATCACATGGGCGCAGAGGTCGCGGAAGAGCCGCTCGACCCACATGTCCGGGTCGGGCCCGACGGCTCCGTGTTTCGGAGTGTGCGCATAGCTGAGAAAAAAATACGGCCTGTGGTTCGCCGCTCTCGGCTCGTCCGCTGCTGCCAACTCGGCCCCCCGTGGTCCATGAAGACATCATTCCGGAGCGAAGAGTCTCCACCCCGTCGACGTTCGGTCAATCAACGCCGCTTTTCGGTCATCCAGTTCCTCGCGTGCCGCACAGCTTCCTTGATCGGAAACACCATGGCGGCCGCGTTACCCAGCTTCCCCTCCCGCAGGCTCGCGCGGGGGAAATCGGCTCCGATCAGTTCGAAATCGCTGTCGTCGAGTTCGATGTCCCGGTATTCGAACCACTCACGCCGCCCGCCCCTTCTCACCACACACCGGTACAGCCGCGTCGGGGTATCCGGAATCCGGTATTCAGCGAGATGGAAGGAGGTGCACACACCGAATCCCACATTGATCATCAATTCCTCCGCACCGGCGGCCGCGAGCCTGCCCAGCGGGGACTCCTCACCGAGGTGGCAGTCGGCCCGGTGGTCCTTTACCAGCTCATCGGCGCGCGCGCCCAGCGCGGCGAACGAGGTCTGCGGATGGCCGCTGCGCACCGCACCCGGGGAGCTCCGTACGCATTCGGCCAGCCGGCCCATGCCGGGGCAGGGCGTACGGGCGGGATCGAAGGCGGGCATCGTGGCGAGGAAACGGGCCCTGGCGTCCGCGGTGAGCCCGGCGGTCTGCCGCAGATGGGCGCTCGATGTCGTCGAGTTCTCCGGGGTGAAGGCCGGGACCACCAGCGTCCCGTCCCCGCCCAGTACCTCGACGAGCGCGTCGCGCAGCGCGGGCGCGCGCAGTCCGGTGCCGCCGAGCGCGGCGTGCACCAGCAGCGTCGTCCCCTCCCGCACACCGAGCGCGCGCAACTCGGCGGCCGTCCCCGCGCCCTCAGC
>NZ_JAAGLN010000248.1 GCF_010548145.1 Streptomyces sp. SID10853
CTCGCCGTCCAGCGCGCCCGCGAACAGCGAGCTGAGGCGCGGTCGGTGCAGCGACTCCTTTCGCCCCGTTCCGTCGCCGTCGTCGGAGTGGGGCGCGCACCCGGCGGGGTCGGGCGCGCCGTCCTGCTCCTGATGACCGCGTTCGCCCTGGGCACGGCCGTGGCGACCGTCGTCGCCGGCGCCCTGGCGCACTTCGTGAGCTGGCGTCTCGTCTTCGCGCTGCCCGGCGTAATCGCCGCCTACCTGGCCGTCGCCCTGCGCCGCCTGCCGGAGCCGCCGCGTGCGGCACCGGGGGCGCTGCTCGCCCCGTTCAAGGTCGTGCTGCGCTCGCGCTGGCAGTGGTACGTGATGGCGGTGGCCATGCTCGAAGGCGCGGTCCTGCTGGGCTTTTTGACGTACATCGCGCCTGCCCTGGAGGCCCAGGGGTCGTCGGCGACGCTGGCCGGCGCGGTGTCCGCGCTGTACGGGGTGGGCTCCATGGCTGCGGCCCAGACGGTGAAGCGGCTGGTGGGGCGCTGGACGCCGGTGCGGCTGATGGTGGTCGGCGGGGTGCAGATGGCCCTGGCCTTCGGCCTCGCGGCGGCCAGCCGGTCGGTGCCCGCGCTGGTGGTGTGCACGCTGCTGCTCGGCGGCGGCTGGTCGTTCATGCACTCCACGATCCAGTCCTGGGCCACCGGCCTGTCCCCGACGGCCCGGGCCACCGGTGTGGCGATGTTCGGCCTGGCCCTCTACGTCGGCAGCGCCCTGGCGAGCGCCATCGCCGCCGGCCCCGCGGAACACCACGCGTACAGGGGCCTGTTCCTGACGGCCGCCCTCCTCACGATCCCGCTGACGGTCGCGGCGGGGGTGGGGCGGGCGCGCTATGACCGGGGGACGCGTCCGGACCGGGGCTGACGCCCGCGCCGTTTCGGTGGCGGTCGGAGCTTCTGCTCCGCCGGCCCGCCAGTCCGCCGCGCTTCGGCCAGCAGCGTCCAGCACTTTCGACTGGGCGTTGACGAGGTCGCTCGGGATGACGTCCCAGGCCGGCGGGCTGGCGGGAATGGCTTTGTGAACAGCCAAGTTGGATCCGTGACGGATGACGGCCACGCTGATGGGGGCTTTCAGGTCGTCGCCCTCGGGCGAGACGAGCCAGTTGAGACGGCCCGGCACCTCCCCCTCCGACGCTTCCCCTCGCAGGCTATCGACCGGCGCACACCGCGCACTTCCCCGCCTCCGGCCCGAGTGGGCGTCCGGCCGCGGCCGAAAGTTTTCCGTCCGCCGCTCTTGACGGTGGCAAGGGTGCGGCTGATTATCTAAAGCATCTTAATTAAAGACCCTTTAGGAAGCAGCCCCATTCCATGGCCGAATCCGCCGTTCCCCCCGCCGGGCCCCACCGTCCGCAGCGCAGTCTGCTCCAGGTTCCCGCGCTGCAGCGGCGGCCTCCCGAGCGGACGAAGGCGAGCACGCTGGACAGCCGGGTGCACAACAGGTCGCTCGTGCTGGCGACCCTGTACCACGGGGGCCCCAGAAGCCGTTCGGAGATCGCGCGGGCGTCCGGGCTGACCGCGCCGACGATCTCCGCGCTCGTCGCGGACCTGGAGGAGGACGGGCTCGTCTCCGACATCGGCCCTCGCCAGGGCGCCCGGCTCGGCAAGCCCGCGAGTCTCGTACGCATCGAGGACGACGCGGTGAACCTGGTGGTGCTCGACCTGTCGCACAACGACCGGTTCAGTGGCGCGGTGCTCAATCTGCGGGGCGAGGCGGTCGAGCGCCGGGATGTGCCGCTCGGCGACGCCCTGGGGCCGGCCGCACACGAGCTGGTGCTCAGGCTCGCCGCCGAGTTGATCGAGGCGGCGCCCCGCCGGGTGCTGGGGATCGGCGTCGGCTCACCGGGCATCATCGACGACTCCGGGATCATCCGCCTCGCCGCCCATCTCGGCTGGACCGACCTGCCGTTGGCCGCTGAGCTGTCCGAATGCTTCGGCATCCCGGCGTACGTCGGGAACGACGTGAACCTCGCCGCACTGGGGGTACTGCACTTCCGGGGCGCGCGTACCCAGAACCTGATGGTGATCTCGATCGAGCACGGCGTCGGCGCGGGACTGGTCGTCGGCGGCGAGCGGGTCGAGGGAGAGCAGTTCGCGGCGGGCGAGATCGGGCACGTCACGGTCGACGAGGACGGTGAGCTGTGCATGTGCGGGCGGCGCGGCTGCCTCGATCTGGCCATCGACGCGGGCCACTTGCGCAGGCGCCTGGCGCAGGCCGACGCCGGTCGTCGGCCCGCTCTGCGGGCGGCTGCGGGCCGGGCACTGGGCACCGTGCTCGCCCCGATCATCAGCGTCCTGAACCTGAACGAGATCGTGCTGACCGGCCCTCCCGAGCTGGTCGACGGCGAGTTCCTCGACGCCGCGCGGGAGGTCGTCAGGGCGCGCACCCTGGGCCCGGTCCACACGTCCCTCGATATCCGTTCCCTCGCCGGGGACACCGATCTGACCCTGCTCGGCGGTGCGTGCCTGGTGCTCGCCGCTGAGCTCGGGGTGCTGTGACCCGGGCCGCGGCCCACCCGCCCGCCCCGCCTGATCCCCCCCTTACGCACAGGAGTTGCGATGAAACACTCACGGTTCGCCGCGGCCGGCGTCCTCGGCCTGGCCTCGGTTCTCACTCTGACGGCCTGCAACGGCTCGGGAACGGGCGGCTCCGGCGGCGCCGAACAGAAGGTCTCCGCCGCGAAGGGCACCGGCAAGACCCTGACGGTCTGGGTCATGCAGGACGACTACTCCCCCGAGTCGCTCAAGGCGGTGAAGCGGGAGTTCACGGAGAGGACCGGCGCCAAGGTCACGATGGAGACGCAGAGCTGGGACGGCATCGCCACCAAGCTCACCACGGCACTGGCCACCGACTCCCCGCCGGACGTCCTGGACCTCGGCAACACCCAGGTCGCGAGCTACGCCTCCAGCGGTGGACTGATGGACCTGACCTCGTACGCCAAGGACCTCCGGCAGGGCCAGAAGTGGCTCCCCGGTCTCGCGGACCCCTCGACCGTCGACGGCAGGCTGTACGCCGTGCCGGGCTTCGCCGCCGCGCGCGCGGTGATCTACAACAAGACGATGTGGAGGAAGGCCGGTGTCACCAAGGCGCCGAAGACCTACGCCGAACTGACCGCGGCCCTCACGAAGGTCGGGGCCGCCAACAAGGCGTCCGACTTCTCGCCCTTCTATCTGCCGGGCCAGCACTGGGCCGCCGGGCTGCAGTTCGTCTGGGACGCGGGTGGTGAGATAGCCGTGCAGAAGGGCGGCAAGTGGACGGGCGGCTTCAGCTCCGCCGAGGCACAGACCGGTCTCGCCGCGTTCAGGAAGTTCCAGAACGCGTACTCGGCGCCCGCATCCCGCACCGCCGACCCGCAGAACCCCGACCAGCTCCAGGTCTTCGCCGACGGCAAGGCGGGTGCCATCACCGCGACCAGCGGGCAGATCGCCCAGATCGAGAAGGCCAACCCCGCGCTCACCGACGCCGATCTGGGCTCCTTCCCGCTGCCCGGCGCCTCGGGGGCGGCGCAGCCGGTGATGCTGGGCGGCGCCGTGTGGGGGGTGGCGGCCAAGAGCAAACAGCAGGACCTGGCGCTCCAGTGGATGAAGATCGCCGCGAGCCCCGGCATCCAGGACAAGTGGATCGTCGGACACGACGGCTGGAACCCGAACAGCGCAGAGGCGAACCAGAAGGCCATGAGCCGGGCCACCCCGCTCAAGAAGGGCTTCTTCGAGGCCGCGCTGCATTCCCGGGCCACCCCGGCGAGCCCGAGGTGGGCATCGCTGGAGGCCGACAAGTCGGTCAACCACCTGTTCTCCCAGGTCGCTTCCGGTACGAAGTCCCCGGCGGACGCGGCCCGGGTCTTCGACACGGCAGTGGACAAGGCCCTCAATGCGACCGGCTGACGAGACAGGCCGCCCCCGCACCTCCGGCGCCCGCGACCTGCTCACCGATGACCGTCCCACCGGTGACCGGGATCCCGTGGCGGGGACGCCGGCCGGAGGGCCGCCGGCCGGGGACCGTACGGCAGAACCGCGGAAGCGGCCGGTGAAGCGCCGGCGGCAGTGGGCGGTGGTGTGGCTGCTCTCGCCCGCCGGTCTGGTGATGGCCGCCTTCAGCGTGGCCCCGGTCCTCTTCCTGGTCTTCACCTCGTTCACGGACTACAACCAGCGCACCCTGTTCACCGGCGAGTTCAGCATGGTCGGTGTCCAGCAGTACACCGACATGTTCCAGGACCCGGAATTCTGGAAGTCGCTGGTGCGCAGCGTGCTGTTCACCGTGGCGATGGTCGCGGGCAGCATCGCGATCGGTACGGGCATGGCCCAGTTGCTCACCCGGCTGCGCACCGCGATGCGGATGACGGTGACGGTCGTACTGATCTTCGCGTGGGCCATGCCGAACGTCGCTTCGTCGCTGGTGTGGAAGTGGCTGTTCCAGCCCGGCTACGGGGTGGTCAACTGGCTGCTCACCCAGGTGCATGTGTTCGGCGACATGACCAATACCGACTGGGGGCAGAGCGCCTCGCTCGCGTATCTGTCGATCTGGCTGCTGGTCGTGTGGCAGGCGGTGCCGTTCATCGCGCTGACCCTGTACGCGGCGCTCACCCAGCTTCCGGTGGAGCTGCCGGAGGCCGCGCGGCTGGACGGGGCCGGCGAGTGGCGGGTGTGGTGGTCGGTGACGCTGCCGTTCCTGCGCCCGACCCTGCTGCTGGTCACGATCATGTCGGTGATCTGGGACTTCAACGTCTTCAACCAGATCTGGCTGGTCTCGGCCGGCGGTCCGGACTCGGCGACGAGCACGCTCGGGATCTTCGCGTACAAGACGGCCTTCGTGTCCTTCCGGATCGGCCAGGGCGCGGCCCTGTCGGTCATCACCACCGCGATCCTCCTGGGGATCACCGCTGTCTACATCCGCAATCTGCTGCGATCGGGGGAGGACCTGTGAGCAACCGTGTGCGCAACCGCCGTTACCGGGCCGGCAGCCCCCGGGGCGGATGGCTGAACAACAGCCTCGCCGTCGTCTTCTGCCTCGTGTGGATCTTCCCTGTCTACTGGATGGTCAACACGGCCTTCAAGCCGCGCTCGGAGGCGATGACGCCGACCCCGCACTTCTGGCCGTCATCGCCCACGCTGCGCAACTTCGACGCGGCGGTCAACCAGACCAGCTTCCTGACCGATCTGCGCAACAGCCTGATCGTGGTGGGCGGTGCGGTGCTGCTCGCCGTGGTCCTCGGGACGTTCGCCGCCGCGGCGCTGTCCCGGTTCCGCTTCCGCGGCAGGCGCACCATCATGGTGTCGGTCCTGGTCGTGCAGATGCTGCCGGTCACGGCGCTGCTCATCCCCACCTTCCTGATCTTCAACGAGATCGGGCTGCTGGGCACCTATATCGGCCTGGTCTTCGCGTACGTGGCCACGGTGCTGCCGTTCTCGATCTGGGTCATGCGCGGGTTCTTCATCGCCGTTCCGGCCGAGATCGAGGAAGCCGCGCGGCTCGACGGCGCGACCACCTGGCAGACCCTGACCCGGATCCTCTTTCCGCTGGTCGCGCCGGGTGTGATCGCGTCCAGCGTCTTCGCGTTCATCACGGCGTGGAACGACTACCTGGTCGCCTACACCTTCATGAAGGACCAGGGCCACTACACGCTGCCCGTCTGGCTCGCGTCGTTCAGCACCCCCGCCACCGGCACCGACTTCGGCGGCCAGATGGCCGGTTCGGTGATCTTCTCGCTGCCGGTGGTCGTCTTCTTCCTGATCATCCAACGCAAGCTGGTGTCCGGCATGTCCGCCGGCGCCGTGAAGGGATGACCCCCGCCATGCTCCTCCCCCTCCCCTGCTCGGCCGTACCGGGCGACGGTGTGTTCCCGCTGGCCGAGTCCACCCGGATCACCGCGCCCGGCGAACTGGCCCCGACGGCCCGCTGGCTGCAGTCGGTACTGCGTCCGGCGACGGGGCTTCCGCTGCCGGTGTCCGGCATGGCCGAGCCCGCCCCGGCCGGCTCCGCGCTGGCGCTTGCCCTGGATCCTGACCTGCCTGCCGAGGGTTACCGGCTGGCCTGCGGTCCTGGTGGTGTCACCATCACCGGTGGCGACACCGCGGGTGTGTTCTACGGCTGCCAGGCGCTGCGCCAGCTCCTGCCGCCCCAGATCTACCGCGCCGCCGGAACAGCCGGGGTGCGCTGGGCTGTGCCGTACGTGACCGTCGAGGACTCACCGCGCTTCGGCTGGCGCGGCGCGATGCTGGACGTGGCCCGGCACTTCATGCCCAAGCACGACGTGCTGCGCTTCCTCGACCTGCTGGCGGTGCACCGCATCAACACCCTCCATCTGCACCTGACCGACGACCAGGGCTGGAGGGTGGAGATCCTGCGCCACCCGCGGCTGACCGAGGTGGGGTCGTGGCGCCGCGAGTCCCAGCTCGGCGCGGCGCCCGACGCGCCCAACGACGGCCGCCCGCACGGCGGTTACTACACCCAGGACGACCTGCGCGAGATCGTCGCGTACGCCGCCGAGCGGCACATCACCGTCATGCCGGAGATCGACGTCCCGGGCCACTCGCAGGCCGCCATCGCCGCCTACCCCGAACTGGGCGTACAGGGAGAGCGGCTGGAGGCGAGCCCTCGGTGGGGCATCAACACGAACATCCTGAACGCCGAGGAGTCGACACTCGACTTCTTCCTCGGGGTCTTCGACGAGGTGATGGACCTCTTCCCGGGCCGCTTCATCGGCATCGGCGGCGACGAGTGCCCCAAGGACCAGTGGGACGCCGATCCGCGCACCCGGGAACTGATGGCGGAGCGCGGGCTCGGTGACTCGAAGGAGCTCCAGGCGTGGTTCCTCGGCCGGATCGGCGCGCACATCGCGGCGCGCGGGCGCCGGGTGTTCGGGTGGGACGAGATCCTGGAGGGTGCCGTCCCGGAAGGTGTGGCGGTCGCCTCATGGCGCGGCATGACAGGTGCCCGCACGGCGGCACGCCGGGGGTACGACGTGATCTCCTGCCCCGACGACCAGGTGTACCTGGACTACCGGCAGTCGGAGCTGGAGAGCGAGCCCATCCCGTTCGCCGTGCCGCTGACGCTCGCGGACGCGTACGCCTTCGACCCGGTCCCCGACGGGCTCACCGAACAGGAGACGGCCCGGATCCTGGGCGGCCAGGCCAACATCTGGACCGAGCACATGGATTCGCCGCGGACCGTCGACTACTACGTCTTCCCACGGCTGTGCGCCGTCGCGGAAGCACTGTGGAGCCGGGGCGGACGCGACTTCGACGACTTCCTCGTACGGCTGCGCCCCCATCTGGCCCGGCTGGACGCACTCGGCGTCGAGTACCGCAGGGAGGACGGTCCGCTGCCGTGGCAGAGCCGGCCCGGTGTCCCCGGCAAACCGGCGACACGCGCCGACTGGACCGAGTTCATCGACGGGCTCGTGGCCCACATCAAGACCTGAGCTCTCTCGACGGGCTCTCTCAGCGGGCTCTCTCAGCAGGCTGTCTCAGCGAGCTCTCTCGGCGGGCTCTCTCGGCGGGCTCTCTCGGCGAAACGCTCCGGATGTTCCCCCGCAATACCTGCAATTCCGCATGTCTTCAAGGGAGAAACAGTGAAGCAGAGAACAGGACGACGGGCGGGCCTCGCGGCCCTGTCCGCGCTCGCCATGGCAGTGGCGACCGGAGTGGTGGGTGTCCCCGCCGCGAACGCCGCCGCAGCGTCCGGGACGGTGACCATCGGCGGAAAGTGTCTGGACGTCACCGACGGCAGCGACGCGAACGGCACCGCCATCCAGCTCTTCGACTGCAACGGCGGCGCCGCCCAGCAGTTCGGCTGGGCGGACGACGGTACGGCGAAGGTGCTCGGCAAGTGCCTTGACGTGACCGGCGGTTCCGACGCCAACGGCGCACTCGTCCAGCTCTACGACTGCGCGCGCGTGAACCAGCAGAAGTTCGCGTATCTGCCGGACGGCACGATCTACAGCGCCAAGTCAGGCAAGTGCCTGGCGGTGCAGGGACAGGTGACGAACGGCGCCCGTGTCGGGCTCGCCCCGTGCGACCCGAAGCAGACCGCGCAGAAGTGGACCGCCGGATCGGCGCCCGGTCCGAAGTACAGCCTGACCGGCGGTGCCCCCGTCGAGTACACCAATCCCGACGACACTCCGGCCGGAGTGTTCACCGCGAAGAACGGCCGGTTCTTCTACCAGCAGTCGGACGCGCTGTACGGCGCGAACGACCCGCGCACGTGGAGCTTCTACAGCGGCGCCGACTTCGACTCCGCGAAGCTCGATCCGATATCCGGTGCGGTGAACCCCGCGAACGCGCAGGACCGCAACGACGACACGACGTGGCGCTGCGACACCAGCCCCACCGGCAAGGAAGCCACCCCGGCCCCGGACACCTCCAGCTACGCCCATGCCAACTACTGCGACCTGGCGGGCGTGTGGGTCGACCCGGCCAGTGGTGACTGGTACGGCCTGGTGCACAACGAGTTCACGCCGAGCCCCTTCGGTGACGGCATGCACTACGACGGCATCGACTACGCCGTCTCCCGGGACGAGGGCAGGACCTGGTCGGTCCAGGACCACGTCATCACCTCGCCGTACAGCACGAAGCGTGACGACACCGGCCAGTTCCCGAAGGACACCTACGACTACGGCGACGGCGACCCCCGGCTGTACGTGGACAACGCCTCGGGATACTTCTACGTCTTCTACGCCGACCGGGTGCTGAACAAGTCCGGCGGCGGCAGCATCTGGCACCAGCATGTGGCGCGCGCTCCCATCGCCCAGAAGATGGCGCCGTCCTCGTGGAGGAAGTGGCACGACGGCGCCTGGCAGTCGCCGGGCACCGGCGGCGAGGAGTCCAACATCATCCCGTCGGACGGCAACGGCACCGGCTACACCGCGCCCGCCGACGAGTACAAACCGTCCACCGGCGGCAAGGCCGCGGACCAGGTCGCACAGGGCGCCATGCCGGACAACTCTCAGCTGGCCGTCATGAACATCACCTGGAGCGCCTACCTGGGCAAGTACATCGGCACCCCGCAGAACAACATCGCCCAGGCCACCGACTCCAAGTCCCCGCTGCACTTCTACGCGACGGACGACCTGGCCACCCAGAAGTGGGTGGACATCGGAAGCGTCGCGGAGAACCAGAACGCTTCGTGGTACCGGTGGTTCCTCGACTCGGAGACCAGGACGACATCCACTGTGGTGGGCAGGACGTTCCGCTCGTACTGCTCGTTCTCCTGCGACACCTACACGGGTGAGTACGCCGACATCACCATCGAGCCCAAGTCGACGACGGAGCTGCCCGCCTCCCCGGCCGGCGTCGGGGCCCGGGAGATCAAGGCAGCGAACGGCAGGCCGCTCGCGCTGTCCGGCGACAGGGCCCAGAAGTGGAAGGTCACCGGCACCGGGGACGGCTTCTACACGGTCACCGGAGGCGACGGACGGCCGCTGCGCGTCGCGGACGGTGCGAAGGGCCGGGCCTGGGGCGCGCCGGTCTCGCTCGGCACGGCCGGCGCGGCGGCGGCCACCTCGCAGTGGTACCTCCAGAGGGTCGTGAAGTCCCCCGCGGCGGGCGGGCCCTCCCGGGCGACAGGTGAGTACCGCCTGGTCAACCGCTCCAGCGGACTCGCCCTGAGCATCGACAGCCACGGCGCGGCCTCGACCGCACCGCAGCACGCGGACGCGGCCCAGATGATGTCGTTCCGCCCCTGACGCCGACGCCGCGCCGATACCCGATACCCGATACCCGATACCCGATACCGACAGCGGATCGTCGAGCGGCGGACGAAGATGCGGGCCCTCAAGACCTGGACGTGGTCTTGAGGGCCCGCAGCCACGAGCGGGACCGCGCGGGCCTCGGCCGGCAGACGGACGGCGGACGGCCGGGCGGCGGACGGCAGTCGGCGGACGGCAGTCGGCGGTGGGCAGTCGGCGGTGGGCAGTCGGCGGTGGGCAGTCGGCCATCGACGGTCAGCAGTCGGCG